>JBEPTZ010000084.1:0-19220 GCA_041691815.1 Rhodospirillales bacterium | reverse complement strand
GGATAACGCCTACCTCACCCGCCTCCTGGCAATCTTCTGAAATGCCATTGCCCTGCATCCTCGGCAGCCCGACGCGGGTGTTCAAGGTGTTCCACTCGCTCGAGCTGCTCGAATGGGGCCTGCGGCGGATGGATGCCGCAGCCGGTGACCCGGCCAGCCCGGCGCATCGGGCGGCCTACCGCGATGGCCTGATCATCGCGCTGTTCGCCGCACGGGGGCTGCGGATCGGCAGCATGGCGGCCCTGCAGCTCGGCACCAACCTGATCAGCTGCGACAACGGCTGGCGGCTCGAGCTTGCTGCGGCGGATATGAAGAACGAGCGCCACCTGGGCTACGGGCTACCGGATCGGTTGGCACCCTATATTGACCGCTATGTCAACGAGGTCCGGCCGGCCTTCGGCGTAGGTCGCCGGCAGGGGCCGGTCTCGGTGGTGGAGGGTGGTGGCCCGTTCACGCTCCTGAGCATCGACCGCATGATCCGCCGCGCGTCGCGTGAACTGACCCCCGAAGGCTTCGGCAGCCACACTTTCCGCCGCTCTGTCGGCACCATCGCACCGATCGCCAGCCCGGATCGGCCCGCCGCGGCAGCTGCCCTCCTCGGCGTCAGCCAGGGTGTCGCGGAACGCCACTATAACCTGGGGCAGGTGGCGCTGGCGGCAGAGCAGTACCACGCCGCGCTGCGGAAAATCCGCGGCGACTGACCCCTCCGCCAACTATCGCCACAATGGATGTTGTCCATTCGTAACAGAGTGTAGCGGCCGTGGTTACCTGCCGCGCGCCAATGTGACGACCACCACGGCGCCGAGGTATCCCTCCGCCGAAGGCCGTCTGAGTTTGAGCCTCCTGCCGCCGTAAGTAGCTCCTTAAGGCGGCCGCTGAGGTGTGTGGATGGATGGCGTGTTGGAGATCAGAGGTGGTTCGGGAAATTCGGACAGGTCGATAGGTGGCTTTCCTGCCTGACAGCGGCGATGTTGCCGCGGACCAGGAGCGAACATGACGAAGCGAACACGACGGACGCACAGCGCGGGTTTCAAGGCGAAGGTGGCGTTGGCGGCGATCAAGGGCGAGAGGACACTGGCGGAGCTGGCCAAGCTGTTTGATGTGCACCCGCACCAGATCACGGCCTGGAAGGCGCAGTTGCAGGAGGGGGCGGCCGGGGTCTTCGGTTCCGGCGCTGCGGCGTCTGATGCTGTGCCCGTGGTCGACTTGAAAGTGCTGCATGCCAAGATCGGGGAGCTGACGCTGGAGAAGGATTTTTTGTCCGGCGCGCTCAGCAAAGCCGGCCTGTTGAGCGCAAAGCGATGATCGACCGCGTCCATGCCCTGCCGCTCACACAGCAGGCGTCGCTGCTGCGGCTGAGCCGGAGCAGCGTCTATTACCTGCCTCGCCCGGTGCCTCCGGCGCGGCTGGCGATCATGCACCGGATTGACGCGCTGCACCTGGAGCATCCCTTCGCGGGCAGCCGGATGCTGCGCGACCTGCTGCACGCCGAGGGCGTGGTGATCGGCCGGCTGGCGGTGGCGACGCTGATGCGGCGGATGGGCATCGAGGCGCTGTATCGCCGGCCGAACACGTCCAAACCCGCGCCAGGCCACAAGATCTACCCGTATCTGCTGCGCGGGCTGGTGGTGGATCGGCCGAACCAGGTCTGGGCGATGGACATCACCTACATCGCGATGGCGCGTGGCTTCGTCTATCTGGCGGCGGTGGTGGATTGGTTCAGCCGGCGGGTTCTGGCCTGGCGGCTGTCGATCACGCTGGAGACGGAGTTCTGCCTGGAGGCGGTGAACGAAGCGCTGGCACACCACGGCAAGCCGGAGATTTTCAACACGGACCAGGGGAGCCAATTCACCAGCTTGGCCTTCACCGGGTTACTGCAGGACCAGAAGATCACGATCAGCATGGATGGGCGGGGCGCCTGGCGGGACAACGTGTTCGTCGAGCGGCTGTGGCGTTCGGTGAAATACGAGGAGGTGTATCTGCGCGCCTACGACAGCGTGAGGGATGCACGTGCCTCGCTCGGGCGGTATCTGGATTTCTACAATGCCCGCCGGCCGCATTCGAGCCTGGGGGCAAGAACGCCGGAGCAAGCCTATCTCGACCATGCGCCGCAGCGCGTGGCAGCATGAAAGTGCCACCGGCGCCGTGGCCCCGCCCCGGTCGGGCTACGCCCTCTCTGCGCGGGGCCGCGGCGCCGGAATGACGTGCGTATCAACCGGCAGGAGATCCACCTAACAGGACCGTAACGCTGTAGCGAATAACCGAGCCACCTCTGGCATCGCACTCCTGGTTCGCCGGCGCGATCAGTCCACGGTGAGGATCGCGCCGGTGAATTTCAGCGACGGAGGATCGGGCTCGGTGGTGGCCGGATAGTAGTACGGCTGGCCGCCCATCTCCTGCAGCCCGTAATACGGGTCCAGGATGGTGTATTTGTCAGCGATGCCGTCGGCGGCGCCGACCACCACGAAATGGCCGATCACCTTGCCGCTGGTCTCCTCCCACGCGACGAAGGCAATTGCCGGCTTGTTGGTCTGCACCTTGCGATGCAGCGTCTGGCGCAGGCTTTGGACGTCGGCGCAGACCGAGACCGTGTTGCGCACCGCCATGTTGGCCAGCACGCGGCTGAGATTGTTGATCTCGGCGCCGGTGACCATGTTCCACGGCTTGGGGAACAGCTTGGACAGCGTGATGACGCCGCCTTCATCGGCCGAAGGGTCCTTGTTGTAGACGTTGGCCCACAGGATCAGGCAGCACGCCGGGCCGCAGGTGACCTGGGTCTTCTGCTTGTAGATGCGGAATTTCTTGCCGTTGGAATCGGTCACGACGGTCATCGCAGTCATATCGGCCTCCGATGGATTGGAAACCGAACCATACATGACGCCGATCAGACCGATACCGGCTCACACGCGCTTGTGTCCGCGCCTGGCTACACGGGCGCGTGTGCGATGGCGTCAGGCGAGTTCGCAGACGGTCAGTTCGCGCCCCGACAGCAGGTCCTTCGAGCCGGCGGCGACGCTGGGCATGCGCGGGTTGGCGCGATGGGCGTCAAACGCCGCCATGTCGGTGTAGATTTCGCACAGCATGATGCGGCTGTGGTCCGGCTTGCCGGCGGCGTCCAGCGGTTGGAACACGTCGAACGCCTCGCAGCCCTGCTCCTCGTCCAGCGTGGCGGCGGCGTGGGTGCGAATATGGGCGTTGAACGCCTCCCAGCAGCCGGGCTTGACGGTGAAGGTGACCATGATGCCGATACGGGCCATGCGGATGCTCCTGTGCGGGGGGTTATTCGGCGGCGACCGGGCGGGGCCGGCGTTCGGTGGCCAGTGCCAGCACGCAGGTGGCCAGCATGAACACCACGGAGCCGCCGAACACCCAGAACGGCAGGCCGCGATCCATCACCCAGCCGAACAGCATCGGGCCGAAGATGCCGCCGATGTTGAAGCCGGTGGAGACAATGCCGAACACCCGGCCCTCGGCGCCCTTGGGGGCGGAGGCGCGCACCAGCATGTCGCGCGACGGCATGATGATGCCGGAGCAGAAGCCGGCGGCGCCCATGGTGGCGAGCAGCGCGAGATCGGGCAGCCGCAGCATGCCGACCGCCAGGATCAGCAATGCGCTCAGCCCGAAGCCGATCGCCGCCACCTCGCCATGCCGGGCGGTACGGTCGGCGACGATGCCGCCGGCCAGCACGCCGAACGCGCTCATCAGCAGGAAGGCGGTCAGCGACGCATTGGCCATGCCAAGCGCGACGTTCCACAACTGATGCAGCGCCACCACCGAGAAGTTGCTGATGCCGCTGCTCGACATCGCCAGCACCGCGAAAAACACGATCAGCGACACCACCGCCGGGGTCAGCAGGGTCCGCGTCGACACCGGCGCTGCACGGCGTGCGGCATGCCCGTGCGCCGGCGCGTCGCGCAGCAGCAGCAGCGGGATGGCGGCCAGCGGCCCGAGCATCCCGGCGGCGAGGATCGCACCCGACAGACCCAGCCAGTTCACCATCAGCAGCATCGCGAACGGCGCGAGCGCGCCGCCGAGATAGCCGGCGAAAGTGTGGATGGAGAACGCCCGGCCCATCCGCGCCTCGCCGATGCCACCCGACAGGATGGCGTAGTCGCAGGGGTGATAGGTGCAATTGGCCAGCCCGGCGATGGCGCCGGCGACCAGCATCCAGGGATACGACAGCGTCAGGCCGAACAGGATGAACGAACCGCCACCGACCAGCAGCCCGATCAGCAGCACCAGACGGGCGCCGTAACGATCCACCGCAAAGCCGGTTGGCGCCTGGAACAACCCGGACACCACACTGTAGACGGTGATCACCAGGCCAAGCTGGATGAAATCCACCCCCATGCGCGCCTGCAGCAGCACGAACAGCGGCGGAAACACCATCATGTGGAAATGGCTGACGAAATGCGCCCCGGAGATGCTGCCGAGGGTGCGCAACTCGCCGGATTGCCAAGTGGAGGTCTGCTTGCTCATCCGGATCAGTTTACGCTCGATTCGGGAGCGCCGGAAGCCAGGGGAGAAAGTCTTCTTTTTGTGAAAAAAAGACGCTCTTTCATCCGCCTTGCAACAGCGATGAGGTGGAGACTCCGGCGTCTCCACCTCATCGCTGTTGCAAGGCGGATGAAAGATTTTTTGGTTCTTTTTTGCAAAAAAGAACACGCTTGCCTCACTGCACCCGATGCAACAACGCCTCACCCGCGGCGAGGCGCCGGCAGTTTTCGGCGGCGAGTGCGAGGCTGCGGTCGAAGGTGGCGGTGGTGAGCCAGGCGATGTGCGGGGTGACGACGACGTTGGGCAGGGCGAACAGCGGGTTGTCGGGGCGTGCCGGTTCTTCCGCGAAAACGTCGAGTCCAGCGGCGGAAAGGTGGTTTTTTTGCAGGGAATCGCGCAGTGCATTCGAATGCACGAGCCCTCCGCGTGCGGTATTGATCAGAATTGCGCCCGGTTTCATGCGCGCCAGCGCGGCGGCGTCGATCAGATTCTCGGTGGCCGGAGTCAGCGGCAGGTGCAGCGAGACGATGTCGGATTCGCCGAGCAGCGCGGGCAGGGTGCGGTAGGCGCCGATCGGGTCGGGCTTCGCGGTGGGCGCGGTGTAGAGGATGCGGCAGCCCATGGCGCGCAGCATCGGGGCCAGTGCGCGCGGCACGGCGCCGTGGCCGACCAGGCCGACGGTGCGGCCGCCAAGTTCGCCCAGCGCGTCCTGGGTGGCAGGCGTCGGCGCCCATTGGCCGGCGCGCAGGGCGGCGTCGAAGGCGGGCAGGCGGCGCAGGGTGGCCAGCATCAGCAGCAGGGTGAGTTCGGCGACCGCCGGGGCGTTGGTGCCGGGCAGGTTGCACACCGGGATGCCGCGGGTGGCGGCGGCGTCCAGCGCGATGGTGTTGACGCCGACGCCGATCTTCTGGATCAGCCGCAGCTTTGGCGCGGCGGCGATCAGCTCGGCGGTGCAGGGGCTGAGCACATGCCACAGCACCTCGGCGTCGCGGATGGCGGCGAGCAGGGCAGGGTGGTCGTGCTCGGCGCAGACCGTAACCTCAAGGCCGGGCAGGGCGGCGAGGCGGGCGGCCAGCGCCGGGCCGGCGGCGTAGTGGAAGACGACCCTCACGGCTTGCTGCGGCCGAGTACGCTGCCGCCGGGGAAGTGGCCGGTGTGGCCCATGGCTTCCTCGATGCGCAGCACCTCGTTCCATTTCGCCATCCGCTCGCTGCGGGCGAAGCTGCCGACCTTCAACTGGCCGGTGCCCCAGCCGATCGCCAGGTGCACGATGGTGGTGTCCTCGGTCTCGCCGGAGCGGGCGGAGACGATGCCGGCGTAGCCGCACTCCTTCGCGGCGTCCCAGGCGGCCTTGGTCTCGGTGAGGGTGCCGCGCTGGTTGGGCTTGATCAGCACAGTGTTGGCGGCACCCTGGGCGGCGGCGCTGCGGATGCGGGCGGCGTCGGTGACCAGGAAATCGTCGCCGACAATCTGGATTTTCTGGCCGACGGCGCGGGTGAAGGTGGCGAAGCCGGCGGCGTCGTCCTCGGCCAGCGGGTCCTCGATGGAGACGATCGGGTAGCGCTCCACCCAGCCGGCGAGCATTTCCACCATGCCGTCGCTGTCCAGTTCGCGCTCTTCCAGGCCGAGCTTGTAGCGGCCTTTGGCGCCGAACTCGCTGGCGGCGATGTCCAGCGCGATGGCGATCTGCTCGCCGGGGGTGTAGCCGGCGCGCTCGATGGCGCGGACCAGCATTTCCAGCGCCTGTTCGTTGGTGGCGAAGGCCGGCCACCAGCCGCCTTCGTCGGCGACACCTTGCAGGCTGCCGGCCTCGGCCATCAACTGGCCGGCGGCGCGGTAGACCTCGGCGGTCCAGTCCAGCGCCTGGGCGAAGCTGGTGGCGGCCGGGCACATCACCATGAAATCCTGGATATCGACCCGCCTGCCGGCATGCGCGCCGCCGCCGAAGATCTGGATTTGCGGCAGCGGCAGCAGCGTGGCGTCGGGGCCGCCGAGATGGCGATACAGCGGGCGGCCGGCTTCGGCGGCGACGGCGTGGGCGGCGGCCAGCGAGACGGCGAGCATGGCGTTGGCGCCGAGTTTGGTGCGCGCCTCGGTGCCGTCCAGCTTGATCATCGCGGCGTCCAGCCCGGCCTGGTCGGCGGCGTCGCGGCCGAGCACTTCCTCGGTGATATCGTCGTTGATGCTGGCCAGCGCTTTGGTGACGTCGTAGCCGCCGAACGCGGTGCCGCCGTCGCGCAGGTCGAGCGCCTCGCCGGAGCCGGTGGAGGCGCCGGCCGGGGCGATGGCGCGGCCGACCGCGCCGCCGGACAGCAGCATCTCGGCCTCCACGGTCGGGCGGCCACGGCTGTCCCAGACGCGGCGGCCGTGCAGGTAGACGATCTCGTTCTCACTCATCGGGCAAGCTCCTGGGTCCAGGCGGCGGCGATCTGGTCCAGGTGCTGGACCGGGGCGGCGAGCAGGGCGCGGGCGGCGTGGCGGACATGGTCGCGCTGGGCGTCGGTGCTGAGGTATTCGACCGGCGACTTGCCGTCCACCCGCGCCAGCAGCAGGCCGGGCAGCAGATGCGCGGCGCGGGCTTCCAGCGCGGCTGGCGGCTCCCAGGCGATATGCGGGCGGTAGCCGGCGGCCAGGGCGGCGAAGCAGGCCAGGAAGCCCTGGGTGGCCGGCGGCGTCCACAGGCATTTCAGCAGCAGATGGTTGAGGCAGAAGGCGAGGTCGAAGGCCGGGTCGCCCCACCAGGCGCATTCGGCGTCGAGGAACACCGGGCCGTCGCGGCCGGCGAGGATGTTCTTCGGGCTGACGTCGCCGTGCACCAGCGCGTGTTTGTTGGCCTGGGTGGTGGCAACCAGGGCGCGCAAGGCGTCGGCGCGGTCGGGGTGGGCAGCCGCGGTGGCCAGCAGGTAGGGCTCCAGGCGGATGTCGTAGAAGATCGAGTCGGTCGGGAAGGCGGCGGCGAGTGACGAGTCGGCGGCGGTGGCAGCGTGGATTCGACCGAGTCGAACGCCGACCGACTCGGCGAATCGCGAATCCGCATGGCCGTCGCGGAGTTGGCTCTTCCACAGCGGGTACGAGGCGGCAGGCAGGAATTGCATCGCCAGCGCGCCGGCCTGCTCGTCCTGGCCGAGCAGGGCCGGGGTGGCGCCCGGCACCGCGGTGTCGGCGGCCCGCATCCAGGCGGCCTCGTAGCGGTTGCGGCCGACCGGGGCGCGCCAGTCGGCGGCGACCTTCAGTTTGGCCAGCGCGCGCTTGACGCAGACCGGGCCGGACGGCAGGTCGATCCGCCAGATATCCGAGGACACCCCGCCGGTCAGCGCCTCGCCGGACACCGCGCCGCCGTGCCACAGACCCATGCGCCGGAGGGCGGCGAGAATTTCTGCTGGTGGCGCGTCGTCTCTCATGGCCTCATCCTGCCCATGGCCTCATCCTGGATGGTGAGGCAGGCTGTGGCAACGGAGGGACCGCGATGGAGACGATCGAGGCGGATTATGTGGTGGTCGGCGCCGGCTCGGCTGGCTGCGTGCTGGCCGCCCGCCTGAGCGAAGACCCCTCGGTGAAGGTGGTGGTGCTGGAGGCCGGCGGGCCGGACCGCAACATCTGGATCCATATCCCAATCGGCTACGGCAAGACCATCGCCGACCCCGGGGTGAACTGGTGCTACGAGACCGAGCCGGACCCCGGCCTGGGCGGGCGCAAGATTTTCTGGCCGCGCGGCAAGGTGCTGGGCGGCTCGTCGAGCATCAACGGGCTGCTGTATGTGCGCGGCCAGCCGGCGGATTACGACCAGTGGCGGCAGGCCGGCAATGTCGGCTGGGGGTTCGACGATGTGCTGCCGTATTTCAAGCGCTCCGAGGGGCGGATCGGCGCCGACCCGGATGGGCTGCATGGGCGCGACGGGGCGCTGACGGTCACCGATTTCAACGATCCCAATCCGCTGTCGGAAGCCTATATGCAGGCGGCGACCGAGATCGGCATTCCGCGCAACGACGACTATAACGGCCATCAGCAGGAGGGGGTGGGTTACTACCAGACCACCATCCGCAACGGCCGGCGCTGCTCGGCGGCGCGGGCGTTCCTGAAGCCGGCGATGAAGCGGCCGAACCTGCGGGTGATCACCCATGCGCTGGCGCAGCGTGTGCTGTTCGCCGGCAAGCGGGCGGTGGGGGTGGCGTTCGACCAGGCTGGCCAGAGTGCGACGGTGCAGGCGACGCGCGAGGTGATCCTGTGCGGCGGGGCGGTGAATTCGCCGCAACTGCTGATGCTGTCGGGCATCGGGCCGGCACAGCACCTGACCGATATGGGGGTGGCGGTGACGCAGGACCTGCCAGGGGTCGGGCGCAACCTGCAGGACCATTACCAGGTGCGGTTTGTCTACAAATGCACCCAGCCCATCACGGTGAACGACATCATGATGAGCAATTTCCGCATGGCCAAGATGGGGTTGCAGTATCTGCTGACCCGCGGCGGGCCGCTGACCGCCAGCGCCGGGCAAGTGGGGATTTTCACCAAGACACGGCCGGAACTGGCCTCGCCGGACGTGCAGTTCCATTTCATCGGCTTCTCGGCGGATCGGCCCTCGGAGGGGCTGCACAAATTCTCCGGCTTCACCCAGAACGTCTGCCAGATTCGCCCGGAAAGTCGCGGCGAACTGCTGCTGAAATCCACCGACCCCAAGGCGCCGCCGGCGATCCACCCCAACTACCTGTCCACCGAACTCGACCGCGCGACGCTGATCGCCGGGCTGAAACTGGGGCGGCGGATCGGCGAGCAGCCGGTGATGCAGCAGTATATCGCCAGCGAATACCTGCCGGGGCCGGGGGTGCAGAGCGACGCGGAATGGCTGGATTATGCCCGCGCCTATGGCGGCACGATCTATCACCCAGTCGGCACCGCCAAGATGGGGCATGACACCATGGCGGTGGTGGACGACCAGCTGCGGGTGCACGGCATCGAAGGGCTGCGGGTCGCGGACGGCTCGATCATGCCGACCCTGGTCTCGGGCAACACCAATGCCGCCTGCATCATGATCGGCGAAAAATGCGCCGATATGCTGCGGGGCAAGCAGATGGCGAGGGCAGCATGAGCAAGCACTTCTTTTTTGCAAAAAAGAAGCAAAAAACTCTTATTCGCCTTGGAACAGCGGAGGTGCGGGGACTCCGGAATCTCCAATGGATGAAAAGTTTTTTTGCTTCTTTTTGTTCACAAAAAGAAGACTCGCCTTGATCTACGATGTTTTGGGCATCCCCACCGTCATCAACGCCTGCGGCACCGTGACCCGGCTGTCGGGCGGTCGGATGGCGCCGGAGGTGATGCAGGCGATGCAAGAGGCGTCGCTGGCCTGTGTGGACATGATGCAGATGCAGGCGGCTGCGTGTCGGGAGATACGGGCGGCGACTGGGGCCGAGGCGGGGATTGCCACGGCGGGCGCCTCGGCGGCGGTGCTGCTGGGGGCGGCGGCGTGTCTGGCGGGGCTTGATCCGGTGCGGATCAATGCGCTGCCGGAGGTGGCGGATGGCAGGCGGGAGTTCGTCGTGGTGCGCAGCCAGCGCAACATGTACGACCGGGCGCTGGTGGTGGCTGGCGGGCGGCTGGTCGAGGTGGGGATCGCCGATCGCTATTCCGGGCCTGGGGTGCGCGACGCAGCCGGCTGGGAGATTGAGGCGGCGATCGGGCCGGCGACGGCGGGGGTGTATTACCTGGCCGGCGCGCAGTCGCGGCCGCGGCTGCGCGAGGTGGCGGCGGCGGCGCATGCGCAGGGGGTGCCGGTGCTGGTGGATGCGGCGGCGCAGTTGCCGCCGGCGGAGAATTTGCGGCGGTTCTTCGCGGAGGGCGCCGATCTGGTGTGTTTCTCCGGCGGCAAGGCGCTCGGCGGGCCGCAGGCTTCGGGCATTCTGGCCGGGCGGGCCGATCTGGTGGCTTCGGCGCTGCTGCAGATGCTCGATCTCGATGTTTATGACGATCTGTGGGCGCCGCCGGCGGAGTTTGCCGCGCTCGGGCAGTTGCGCGGGCTGCCGCATCACGGCATCGGGCGCAGTTGCAAGCTGGGCAAGGAGGAAATCGCCGGGCTGTGCGTGGCGCTGCGGCGGTTCGTCGCCGAAGACCCCGAGGCCCGGCAGGCGCGGTGGCTTGCGGTGCTGCAGGCGCTGCGCGAGGCTGCGGGGCTGGATGGGTTGCGGCTGGAAAGCGGGCGGATTCCGCAGATGGCGCTGGACTGCGGATCGGAGGCGGCGGCGGTGACGCTGGCGCGCAAATTGGCGGCCGGGACACCATCGATTGCCTGTGGCCCTGGTCGGCGCGAGCAGGGCGTGCTGGGGTTCAGTCCGGTGGCGTTGACCATCGAGGAGGCGCGCATCGTCGGCGCGCGGTTGAAGGAGTTGGCAGGATGAGCCTTGATGCAATCAACGCGCTAATGCTGGACGGCAGCGTCAAGGGCATGCCGGGGGGCGTGGCGCCGTTCCGCCTGGACAGCATCGCGGCCAGGGGCTGGAACGTGCTGCGCGAGGACATGACGATGCCGCTGGCGGTGCTGAAGGACAGCGCGATCCGGCACAACAGCGCCTGGATGCGCGATTTCATCAACCGCAGCGGGGCGTCGATCGCACCGCACGGCAAGACCACGATGGCGCCGCAACTGTTCAGCCAGCAGATGGAAGATGGCGCCTGGGCGATCACCCTGGCGACGCCGCAGCAGGTGGCGGTGGCGCGCAGCTTCGGGCATCAGCGGATCGTGCTGGCCAATCAGCTGGTCGGGCGGCAGGGGATACGCTTCGTGCTCGATGAGCTGAAGCGCGATCCGGAGTTCGATTTCTACTGCATTGTTGATTCGCTGGAGAATGTTCGCGAACTGGCCGAGGCGGCGCGGGCGGCTTCGGTGGGTCGGCCGTTGCAGGTGTTGCTGGAGGGCGGCATTGCCGGCGGGCGGACCGGGGTGCGCGACGTGGCGCAGGGCATGGCGGTGGCGCGGGCGGTGCAGGCGGCGGGGCCGTTGCTGGCGCTGCGCGGCGTCGAGGGCTTCGAGGGCCTGACGCCGCACGACCGCGCCGAGGCCGAGGCGCTGGTGCGCGGCTTTCTCGACCTGCTGGTGGCGTTGGCCAAGGGCTGCGAGGCGGAGCAGTTGTTCGCACCGGGCGAGGTGATCCTCAGCGCCGGCGGCTCGGCATTCTACGACATGGTGCTGGCGCGGTTCCATCATGCCGGGTTGCAGGGCAAGACAAGGGTGCTGACCCGCAGCGGCTGCTACCTGACGCATGACAGCGTCAGCTATCGCCGGCATTTCGCCAATATCGTCGACCGCACGCCGGAAGCGGCGCAGGGCGGCGGGCTGCTGCCGGCGCTGGAGGTGTGGGCCTATGTGCAGTCCCGCCCGGAGCCAGGCAAGGTGCTGCTGACCATGGGCGCGCGCGATTCCGGGTGGGATAACCAGCCGGTGGCGGAGACCTGGTATCGGCCTGGCGGCGCGGCGCCGGCGCCGGTGCCTCCCGGTCATCGCGTGGTCGGCCATAATGATCAGCATTGCCATATGCTGGTGCCCGAGGATTCGCCGCTGGCGGTGGGCGACATGGTCAGCTTCGGGGTGTCGCATCCGTGCCTGACCTTCGACAAGTGGCAGGTGCTGTGCCTGGTGGATGACGATTACAATGTGATCGGCGCGATCAAGACGTTTTTCTGAGCGGGGGCCAGCGTGATGCGGATTTTCTCGGCGACCATCGCGACGGAGACCAACACCTTCTCGCCGCTGCCGACCTCGCTCGCGGCCTATCGCGAGGGCGTGTATCTGCGGCCGGGCGAGCACCCGCAGGCGGCGCCCTTGATGTGCACCGCGCCGCTCTGGGTGGCGCGGCAGCGGGCGGCGGCGGAAGGCTTCACGTTGATCGAGGGCAGTTGCTTCGCCGCCAGCCCGGCCGGGACCACCAATCGCGCCGACTACGAGACGATGCGCGACGAAATCCTCGATCAGGTGCGGGCGGCGATGCCGCTTGATGGCGTGCTGCTGGGGCTGCACGGCGCGATGGTGGCGCATGGCTATGACGACGTGGAAGGCGACGTGATCGAGCGGGTGCGCGGCATCGTCGGGCCCGGCTGCCGGATCGGGGTGGAACTGGACCCGCATTGCCATCTGACCTTGCTGCGGGTGCGGATGTCGGACTTCATCATTCTCTACAAGGAGTTTCCGCATACCGACGTGGTGGAGCGGGCCGAGGACCTGCTCGACATCATGCTGAAGACGCTGCGCGGGCAGGTTCGGCCGGTGATGGCGCTATATGATTGCCGGCAGATCGGCAGCTACCCCACCACGCTGCCGCTGATGCGCGGCTTCGTCGACCGGATGATGGCGCTGGAGGGCCGCGACGGGGTGCTGTCGATCTCGATCTGCCACTGCTTCCCCTATGCCGACGTGCCGGAGATGAGCGGCCGCATCCTGGTGGTGGTGGATGGCGACAAGGCGCGGGCCGATGCGCTGGCGACCGCGATCGGCGAGGAGTTCGTCACCATGCGCGGCCGCACCGCGCCGGAGTATCTGGATATCGAGGCCGGCATCACCGCGGCGCTGCAGGTCAACGGCCATCCGGTGGTGATGGCCGACCCGGCCGACAATGCCGGCGGCGGGGCGCCGAGCGACAACACCAGCATCCTGCGCAGGTTGATCGAGCGGCGGGTGGACAATGCCGCACTCGGGCCGATCTGGGACCCGGTCGCGGTGCGGCTGTGTTTCGACGCCGGGCTGGGGGCGGCGCTGCCGCTGCGGTTCGGCGGCAAGATCGGGCCGGCTTCCGGCCAGCCGGTCGATGCGATGGTGACGGTGACCGGGCTGGCGCGCGATTGCTGGCAGAGTTTCGGGCCGACCCAGGTGCCGCTCGGCGATTGCGCCTGCATCAAGGTGGACGGTGTCGACGTGGTGCTGATCAGCAACCGCACCCAGGCGCTGGGGCTGGAGCTGTTCCGCAATGTCGGCGTCGAGCCGACCGGCAAGAAGCTGGTGGTGGTGAAATCGACCAATCATTTCATGGCGGCGTTCGGGCCGATCGCCAAGCAGGTGCTGTATATCGACACCGATGGCCCGATTCCGCGCGACTACCGCAAGATCCCTTACACCCGCGTGCAGCGGCCGATCTGGCCGCTCGATCAACAAACCGAACCCGGCCTGATTTATTGAAAGAATATTCCGGAAACGCTTGTCGGGGGCGATAATCGGGCATTACTCTGGCCGCTGTCCTGCCGCGCAACGCCGCGGCCAATAACAGGGAGCTGGGTAGATGAAAACGACACGCCGCTCGATCATGGCCGGCGGCATCGCCGTTGCCGCCACCGCCGCGATACCGAATATCGCCAAAGCCCAGGCCAAGCCGCCGGCCTCGCGCACCATTCGCGCCGTGCTGCATGGCGACATCCCCACTTATGACCCGATCTGGACCACGGCGAACATGTCCGCCTATCACGGCGGCATGATCTACGACACGCTGTTCGGCGTCGACGAGCAGGACGTGCCGCATCCGCAGATGGTCGAGAAATTCGGCGTCAGCGACGACAAGAAGACCTGGACCTTCGAGCTGCGCGACGGCCTGAAATGGCATGACGGCACCGATGTGACCACCGCTGACATCGTTCCCAGCATCCGCCGCTGGGCGGCGCGCGATGGCGCCGGGCAGTTGATGATGCAGCGCACCAAGGACATCTCCGCCAAGGACGCCAAGACCTTCAGCATCGTGCTCAACGAGCCGTTCGGCCTGCTGCCCTATGCGCTCGGCAAGACCGTCACCCCCGGCGGCTTCATGATGCGCAAGCGCGAGGCCGAGATCGATCCGATGCAGAAGATCGACAAGGTGGTCGGCTCCGGCCCGTTCGTGTTCAACGAAGGCGAGACCAAGCCGGGCAACCAGTATGTCTACGACAAGAACATGGCCTATGTGCCGCGCAAGGAGCCGCCGAGCGGCATCGCCGGCGGCAAGATCGTCAAAGTCGATCGGGTCATCTACATGAACGTGCCGGACGCGCAGACCGCGGTCTCCGCCGTGCAGGCCGGTGAGATCGACTTCTATGAGACGCCGCCGGTCGACATGCTCGACCAGTTCAAGGACGACCCGGATGTGGTGGTCGAGACCTTGAACAATCTCGGCAATGTCGGCTGGATCCGGCTCAACTTCCTGTATCCACCGTTCGACAACGTCAAAGTCCGCCAGGCGATGCTGTATCTGTCCAAGCAGTCGGACATGCTGCGGCCGACCTTCGGCGACGGCAAGAACTGGCGCGAGTGCGGCAGCTTCTTCGCCTGCGGTTCGGCGATGGAGAACGATGCCAACGAGGGCTGGTTCAAGGGCGGCCAGAACGTCGCCAAGGCCAAGCAGTTGCTGAAGGAAGGCGGCTATAACGGCGAGGAGGTGGTGCTGCTGCAGGCGACCAACATCGCCTATATGATGAACTCGGCCACCGTGCTGGCGCAGGAGATGCGCAATGCCGGCATGAAGGTGCGGGTGGAGCCGATGGACTGGTCGCAGGTGGTGCAGCGCCGCGCCAGCAAGGCCAAGCCGAGCGAGGGTGGCTGGAACATCTTCATCACCTCGGCCGGCGGCGGCGGCATGGGCAACCCGTTCACCAATTCCGGCATGGGCGCCAATGGCGACAAGGGCTGGTTCGGCTGGCCGAGCAACGACAAGCACGAGCAGCTGCGGCAGGCCTGGATCAACGCCGACACCGTGCCGGAGCGCAAGAAGATCGCCGCCGAGATTCAGGCCAACGCCTGGGACTTCGTGCCGCATATCTATTTCGGCCAATGGGTGCAGCCGACGATCCATCGCAAGAACGTCACCGGCTGGCTGCATGTGGCGGAAATCATCCCGTTCTGGAACGTGCAGAAGACCTGAGCCTGCACCATGACCGGCACGATCATCCGGCGCCTGCTCTCGATGGTGCCGGTCATGGCCATCGTCGCGGTCTGCGTCTTCCTGCTGCTGCATCTGGCGCCGGGCGATCCGGCGGCGATCATCGCCGGCGATAACGTCACCGCCGAGAACATCGCGCTGATCCGGGCCAAGCTGGGCCTGGACCAGCCGGTGTGGAAGCAGTTCATCGTCTGGGTGTGGGCGATGCTGCACGGCGATTTCGGCACCTCGATGTTCTGGGGCGACCCGGTGCTGACCCTGATCGGCCAGCGCGCCGCCCCCACCCTCAGCCTCGCCTTCACCACGCTGGTGGTGGCGGTCACGCTGTCGATCGGCATGGGGGTGCTGGCGGCGGCGCGGGTGGGCACCTGGATCGATCGGGTGGTGATGGGCATCTCGGTGGCCGGCTTCTCGGTGCCGGTGTTCGTGGTCGGCTACCTGATGGTGTTCGTGTTCGCCCATAAGCTGCACTGGCTGCCGGTGCAGGGCTACCGGCCGCTCAGCGAGGGCGTGCTGCCCTGGCTGCGCAACCTCACCATGCCGTCGATCGCGCTGGGGCTGGCCTATGTGGCGCTGATCGCGCGGATCACCCGCACCACCATGCTGGAGGTGCTGGCCGAGGACTACATGCGCACCGCCCGCGCCAAAGGCGTGGCGGCGGCGCCGATGCTGCTGAAGCATGCGCTGAAGAACGCCGCGGTGCCGATTGCCACTGTGGTTGGCACCGGCGTGGCGCTGCTGATCGGCGGGGTGGTGATCACCGAGACGGTGTTCAACATCCCCGGCATCGGCCGCCTGGTGGTGGATGCGATCGCCCGGCGTGACTACCCGATCATCCAGGGGGTGATCATGATTTCCTCCGGAGTCTATGTGCTGGTGAATCTGCTGGTTGACCTGTCCTACACGCTGTTCGACCCGCGGGTGCGCGGATGACCGCGTTCGGGCGCTTCTCCAAGCGCAATCCCACCATTGTGGTCGGCTCTGGGCTGTTGCTGCTGGTGGCACTGGGGGCGATCTGCGCGCCGCTGATCGCCGGCGATCCGCTGCTGCTGGTGCCGATCGACCGGCTGCTGCCGCCCTCGCTGCATCATCTGCTCGGCACCGACCATCTCGGCCGCGACGTGTTCGCCCGCGCGGTGTATGGCGCCCGCATCTCGCTGGTGGTCGGCCTGGCGGTGGCGGCGTTCTCGATTGCCATCGGGCTGGCGATCGGGCTCGCGGCCGGCTACTGGCGGCGGTTCGACGTGGTGGTGATGCGCTTCATGGACGGGCTGATGTCGATCCCGTCGATCCTGCTGGCGATCGCGCTGGTGTCGCTGAACCGCGCCAGCGTCGGCATCGTGATTGTCGCCATCACCATCCCCGAGGTGCCGCGCATCGTGCGGCTGGTGCGCTCGGTGGTGCTGTCGGTGCGCGAGATGCCGTTCATCGAGGCGGCGATCTCCGGCGGCTCGGCGAGCCGCAAGATCATCCTGCGGCATATCCTGCCCAGTACGGTGGCGCCGCTGATTGTCCAGGGCACCTATATTGCGGCGGCGGCGATCCTGACCGAGGCCGGGCTGTCGTTCCTCGGCGCCGGGGTGCCGCCGGAAATTCCCACCTGGGGCAACATGATCGCCGGCAGCCGGCTGTATCTCGCCCGCGCACCGTGGACCATCTTCGCGCCCGGCGTGCTGCTGGCGCTGGTGGTGCTGGCGGTCAATTTGCTCGGCGACGGGCTGCGCGACCGGCTGGACGTGCGGCTGGCGCGCAGGATGTAGCGATGCAACCGATTCTTACCGTCTCCGACCTGCGCACCAGCTTCTTCACCCGCGACGGCGTGACCCGCGCGGTCGATGGCGTCAGCTTCCATGTCGATCCCGGCGAGACGCTGGGCATCGTCGGCGAGAGCGGCTGCGGCAAGAGCGTCACCGCATTGTCGGTGATGCGCCTGTTGCCGGCCGATCTCGGCCGCATCGTCGGCGGCAGCGTGATGTTCGGCGGCCAGGACCTGACGCAGCTCGACGAAGCGGCGATGCGCAAGATTCGCGGCGACCGCATCGCGATGGTGTTCCAGGAGCCGATGACCAGTCTCAACCCGGTGCTCAGCGTCGGCGACCAGATTGCCGAGGCGGTGATGATCCACCAGGGCAAGTCGCGCAGCCAGGCCTGGGCGCGGGCCGAGGAGATGCTGTCGCTGGTCCGCATCCCGGATGCGGCGCGGCGGGTGCGCGGCTACCCGTTCCAGTTCAGCGGCGGCATGCGCCAGCGGGTGATGATCGCCATGGCGCTGTCCTGCCACCCGCAACTGCTGATCGCCGACGAGCCGACCACCGCACTGGATGTGACGATCCAGGCGCAGATTCTCAAGCTGATGATCGAGCTCAAGGCGGCGATCGGCGCCGCCATCCTGATGATCACCCATGACCTCGGCGTGGTCGCCGAGACCTGCCAGCGGGTGATCGTGATGTATGCCGGCCGCAAGGTGGAGGAGGCGGAGGTGAACGACCTGTTCGACCGTCCGCTGCACCCGTACACGCGCGGCCTGATGGCCTCGATCCCGCGCCGCCGCCCCGGCGTACCGCCCGCCCGCCGGCTGCGGGAAATCCCCGGCATGGTGCCGAGCCTGCTGTCGCGGGACGGCAGCGCGCCGATCACCGGCTGCGCCTTCGCCCCGCGTTGCCCGCTGGCCAGCGAGCGTTGCCGCATCGAGGCGCCGCCGCTGGACGATCATGGCCAGGCCCACACCGTCGCCTGTTGGCACGCCGATGCCACGGCGCCCGCCGGGGTGCCGGCGTGAACGCGGTGCCGGTGGTCGAGGTCACCGATCTTGCCAAGCACTTCCCGGTGCGGCGTGGGGTGTTGCAGCGCGAGGTCGCCCGGGTGCGCGCGGTGGACGGGATTTCGCTGTCGATCGCGCCGGGGGAGACGTTGTGCCTGGTCGGCGAATCCGGCTGCGGCAAATCCACCGTCGGCCGGCTGATCCTGCGGCTGATGGAGCCGACCGCCGGGCGCATCGTGTTGGGCGGCGTCGATGTCACCACGCTCGGCGAGGCGGCGATGCGGCCGCACCGGCGGCACGCGCAGATGGTGTTCCAGGACCCCTATGCCTCGCTCAACCCGCGCCTGCCGGCCGGCACCATCGTCGGCGAACCGCTTGAGAACTACAGCGATATCTCCAGCAAGGCGCGCGTTGCCAAGGTCGCGGCGCTGCTGGAGCGGGTCGGGCTGAGCGCCGATGCGATGCATCGCTATGCGTTCGAGTTTTCCGGCGGCCAGCGGCAGCGCCTTGGCGTTGCCCGCGCGCTGGCGCTCGACCCCGGCCTGATCGTCGCCGACGAGGCGGTTTCCGCACTCGACGTGTCGGTGCAGGCGCAGGTGCTCAACCTGCTGATGGATCTGCAGGAGGAGCGCGGCATTGCCTACCTGTTTATCAGCCACGACCTCGGCGTGGTCGAGCATATCGGCCACCGCATCGCGGTGATGTATCTCGGCCAGATCGTCGAAATCGCCGCCAAGACCACGATCTTCGACCAGCCGCTGCACCCCTATACCGAGGCGCTGATTGCCGCCGCACCGATCGCTGATCCGCGCGCCAAACGCGAGCGCATCGTGCTGGAAGGCGACATCCCGAGCCCGATGAACCCGCCCTCCGGCTGCCGTTTTCATACCCGCTGCCCGATTGCCGTGGCGCGATGCAGCACCGAGGTGCCGGTGCTGCGCGAGGTGGCGCCGGGGCATGCGGTTTCGTGCCATCTGCGGGGGTAATGCCAACCGGCGCAAAGGCCGGCTGGCATTATCAGTCACCCGGCTTTGGGCGGCGGAGATTGGGGACGCGCAGGCGCAGGCGTTGCGGGACGAAGGGCC
>JBEPTZ010000083.1:0-19321 GCA_041691815.1 Rhodospirillales bacterium | reverse complement strand
ATGCCGGCCAGCGCGCGGCTGCCGTCGATCACCTTGGTGGAGGTGTTGTGCGGGCAGCCAGAGCAGAAATACGGCCGGCGGACGGCGAGGATGTCGGCCTTGGCCACCGCCTCGGTCTGCCGGCGCAGGAACGCCATGTGGCCCTGCAAGCCCTCGCTGTCGGCGAAGCGGGCGATGCGCGGGCCGATGGCGAGCGCGATCTCGGCGGCGGAGAACTCGCCGTTGGATTTGAGGAACAGTCCGCCCTCGGCGTCGCGCTTGCCCAGCACCGGCGGGCGGCGGGCGCTGTCGTAGAGGATGTCGCGCACCTGCTGCTCCAGCACCGGCGCCTTCTCCTCGACGACGATGATCTCGTCGAGCCCTTCGGCGAAGCGGCGGATGATCTTCGGGTCGAGCGGCCAGGCCAGGGCGACCTTGAGCAGGCGGATCGGCGCGCGGCCGTCGAGGCCGAGATCGGCCAGCGCCTGGCTGGTGTCGTGGTAGGATTTGCCCAGCGTGATGATGCCGAGGCGGGCGCCCGGCGGGTTCAGCACGATGCGGTCCAGCCCGTTGGCGCGGGCATAGGCCTGGGCGGCCGGAATGCCGACATTGAATAGCCGCGCCTCCTGCTCCAGCGGCGGGTCGGGCAGCCGGTAGCCGGCCTGCGGGTGCGGGCCTTCCGGATCGAGGGCATGGAAATCGGCGAGGTTGAACTCGACGCTGGCCGAGCTGTCGATCACGTCGGCGACGGTCTTGAAGCCGATCCAGCGGCCGGACCAGCGCGACATCGCCCAGCCATGCAGGCCGAGTTCCAGCAGGTCGCGCACATCGGCCGGCACCAGCACCGGGATGGAGGCGGCGATCAGCGCCGGTTCGCTCTGATGCGGCACGGTGGAGGATTTGCAGGCATGGTCGTCGCCGGCCATGATCAGCACGCCGCCGGTGGCAGCGGTGCCGGCGTAGTTGCCGTGGCGCAGCACGTCGCCGGCGCGGTCCACTCCCGGCCCCTTGCCATACCAGTAGGCGAACACGCCGCCATATTTGGCGCCTTGCAGCAACGGCACCTGCTGGGTGCCCCAGATCGCGGTTGCGGCAAGTTCCTCGTTGACGCCGGGTTGGAAGTGGATATGCGCCTGCTTCAGATGCTCGGCGGCGTGCCACAGCTGCATGTCGACCTGGCCGAGCGGTGAGCCGCGATAGCCGGTGATGTAGCCGGCGGTGTTGCGCCCGGCGGCGAGGTCGCGCTGCCGCTGCAGGATCGGCAGCCGCACCAAGGCCTGGGTGCCGGTCAGATAGAACCGGTCGCTGTCGGCCGCATATTTGTCGTCGAGGGTAACCGCCGTGTGCTTCATGTCACCGGTCCGTTGTTGGACGTTCTGTCGCCGTCGTGTTGCCCGCAAGATACGACAGTATTTATGTCCTATTCAAGCGGCATCTGCTGGCTGCATTTCCACCAGTTCGACGCCTTCCTCCACCATCTCGCCGACCGCGCAGCGCAATGCGGCAACCGTGCCGTCCAGCGAGGCGGAGAGCGAGATCTCCATCTTCATCGCCTCCAGCACCACCAGCACCTGGCCGCGCACCACCTTGTCGCCCGGCTGCACCGCCAGACTGGTGACCCGGCCGGGGATCGGCGCCATCACCCGCCCGCCACCGGCGGCAGCCGCAAGCGGTGGTTGCAGCGGATCGACGATGTTGAAAATATGGTTGTGGCCGGCAGCGATAACAAGCACCGACTCGCTGTCCGGCAGCACCGTGACGCGGTGCGTCGCGCCATCCAGCCGCAGCGCCCAGCCTCCGCCCGGTCGGATCGATACGGCAACCTCATGCGCGGCCTTGGCCCAGTCCAGCGTCCAGCCATCCTGTGTCTGGCGCGCCGTGATGGTCAGCGTCGCCTCATCGTGCCGCAGCGTCACATTTTGCCCACCGGGCAGGTTCATTCGCCAGGAATCGCTGGCAGCCCAGGGCGAATACGGGTCGCCCGGCACCGTCGCGGCGGCGGCGCGGGCACGCAGCACGGCGACGGCGGCGGCAGCGATGGCGGCGTCGGGCAGCGTGATCGGCGGCATCAGCTCGGCGGCGTGGCGGGCGATGAAGCCGGTATCCAGTTCGGCGGCGGTGAAATGCGGGTTGCCGGCGATGGCGGCCAGCAGCGCCAGATTGGTGCTGACCCCGGCCGCCTCGGTCTCGCCCAGCGCCACACGAAGGCGGGCCAGCGCGGTGGCGCGATCCGGGCCGTGGGTGATGATCTTGGCGATCATCGGATCATAGTCCGGGGTGATGCGGTCGCCGGTACGCACCCCGGCATCGACGCGGGCGCTGTCCGGCAGGCGCAGATGGCGCAACCGGCCGACCGAGGGCAGGAAATCCCGCGCCGGGTCCTCGGCGTAGAGCCTGCATTCGAATGCATGGCCGGAAATCGCCAGTTGCTCCTGGCTAAGCGGCAGCGTGCCGCCGGCGGCGACGCGGAATTGCCATTCCACCAGGTCCTGCCCGGTGATCGCCTCGGTGACCGGGTGCTCCACCTGCAGGCGGGTGTTCATTTCCATGAAGTGGAAATCGCCGCCCTCGACGATGAACTCCACCGTGCCGGCGCCGACATAGCCGACCGCGCGGGCGGCGGCGATCGCCGCCTCACCCATCGCCGCGCGCATTTCGGGCGCCATGCCGGGGGCGGGGGCCTCCTCGATGATCTTCTGGTGGCGGCGTTGCAGCGAGCAGTCGCGCTCGAACAGATGCACCACATGGCCGTGGTTGTCGGCGAACACCTGGATTTCGATATGGCGCGGGCGTTGCAGGTAACGCTCGATCAGCAGCCGGTCGGCGCCGAACGAACTGGCGGCCTCCCGGCGCGCGCCGGCGATGGCGGCATCGAGGTCGCGGGCGCGCTCGACGATGCGCATGCCCTTGCCGCCCCCGCCGGCGCTGGCCTTGATCAGCACCGGGAAGCCGATGGCGATGGCGGCGTCGCGCAACGTGGCGTCGGCCTGGTCGGCGCCGTGATAGCCGGGCACCAGCGGCACGCCGGCCTTTTCCATCAACGCCTTGGCCTCGGACTTGCCGCCCATGGCGCGGATCGCTGCCGCCGGCGGGCCGATGAACACCAGCCCGGCGGCGGCACAGGCCTCGGCGAACTCGGCGTTCTCCGACAGGAAGCCGTAGCCGGGATGCACCGCCTCGGCGCCGCTGGCCCGGGCCGCGGCCAGGATCGCCTCGATGCGAAGATATGAATCACGCGGTGCCGGCGGGCCGATGCGGTAGGCTTCGTCGGCCATCTCGACATGCAGCGCGCCGGCATCGGCGTCGGAATACACCGCGACGGTGACGATGCCGAGCCGGCGGGCGGTGCGGATGATGCGGCAGGCGATCTCGCCGCGATTGGCGATCAGGATCTTGCGGAACATCGCCATCACATCCGGAACAGGCCGAATTTGCTCGGCTCCACCGGCGCATTCAGGCTGGCCGAGAGGCCGAGGCCGAGCACGCGGCGGGTGTCGGCGGGGTCGATGATGCCGTCATCCCACAGCCTGGCGGTGGCGTAGTACGGGTGGCCCTGGGTTTCGTATTGTTCGCGGATCGGGCGTTTGAATTCCTCCTCCTCGGCGTCCGGCCAGTCCTCGCCGCGCGCCTGCATGCCGTCGCGGCGGACGGTGGCCAGCACGCTGGCGGCCTGCTCGCCGCCCATCACCGAGATGCGGGCGTTCGGCCACATCCACAGGAAACGCGGATCATAGGCGCGGCCGCACATCCCGTAATTGCCGGCGCCGAAGCTGCCACCGATCACCACGGTGAATTTCGGCACGTTCGCGGTGGCCACCGCGGTGACCATCTTGGCGCCGTCCTTGGCGATGCCGCCGGCCTCGTATTTACGCCCGACCATGAAGCCGGTGATGTTCTGCAGGAACACCAGCGGGATGCCGCGTTGGGCGCAAAGTTCGATGAAATGCGCCGCTTTCTGCGCGGATTCGCTGAACAAAATGCCGTTATTGGCGATGATTCCGACCGGATAGCCCCAGATATGTGCGAATCCGGTGACCAAAGTGGTGCCGTAGAGCCGCTTGAACTCGTCAAATCCGCTGTCATCGACGATGCGGGCGATCACCTCGCGGACATCGTACGGAATCCGCCGGTCGGCCGGCACCACGCCGTACAGCTCTGCCGGGTCGTGGCGCGGCGGCAGCGGCGGGCGGAGTGCGACGTTGGGGGATTTCACTGTGTTGAGGCCGGCGACGATCCGCCGGGCGATGCCGAGCGCGTGGGCGTCGTTTTCGGCGTAGTGGTCGGTGACGCCGGAAACGCGGGAATGCACGTCGGCACCACCCAGATCCTCGGCGCTGACGATCTCGCCGGTGGCCGCCTTCACCAGCGGCGGGCCGGCGAGGAAGATGGTGCCCTGGTTGCGCACGATGATGCTCTCATCGGACATCGCCGGCACGTAGGCGCCGCCGGCGGTGCAACTGCCCATCACCACGGCGATCTGCGCGATGCCCTGGGCCGAGAGATTGGCCTGGTTGTAGAAGATGCGGCCGAAATGCTCGCGGTCGGGGAACACCTCGTCCTGGTTCGGCAGGTTGGCGCCGCCGGAATCGACCAGATACAGGCAAGTGAGGCGATTGGCGCGGGCGATCTCCTGGGCGCGCAGGTGCTTCTTGACGGTCAGCGGGTAGTAGGTGCCGCCCTTCACCGTGGCGTCGTTGCAGACCACCACACATTCCCGCCCGGAGACGCGGCCGATGCCGGTGATGATGCCGGCCGACGGCACCGCGTCCTCATACATGCCGTGCGCCGCGAGCGGGGACAGTTCGAGAAACGGCGTGCCGGGGTCGAGCAGCGCCTCGATCCGGTCGCGCGGCAGCAGCTTGCCGCGCGACAGGTGACGCTGGCGGGATTTTTCGCCGCCGCCGCGTGCGGTGCGGGCGGACTGTGCGCGCAGGTCGGCCACCAGTTCGGCCATCGCCGCGGCATTGGCGCGGAATGCGGCGCTGCGCGGGTCGGCCTCGGTGGCGAGGTGGGTCATGCAGCCGATCCAGTAAAGAAGCGGTTCTTTTTTGCGAAAAAGAACCAAAAAACCTCATCCCGGCCTTCGGCGGCGCTCGAACGGATGAAGTTTTTTTGCTTCTTTTTTTCCAAAAAAAGAAGACTTCCTTGATTCATCACGCCGTCTCCCGAAACAATTCGCGGCCGATCAGCATGCGGCGGATTTCGCTGGTGCCGGCACCGATTTCGTACAGCTTGGCGTCGCGCAGCAGGCGGCCGACCGGGTAGTCGTTGATGTAGCCGTTGCCGCCGAGTGCCTGGATCGCCTCCAGCGCCATCCAGGTGGCCTTTTCGGCGGCGTAGAGGATGGCGCCGGCGGAATCCTTGCGGGTGGTGCGGCCGCGGTCGCAGGCTTTGGTGACGGCGTAGACGTAGGCGCGGGCGGCATTGGTGACGGTGTACATGTCGGCCAGCTTGCCCTGCATCAACTGGAATTCGCCGATCGGCTGGCCGAACTGCTTGCGGTCGTGGACATAGGGGATCACCGCGTCGAGGCAGGCCTGCATGATGCCGAGCGGGCCGCCGGCCAGCACCGCGCGCTCGTAATCCAGCCCGCTCATCAGCACCGCGACGCCGCCATCCAGCGCGCCGAGGACGTTTTCCGTTGGCACGCGCACGTTGTCGAACACCAGTTCGCCGGTGTTGGAGCCGCGCATGCCGAGCTTGTCGAGCTTCTGGCCGTTGGAGAAGCCCGCCATGCTGCGCTCGATCAGGAAGGCGGAGATGCCACGCGAGCCGGCATCCGGCGTGGTTTTGGCGTAGACCACCAGCGTGTCGGCGTCCGGCCCGTTGGTGATCCACATCTTGGTGCCGTTCAGCACGAAGTGGTCGCCCTGGCGGTCGGCGCGCAGCCGCATCGAGACCGGGTCGGAGCCGGCGCCGGCCTCGCTCATCGCCAGCGCGCCGACATGCTCGCCGCTGATCAGCTTCGGCAGGTATCGGGCCTTCTGCGCCGGGGTGCCGTTGCGGCGGATCTGGTTGACGCAAAGATTGCTGTGCGCGCCATAGGAAAGCCCCACCGAGGCCGAGGCGCGGCTGATCTCCTCCATCGCCACGGTATGCGCCAGGTAGCCCATGCCGGCGCCGCCGTACTCCTCCTCCACGGTGAGGCCGAGCAGGCCGATATCGCCCAGCTTGCGCCACAGATCGGCCGGAAAGTCGTTGTCACGGTCGATCGCGGCGGCGCGCGGCGCGATTTCGGCCTCGGCGAAGCGGCGCACGCTGTCACGCAGCATGTCGATCTCTTCGCCGAGGTCGAAATCCAGGCCGTACTCGGTGTTGGCGCTCATCCGTTCAGGCCTTCAGTTCGGGGAAATCATCCTCGCGGTATTCGCCGTCGCCGCGCGCGGTGCGGGCTTCCTCGGCCTTTCGCAACTCTACACGACGGATTTTGCCGGAAATGGTCTTCGGCAGTTCGGAAAATTCCAGCCGGCGGATGCGCTTGTACGGCGCAAGGCGGCGGGCCAGGTGCTGGAAGATCGACAGCGCGATTTCCGGCGAGCCGTTCGCCCCACCGGACAGGGTGATATAGGCCTTGGGCACCGCGAGGCGCAGCGCATCCGGCGCCGGCACCACCGCGGCCTCGGCGACCATCGGATGCTCGATCAGCACGCTCTCCAGTTCGAACGGCGAGATGCGGTAATCCGCCGCCTTGAACACGTCATCGGCGCGGCCGACATAGGTGAGGTAGCCCTCGTCGTCGCGGCTGGCAATGTCGCCGGTGTGGTATTCGGCGCCGGGAATCTCGTCGATCCCGCCGGCATCGTTCTGGTAGCCGCGCATCAGCGCCGCCGGGCGGGGGTGCAGCGGGATGCACACTGAACCCTCTTGCGCCTCGCGTCCCTCGGTGTCGAGCAGGCGGATGCTGTAGCCTGGCATGGCGCGGCCCATCGAGCCGGGTTTGACCTTCTGGCCGGGCGGGTTGCCGATCTGGGCGGTGGTTTCGGTCTGGCCGTAGCCGTCGCGGATGATGAGGCCCCAGGCCGCTTTCACCTGGTCGATCACCTCCGGGTTCAGCGGTTCGCCGGCGCCGCACACCTCGCGCAGGCTGGTGCGCCAGGATTTTAGATCCTCCTGGATGAACATCCGCCACACTGTCGGCGGCGCGCACAGCGAGGTGACCTTGTGCTCGGTGATCGCGTCGAGCAGCGCTATGGCGTTGAACCGCGGCTGGTTGGCGATGAACACGCAGGCACCGGCGTTCCACGGCGCGAACAGGCAACTCCAGGCGTGCTTGGCCCAGCCGGGTGAGGAGACGTTGAGGTGGATATCGCCGGGTTGCAGACCGAGCCAGTACATCGTCGACAGATGCCCCAGCGGGTAGCTGCGATGGCTGTGCAGCACCAGCTTCGGCTTGGCGGTGGTGCCGGAGGTGAAATACAGCAGCAGCGGATCATCGGCGCCGGTCGGGCCGTCCGGGGTGAAATCGGGCGAGGCGGCCAGCAGGGTTGCGTAATCGACGCTGCTATCGGCCGCGCCGCCAACCGTGATGCGCGGCACCGAGGCTGGCACCGCTTCCAGCTTCGGCGCGTCCTCGGCGTTGGCGATCACGAAGCGGGCGCCGGAGCGGCCGACCCGCTCGGCCAGGTCGTCGGCGGTCAGCAGCGTGGTCGCCGGCACCACCACGGCGCCCAGCTTCATCGCCGCCAGCATGATCTCCCATAGCGGCACGACGTTGCCGAGCATCAACAGGATGCGGTCGCCGCGCTTCACCCCGTGGGACCGCAGGCCGTTGGCGACGCGGTTGGATTGCGCGGCGAGTTCGGCGAAACTCAGCTTGGCGGCGCCGGCGCCGGTGATCAGCAGGGCAGGGGCGTCCGGCGTCTCGCGGGCCAGCACGCCGTCGAACCAATCGAGCGCCCAGTTGAACTGTTTCAGCTCCGGCCAGCGAAACTGCGCATAGGCGGTGGCGTAGTCGGCGCGGTGGATCAGCAGGAAATCGCGGGCGGTGCGGAATGCGGCTGTCGACATATCACACCGCCTCGCCGCGTTTTTGGCCGGCGAGCCAGCGGAACACCACCGAGAAGTCCTGCCCGCTCTCGCCCGCTTCGGCCAGGGCGGCGTAGATGCGCTGGGCGTGGCTGCCGAGCGGGGTTGGCGCGCCGGAGGCCTCGGCGGCACCCTGCGCCAGGGTGAGGTCCTTCAGCATCAGCGCGGTGGCGAAACCCGGGGCGTAGGCGCGGTTGGAGGGGGCTGATGGCACCGGGCCGGGGGCCGGGCAATAGGAGGTCATCGCCCAGCTCTGGCTGGTCGCGGTGGAGGCGATGTCGAACAGCTTCTGCCGGTCGAGCCCGAGTTTGTCGGCCAGCAGGAAGCCCTCGGCGGTGCCGATCATGTTGATCGCCAGCATCATGTTGTTGCACGCCTTGGCGGCCTGCCCGGCGCCCGAGGCCCCGGCATGGATGATCGCCTTGCCCATCGTCTGCAGCACCGGCAGCGCCCGCGCGAAACCGGCATCGGTGCCGCCGACCATGAAGGTCAGCGTGCCGGCGGTGGCGCCGCCGACGCCGCCGGAGACCGGCGCATCGAGCAGGTCGAGCCCGGCAGCGGCGGCTTCGGCGGCCAGTTTGCGCACCGTGGCGACATCGATCGTCGAACTGTCGATCAGCAGCGGCGTGCGGCCGCGGATCGCGTCGAACACGCCGCCCTGGCCGGTGAACACGCCCTCCACATGCTTGCCGGCCGGCAGCATGGTGACCACCACCTCGGCATCGCCCGCCGCGTCGGCAACCGAGGTGGCGACCCGGCCGCCATTGGCCGCGTGTTTGGCGCAGTTCTCGGCCACCAGATCGTAGCCGGCCACCTGATGCCCGGCCTTCAGCAGATTGGCGGCCATCGGCAGCCCCATATTGCCCAGACCGATGAGTGCGATTTTCATGGTGCCTCCAGAAGCTTGCGCGCGATGATCACGCGCATGATTTCGTTGGTGCCCTCAAGGATGCGGTGCACCCGCAGGTCGCGCAAATAGCGCTCCACCTGGTAGTCGGCGATGTAGCCGTAGCCGCCATGCAGCTGCAGCGCCTCGTCGCAGATGCGGAAGCAGGTGTCGGTGGCGTAGCGCTTGGCCATCGCGCAGCGCATCGTGGCGTCCGCCGCCCCGCTATCCAGCGCCACCGCGGCGCGATGCACCATCAGCCGGGCGGCTTCCAACTCGGTCGCCATGTCGGCCAGCTTGAACTGCAGCGCCTGGAAATCCGCCAGCTTGCGGCCGAACGCCCGCCGCTCCTGCACATAGGCCAGCGCCGCCTCCAGGCAGGCCCGCGCACCGCCCAGCGAGCAGGCGGCGATGTTGATGCGCCCGCCATCCAGCCCCATCATCGCGAAACGGAAGCCCTGGCCCTCGGCGCCGAGCCGGTTGGCGGTGGGCACCAGGCAGTCCTCAAAGATCACCTGTGCCGTCGGCTGGCTGTTCCAGCCCAGCTTGCGCTCCGGCTTGCCGAACGACAGGCCGGGCGTGCCGCGCTCCGCCACCAGGCAGGAGATGCCGCGCGCACCGTCGTCGCCGGTGCGCAGCATGGTCACGTAGAGGTCGGCGATGCCGCTGCCGGAGATGAATGCCTTGGTGCCGTTGACGCGGTAGGTACCGTCCGCGGCGGCTTCCGCCCGTGTCTTGAGGGCAGCGGCATCGGAGCCGGAGCCGGGTTCGGTGAGGCAGTAGCTGACGAATTTGCGCCCGGCGAGGATGTCCGGCAGCCAGCGC
Organism: Rhodospirillales bacterium; assembly: GCA_041691815.1. Taxonomy (GTDB): domain Bacteria; phylum Pseudomonadota; class Alphaproteobacteria; order Acetobacterales; family Acetobacteraceae; genus 70-18. Next base: position 9,606 of record JBEPTZ010000083.1, on the reverse strand, counting down.
GCCCGCTGCGCGTCGTTGCCGAAGCGGGCGATCATGCCGGCGACCATGTTGTGGATCGTGAGGAAGGCGGCGGTAGATGGGCAGGCCGCCGCCAGCTCCTCGAAAATCAGCGCCGCGTCCAGCCGCGACAGCCCGGTGCCGCCCTGCGCCTCGGGCACGTAGATGCCGCCGAAGCCCAGCTCCGCCGCCGCTCGCAACTCCTCGGCCGGGAAATGCCGGGTCTCGTCCCACAGCCCGGCCTGGGGCAGCAGCCGCTCCCGCGCGAACGCCCTGGCGGTGGCCTGGAAGGCGCGCTGGTCTTCGCTGAGTTCGAAATCCATCCTGGCTCCCCTCCCGCTTGCATCCGATCTACCTTATCGTGCCCCGGAGCAGAAGGGCCGCATGGGTGGCCTGCCAAACCGGAGCCGATCATGCGCGCAGCCATCCGCGGGACCGAGATCTATTTCGACATCGAGGGCGCCGGCCTGGTGCCCGACGGCGACCGCATGCGCGAGCAGCCGGTGGCCTTCGTGCTGCATGGCGGGCCGGGCGGCGACCATAGCGGCTTCAAGCCCGGCATGACCCCGCTCGCCAGCCGCATGCAGTTGGTCTACATCGACCATCGCGGCCAGGGGCGGTCAAGCAAAGGCGACCCGGCGCGCTATACGCTGGACGAGAACGTCGAGGACATGGAGGCGCTGCGCCGCCATCTCGGCCTCGGCCCAATCGTCTCGATCGGCACCTCGTATGGCGGCATGGTCGCGCTGGCGCATGCCGCGCGCTACCCCGCCTCGGTCTCGCACCTGGTGCTGATCGTCACCGCATCGCATGCCGGCTTCAACCAGCGCGCCCGGCAGATCGTCGCCGAGCGCGGCAGCCCCGAGCAGAACGCGGTGTGCGACCAGCTTTGGGCCGGCGAACTCGATACCATGGATAAGCTGCGGCACTATTACGACGTAATGGGGCCGCTCTACTCGGTGCGCTTCGATGCGAACGCCGCCGCCGCCTCGCGCAGCCGCGGCATTCTCACGCCGGAAGCGCTGAACCGCGCCTTCGCCCCCGGCGGCTTCCTGCGCAGCTTCGACCTGCGGCCGGAGCTCTCCGGCATCACCGCGCCCACCCTGATCATGGCAGGGCGGCACGACTGGATCTGCCCGGTGGAGTTCTCCGAGGAGATCCACCGCCTGATCCCCGGCTCCGACCTGCGCATCTTCGAACACAGCAGCCACTCGATCCGCGCCGACGAGCCGGAGGCGCTGCGCGATGCGATTGCCGGGTTTGTGGTGTATCGGCGCCGCGAGGGGTGACGCGCAGGCTCAGAGCTCGCGGTAGCGCGTCACGGTTTCCGCACGCATCAGCAACTGCGCCGCGAGCTGCTCGCGGCTGATCGGGAACGCCGCACAGACGCCGCGCTGCTCCATCTCGGCGACCACATGGCCGAGATTGCTGACGACATTGGCGCCGCCGAACCCGCCGCCGTGCAGATTGGCGTGAATGCTGAGTGCCTTGGAGAGTTGCAGCCAGTCGAACCGGCGGTAGGGCCGGTTGGGGTTGCCGGTGCCGATCATGGCGCTTTCCATCAGTGCGCCGAAGCTCTGGTTCACCGGCCCCGCGACCAGCAGCATCAACACCAGCGTCGTCACCGGCAGCCGATCGTCCTGCAGCCCGGAGGGGGTCTGCACCCGGCTGCGGCTGAACACGTGATCGACATTGTAGCCGCCCGGCACCGCGCCCGGACTGAAGCCGTGCTCGGCGCTGGCGAAGGCGAGGAACGGGCCGATATAGTCGCTGCGCCGCGCCTTCACCCAGAGTTCGGCATGGCTGCCATGGCGCACGACGCAGGCGTCCTCGGGCGCAAAATTGCCGAGGGCATGGATGCTGCGGCCGTGTCGCGCGGCGAGTTCGGCCAGTTGCACCGCGTTGGTCGCGGCGGCGATGCACCAGCCGTCATCGATGAAGGAGTCGAGTACCGCTGCGTCCTGGCGCTTCAGGAAGTCTTGCAGCGTACCGGCCATGATGCGCTCCCCATCCCGCTGCGTATCGTTCGGCGGGCAGCGCGCAGGGTAGCATCGTCCGCCTCGGGCAGGCGAGGCTGGGCGGCCGCGGACACGCAGGTGTTACCGCGGCATCGCGGTGTTAGAGCGTGATCGTTGCAGGCGGAACCGCCGAAAACGTGAATCCCGCGATCAAACAAGGAGCTAGAGCGTGTCCGGTGATTCTATCATCACCGGACACGCTCTAGTCTGCTGTCTCGTCCAGCTTCCACTCCTCCGCCGAGGCGCCGGCCAGCGACTGGATGCGCTCCTCGTCGGAGGCCAGTTCGGCGGCGGTGCCGGAATACACCATCTCGCCGTGGTCCAGCACATAGGCGTAATCGGCGATCTCCAGGCTCATCCGCACATTCTGCTCCACCAGCAGCACCGACATGCCCTCGGCCCGCATATCGGCGATGATGCGGAACACGTTGCGCACGATCAGCGGCGCCAGGCCCTGCGACGGCTCATCGAGGATCAGCAGTTTCGGGTTCAGCAGCAGCGCGCGACCGATCGACAGCATCTCCTGCTCGCCGCCGGAAAGCTGCCGGCCGAGATTGTTGCGGCGCTCGGCAAGGCGCGGGAACAGCTGGTAGACCCGCTCGATGGTGAACGGGCCGGGGGTTTCCAGCGGCACCCGCAGATTGTCGTGCACGGTGAGGTTGGGGAAGATCTTCCGCCCCTCCGGCACGAACCCCACGCCGAGGGCGGCGATGCGGTAGGTCGGCAGCCGCGTGGTCTCGGTGCCGAAGATGCGCACCTGCCCGGTGCGCGGCGGCGTCAGGTTCACCAGGCTGCGCAGGGTGGTGCTTTTGCCGGCGCCGTTGCGGCCGAGCAGGGTGGTGATCTTGCCCTCCTCCACCACCAGCCCGACATCGTGCAGGATATGGCTCTTGCCGTAATAGGTATTGAGCCCGTGGGCTTCCAGCGCGTTCATGCCGCACTCCCCAGATAAGCGGCCTGCACCGCGGGGTTGGCGGCGATCTCGTCCGGCGTGCCGTCGGCCAGCAGCGCGCCCTGGTCCAGCACGGTGATGCGGTCGGCCAGGTTGAACACCACCCGCATGTCATGCTCGATCAGCACGATGGTGTAGCCGTGGTTCTTGTGTAGCCGGCGGATCAGGCTGGCCACCTGGTAGGTCTCCTGCTCGCCCATGCCGGCGGTCGGCTCGTCGAGCAGCAGCAGGCGCGGTTTCAGCGCCAGCGCCATGGCGATCTCGGCGGCGCGCTGGTCGCCGTGCGACAACTCGCCGACCAGCCGGTCGGCGGTCGCCGCCAGCCCGCTCTGCGCCAGCAGCGCCTCCACCTCGCCGTCCACCCGCGCGGTAACCGCACGGCTCGGCCACATCCGCAGCCCGAGGCCGGCGGTGGCTTCCACCGCAATGCGGATGTTCTCGCGCACCGTCAGCTCGGGGAATATCTCGGTGATCTGGAAGGTGCGCGCCATGCCCAGCGCCACCCGCTGGGTTACCTTGAGTTTGGTGATAACGCGGCCGTCGAGCAGGATATCGCCTGCGGTCGGCGCGAAGAATCCGCTGATCATGTTGAAGAACGTGGTCTTGCCGGCGCCGTTCGGCCCGATCACCGCGCGCAACTCGCCGGCCGCGACGTTCAGCGACACGCCATCGACGGCCACCAGCGAGCCGAAATGCTTGGAGACATTGCGGATTTCCAGCAGGCTCATGAGGCGCTCCTGCGCTGGAAGATGCCGAGCACGCCGCGCGGGAAGAACAGCACCACGATCATGAACATCAGGCCCACCGCCCACATCCAGTTCTGCGTCATGCTGGACAGGTAGTCCTGCAGCACCACGTAGAACGCGGCGCCGACCAGCGGCCCCCAGAACGAGCGGAAGCCGCCCAGCACCGCCATGATCACGATCACGCCGGACATGTTGTAGTTGAACAGCGTCGGGTCGGCGAAATTGTTGAGGCAGGCATACAGCGCCCCGGCCAGCCCCACGAACACGCAGGAGATCACGAACGACAGCCAGATATGCCGTTCGATAGCGATGCCGAGAAACCGCGCCCGCCGCTCGTTCTCGCGAATGGCGATCAGCGTGCGCCCGAACGGCGAATCCAGGATCAGCCCCATGCAGCCGGTGGCGATAGCGAAGCACAGCAGCACGAAGAAGTAGAACAGCACCGAGCTATGCTCGATATCCACCACCCACGGCCCGATATCCAGCGCATGGCGGGTGAAGTCGCGCAGGCCGTCATCGCCGCCAGTCACGTTGTTCCAGCGGAAGGCGATGAAATAGAACACCTGACCGAAGGCGATGGTGATCATCGCGAAATACACCCCGCGCCGATGCACCACCAAGGCGCCCAGGATCGCCCCCGCCACCCCGGCCAGCAGCATGCCCAGTATCACCGCCAGCGGCGTGGAATGGGTCAACAGCTTCAGCGCGAAACCGGCCCCGTAGGCGCCGAGCCCGAAGAACGCCGCATGCCCGAAGCTCATCACCCCGGTGAAGCCGAGCAGCATGTTGAACGACATCGCGGCCAAGCCCAGCAGCATCACCCGGGTCAGCAGCGCGGTATAGCCGCCCAGCAGCGGCGCCCAGAACGGCGCCAGCAGCAGCACCACCCAGATCAGCCCCAGCCGCACCACCCGGCGCTGCAGCCAGTGCGGCGCCGCTGCGGCGGCGGCAATGACAGTGCTGCTCATGTCAGCAGCCCTTCCTCGCCGAACAATCCGCGCGGCCTGGCCAGCAGCACCACCGCCATGATCACATACATCACCGCGTCGCTGGCCGAGGGCCACCACACCGTCACCAGCCCGGCCGCCACCCCGATCAGCAGCCCGCCGACCAGCGTGCCGCCCAGGCTGCCGACGCCGCCGACGATGATGGCGATAAAGCTCGGCATCAGCAGCGCGTCGCCCATGTTCGGCGTCAGGCTGAGCTGCCCGCCGGCCAGCACGCCCGACAGCCCGGCCAGGAAGATGCCCAGTGCGAAGTTGAACGCCCGCAGCGCCCGCACATTCACCCCCAGCACCGAGACGGTATCGAGGTCCAGCGTGCCGGCGCGAATGCGCACCCCGACGCGGGTGTATTTGAGAAACGCGAACAGCCCGCCCACCGCGACGGCCACCATCACCACCATGAACACCCGGTAGCCGGTGAGGAAGAACATGTCGCTGCTGAGCGGCGAACTCAGGTAATCCGGCACCGTGAACGGCACCCCATTGGCGCCCCACACATAGCGGCAGAAATCCTGCAGCACGAACGACAGTCCGAAGGTCAGCAGCAGCCCATACAGTGGATCGCGGCCATACAGCCGCCGCACCATGAACCGCTCGAAGATCAGCCCGAGCAGCCCGACCGCGATCGGCGCCACCAGCAGCGCCACCCAGAATCCAACCGCCGGCTCGATCGAATAGGCAAAATAGCCGCCAAGGGCCAGGAAGCCGCCATGGGCGAAGTTGATCACCCCGGACAGGTTGAGGATCATCGACAGGCCAAGCGCCATCAGCACGTAGAACGCGCCGATGATCAGCCCGTTGGTGACATTGAACAGCAGCATCGTTGACATCGGTGCAGAGCGTCCCGTGGTTGCGGGTGAAGTGCCAGGGGCGGCGAGGCGATAGCTGCGACAAGACGCCGATGGCGGCCGGGTGCTGCACGACAGGCAACCCCCAACCGCCACCGCGAGGCGACTGCCCGGCTCGGCTTTATCCGGAACGAACCGGAATTCAGGCCGGCCAGGCGATCTTGCAGCCGGTATCCGCCACCGGCCCGGCCGCCTTCGGCCCTGGCACGATGCTGCGGATGGTGAACAGGTCGTTCTTGTCGCCGCCGGCCGGCGGATTATGCACCTCGCCCGCCAGCACCGAGCTCATCAGTTCGTGGTCCCCGGCGCGATAGAACGGCTTGCCTTCCTGCAATGCGACTTCGGGCGGCAGTTCCAGCCCTTCCATCGCTTTCGCCATCTTGATGCCGTCCATGCTCTTGGCCTTCTCGGCCGCCAGCTTCACCGAATGCACCGCGACATAGCCGAACCAATGCCGCGCGGTGGCGATCTTGCCGGTCGCCTTCTGGATGTCGGCGACGAACTCCTTCATGTGCGGCACGTTCGGCTGGTTCCAGTACCACTCCATGACCCACCAGCCGGCGCGCGCCGCCGGCGGCAGCGATTCGATGCTCTCCTGCTCCAGCAGCGAGCCGGCCATGGTCATGCTCTTGTTCAGGCCGAACTGGTTGAACTGCTTCATCGAGTTCACCTGGTCGGTGCCGCCCATGATGTTCAGCAGCACGTTCGGCTTATAGGCCTGCGCCTTGATCAGATAGGCCGAGAAGTCGCTGGTGCCGATCGGTGCCAGCGCCGCCTCGAAGGTGCCGCCCGCCGCCTTCAGGATCTTGGCGAACGAGGCCTGCACCGAATGCCCATAGGCATAATCCGGCGTCAGGAAGAACCATTTCTTGCCGAATTTCTCGATCAGCGTGCTGCCGATCGCCGAGGCGTCCATGGTGGTGGAGTTGCACACCCGGAACGCGTTCCAGTGGCAGTCCGAGCCGGTAATGGCGTCGGTATGCCCGCCGGTCACGATGTGCAGCTTCTTGGCGTTGAACGCCACCGCGTCGATCGCCAGCGCGATCGCCGAATTCACGTCGCCGAACAGCACGTCGATGCCGTCGCGATCGATCAGCTTGTGCGCCTTCTGCACCCCGGTGCCGACGTCGTTGGCGGAATCCTCCACCAGCAACTGCACCTGGCGCCCGAGAATGCCGCCGGCCTTGTTCACCTGCGCCACGGCCAACTGCGCTCCCTCCACCTCGCTGCGCGCGATGGCGGCGTAGGAGCCGGTCAGCGGGTCGATCATGCCGATCTTCACCGGCGTCTCGGCGCGCGCCGCCGACAGGATGAACGGCGACGCCAATTGCAGCCCGCCGATGGTGGCGCCGGCCTGCAGCAATGTGCGACGGCGGAGCCCAGGAATCGTCTTCATGGCCACTCTAGATACCTCCCTGTCCGAGCCGTTAATCGGCCGGATCATTATGACAACGGCTGTATTCAGCCGGTTACGGTAATACAACGGAACAACCCCGGCGCCGTCACAAAACCACGCCGATTCTCCAGTCCACTGCTTTACGGGACCATCCTATGCGCAAATAGCGGGGATCGTCGAGAGCTTTTGCAACATCCGAAATCATCGGGCATGCATCGCACCACACCGCAAACCGCCCGGCACCGTGTGTCACGATGCCGGGCGGCTATCACGCCAGTCTGCTGGCTCAGCCGGCCAGCGCGGTCCGCACCCCATCGGCATAGCGCTGGTCCACCAGCGCGAAATGCCCCAGTTGCCGCTCGACGATCTCCTGCGGCACGCCCTGCACCGCCGCCGCCACATTGGCATGCAGCCGGCCGCGCTGCGCCTCGCCGAACAGCCGGTACAGCGCCGCCCCCCGCTCGCCGATTTCCGCGCCCTGGCGCCGATCCTGGCCGGAGAGGCGAAGTAGTCATCCACAAGATCGAAAATACGGTGAAATAATATTATTGTGAAACCGCGATGGTCTGCGGTTACACTCCGTCCAGATTGGTCCAATGCCCGCATACATACGTACAGCGCCTTAATTGATCACAATTGGCTGCGGCAATAGCGATGGAACCATCGCCACCGCCACGCCATTTCTCCGATGCGCTCTGAAGATGTGCGCAAGCATCCGGGCCCCGTGGCTCGGTCCGCACCACGCAAGGAGAAACCGCATGGCTATCGACACCGATCCCGCCAACACCGCCGGCCGCCTGATCGCCGCCAGCAAGGTCAACGGCACCAACGTCTACAATCCGGGCGGCGACAAGCTCGGCAGCATCTACGACGTGATGCTCAACAAGCAGAACGGCAAGGCGACCTACGCCATCATGAGCTTCGGCGGCTTCCTCGGCCTGGGCGAGAAATACCACCCGCTGCCCTGGGAGAAGCTGCGCTACGACCCGGTGCAGGACGGCTACATCGTCGATCTCGACCGCCACATGCTGCAAGGCGCCCCCGCCTACGACAATTACGACTATTCGGCCTGGGGCGATAACAGCCAGTGGGGTCGCCGGGTCGATGACTATTACGGCCTGCCGCTGAACCCGCCGGTCCCGCCCTCGGGCGGCATGCCGCCGCTGTAACGCCAAACGCCGGGGCGGTTCCGGCCGCCCCGGCGCGGCGCCTTACTTCAACAGCGCCTCGGCAATCTGCACCGCATTCAGCGCCGCCCCCTTCAGCAACTGATCGCCAGCGACAAACAGCGCCAGCGACCGGCCCGACGGGTCGGAGCGGTCGGTGCGGATGCGCCCGACCAGCACCTCGTCGCGCCCGGAGGCCTCGCGCGGCGTCGGGAAGTGGTTGGCCGCCGCGTCGTCCACCACCCGCACCCCCGCCGCCGCGTTCAGCAGCGCCCGCGCCGCTTCCGGCGGCAGCGGCCGCGCGAAGCTCAGGTTCAGCGCGATCGAATGCGCCCGCAGCACCGGCACCCGGATGCAGGTGGCGGCGATCGGCAGTTCCGGGGCGCCGAAAATCTTGCGCGTCTCCAGCGCCAGCTTGGTCTCCTCGTCATTGTACAGCGTGTCGGGGTTGATCGCGGTGTTGTGGCTGAACAGGTTGAACGCGTAATCCACCGACAGCACCTGCGGCGTAAATGGCTCGCCGGCCAGATAGGCCCGTGTGCTGGCCAGCAACTCCGCCATCATCGCCGCCCCGCCGCCGGACGCCGCCTGGTAGGTGGTCACCACCGCGCGGGTAATCGGGTCGGCGCGATGCAGCGGATACATCGCCAGCCCGGCGATGATCGCGGCACAGTTCGGGTTGGCGATGATGCCGCTATGCAGCGCCAGCGCCGAAGCGTTGATCTCCGGCACCACCAACGGCACCTTCGGGTCCATGCGGAACGCCGAGGAGTTGTCGACCACGATCGCCCCCGCCCGCACCGCCGCCGGCGCGAACTGCCGCGAGCGCGCCGCCCCCGCCGAGAACAGCGCCAGGTCGACGCCCTCGAACGCCGCCTCGGTCAGTTCCTGCACCGCAATCGCCCGCCCGCCGGCCTGCAAGGTCTTGCCGACCGAGTTCGCCGAGGCCAGCAGCCGCAGCCCGGAATGGGCAAAACCGCGCCGCTCCAGGCAGGCGATCAACTCGGCACCGACCGCACCAGTGGCGCCGACAATCGCCACCACCGGATCGCGCCGGCGCAAAAACTGCGTCGGCCCAAGCGGCGGCAGTGGGGCAGGTGACAGTGGGGCAGGGGAGGTGATCTGGTTCATCGTACGTCCTTTCAGATGGGCGGAAGGACGAGGGATGCAGCGCGCCCCGTCCGTCTCCGGCGGGGCTTTGCGGTCTATGTCAGCGCGGAATTCAGTCCGCAACCACCCGCAACGCCCGGCCGGAGGCCGTCGTTTTGGTCGTGGTCTGCTTGCACATCGCGCTGAACATGGGCGCCATGCTAACCGCCTGGAACGTTGGTGTAAACAGTCGCGGCCGGCGGGCAGTCACCGGCAAGAGTTCCAGAAAAGCAGGAATCAGATGGAGGCAGGGAGGCGGGGGGGGCGGGGGGGGGGGGGGGGGGGGGGGCGGGCGGCCCCGGGGGTGGGGCCCCCCCCCCGCCCCCCCCC
>JBEPTZ010000082.1:0-19385 GCA_041691815.1 Rhodospirillales bacterium | reverse complement strand
CTCATGCTCCGAAAACTCTGCAATCCCGTATAATGTTTCCGGACAAACTCTTAGATGGCCAAGCCAGCTGTAATCCCGAGCAGATGTTCGAAGCCCTGCCGGAAACAACATATGTGGACTCCGGCCATCGGTGTGCAGCATAGCCACGCCGGACAGTGGTGGCTCGGGGATTTCCGACCCGCCGATCATCCGGCGGCAGATGCACCGCCTTCCGGCCTGGCCGCGCCTCCCGCCACGAAGCCGAAAAAGCCAAACAATGCCAGCGCGCTGAGTGCATTCAGCCGGGCGATCGCGGCATATTGCGCGGCGTCGAACAGGCTGCCCGGGCGGTCGGCCAGGGCGAGCCAGACCAGCATCGACGCGCCGACAATTCCCAGCATCGCCCAGCGCTCACCGGCGCGGAACAGCATCGCGCCCAACCCGGCGCAGGGCAGCAGCAGCACCGAAAGCCCAGCCTGCGAGCCCAACGTCAGGCTGGCCGCCGCCACATTGGCAATGCTCGCCGTGGCCAGCAGCAACCGACCGAGCAGCGGCCGCCGCCGCCCCACCCACGGCACCGCGGCGAAAAATGGCACCGAGACCATCACGACCCAGGCATGCCACCAGGCCCCGCCCACCGCCAGCCAGAGATACAGCGGATAGGTCGGCTGGTTGCCGGCCAGCATCATCGCCACCACGTTGGCGGCACGCATGAGCGGATCGTCATGCGCCACCAGGCGCTGCCACCAGCCGGACATCCGGCTAACCGGGTGCCAGCAGGTAGTGGCTGACACCCCATTCCTGCCCGGCGGAATCGCCGAACAGCCCGGCCGTCGCCAGGAAGAACAGCCGCCAGCGCCGCCGCCAGAGCCCGGCCTGTGCCCCGTAGGTCTGGCGCAGCACCACATCGATCTCCGCCGCGTTGCGGTCGAAATTCGCCAGCCAATGCAGGGCAGTGCGCTGGTAGTTGGCGCCGCTCCAGCGCCAGTCCTGCTGCAGGCTGAACAGATCGCCGAACCGACGGATCAGCCCGTGGCTCGGCATGATACCACCGGTGAAGAAATGCTGCGCGATCCAGTCCTCGCGGTCCTCGGGGTCAAAGCGGTACGGCCGGTTCCGGTGGCTGAACACATGCAGGAACAGCCGCCCCTCCGGCCGCAACCACAGCCGCACCCGCCCCAGCAGCGCCTCCCAGTTCGACATGTGCTCGAACATCTCCACCGAGACCACACGGTCGAACCGCGCATCAGTGTTGAACACGTTCATATCGGCGGTCAGCACGGCGAGGTTGCGCAGCCCCAGTTCCGCCGCGCGGGCCATGATGAAGGCGCGCTGCGACTGCGAATTGGAAACCGCGGTGATGCGCGCATTGGGAAAATGCCCAGCCATCCACAGCGACAGCGAGCCCCAGCCACAGCCCAGCTCCAATATGTCCTGCCCGTCGGCCAACCCGGCATGTTCGGCGGTGGCCGCCAGTGCGACGTCCTCGGCCTCGGCCAGGCTGCTGTCCGGCGCGGCGTACAGGCAGCAGGAATATTTGCGCCGCGGCCCCAGCACCAGTTCGAAGAATCGCGCCGGCACCTCGTAGTGCTGTGCGTTGGCATTGGCGGTGAACTCGGCGATCGGCCGGCGTGCCATGGCGGCGACAAAATCGCCCTCATGCGGGGCACCCCCGACCGACAGTTTGTGGCGGGTGCGGGCCACCAGCCCGGCAATGCCGAGCGTGGTGAGGCTGTCGGGCAGCGGCAGCCGTTCGGCCAGGCTGGTTGCGGTGGTGATCAGGGTCACGACTTGTCTCCGAGACGCGGGGGATGGGCATCCGAGGAAGGCATGCGCAGGGCACGCGGCGGCATCGGCAGGAAGGGGCCGACGCGTTGCTGGTAGGCGCGGAAGCTGGTGCCGTAGCGGCGCATCATGTGCGCCTCCAGCGGCGGCACGCCGGAGGCATAGCGCAGCGCCCAGAACATCAGCGCCGGGCCGGACAGCGCGAGCCAGCCCCAGGGCCAGCCGGCGCCGATGGCAAACAGCGGATAGGCGCACCAGCCCAGCCATTCGAAAAAGTAGTTGGGATGCCGCGACCAGCCCCATAGTCCGATGTCGCAGACGCGGCCGCGGTTGACCGGGTCGCGCTTGAAGCGGTGCAACTGCCGGTCGGCCACCGCCTCGCCCAGCACGGCGGCGGCCAGCACCGCCACCCCCAGCATATCGAGCAGCCGCAGGCCGGGCGCCGGGTTGCGCGCGGCCAGCAGGATGGACAGCGCCAGCACCCAGGCCACCGCCGCCTGGATCAGCAGGAACAGCGAGAGCCGCCACTGATAGGCCTGCCCCCACTCCTGGCGCAGCGCCGCGTAGCGCGGATCGTCGTGCCCCGCCGACGCCCGCCGTGCGATATGCAGTGCCAGCCGTATCGACCAGGCCGCCACCAGGCTCGCCACGGCAATCTGGCGCGGTTGGATCGCCGCCCCGTCCATCGGCGCCAGGGCGAACCACACGCCGGCGGCGCCGGTGCCCACCGACCAGGCCACGTCCACCCAGCCGGAATTGCCGGTCACCCGTTGCACGATCCAGGCCAGCGCCATCACCGCCAGCAGCAGCGCAGCGCCTTGCAGCAGCAGAACGGTAATCGCAGGGTGCAGCATCAGGATATTCATGCCAGCCGATACGGGCCGCCAAGGTGATCGGATCACCGGGTCAGCCAGCAATCCGTGCCGCCGGTGATCCATCCGCCGACCTGCTGCGTAGGACATGGCGGGCGGCCGAAGGGCGGGCGCCACAGCGGGAGCAGACGCATGCGGCAGGGAAGCACCTGATGTCGGCCTGGGCGGGAACCACAAGGGGGGTGGGGCTGCATCGCCTGCTGGCCATGCTGCCGCGACCGCGCAGCCTGCTGGCCCGCCTCGGCGCGCCGCTGGAGGTCGGGCATCTGCGCGTCGTGACCCCAGGCGGCGAGACCATGAACTTCGTCGGCGCCGCGCCCGGCCCCGAGGCCACGCTGGTGCTGCATCGCTGGCGCACCCTGCGCCGGCTGCTGCGCGACGGCGATATCGGCCTGGCCGAAGCCTATATGGACGGCGACTGGTCGAGCCCCGACGTGACCGCGCTGATCGAACTCGGCGCCCGCAACGACGACGCCCTGGCCTCGGTGATCGACGGCGTGGCGCCGCTGCGCCTGCTCAGGCGGCTGCGCCACCGGCTTCGCGCCAATACCCGCGCCGGCAGCCGCCGCAACATCGTCGAGCACTACGACCTCGGCAACGAATTCTATGCCGCCTGGCTGGACCCCGGCATGTCGTATTCCGCCGCCCTGTACAGTAACGCCGAGCAGAGCCTGGAAGACGCCCAGCGCGCCAAGCAGCAGCGGGTGGTGGAACTGCTCGCCCCCGAGGCCGGGCATCGCGTGCTGGAGATCGGCTGCGGCTGGGGCGGGCTGATCGACCATATCATCACCGGCAGCGGCGCCACGGTCACCGGCATCACCCTGTCGCCGGCGCAGCACGCCTATGCCGAAGCCACGCTGGCCGGCCTGCCCGGCGCCGAAGTGCGGTTGCAGGACTACCGGGAGGTGACGGAAACCTACGACCGCATCGTGTCGATCGAGATGATCGAGGCGGTCGGCGAGGCCTATTGGCCGACCTATTTCGCCACGCTGAAGGCCCGCCTCGCACCCGGCGGCGTCGCCGTGCTCCAGGCGATCACCATCGACCGGCGACGCTACGACAGCTACCGCGCCGCCACCGATTTCATCCAGCGCTACATCTTCCCCGGCGGCATGCTGCCGACCACGGCACTGCTGCGCCAGCATGTCGAGGCGGCCGGGTTGCGGCTGGTGGAAAGCCAGTGCTTCGGCACCAGCTATGCCCGCACGCTGGCGGAATGGCATCGCCGCTTCCAGGCCGCGTGGCCGGAGATCGCGGCGATGGGCTTCCCCGAGCGTTTCCGCCGGATGTGGGAATACTACCTGCTGTACTGCGAGGGCGGTTTTCGCGCCGGGGCCATCGATGTCGGACTCTACCGGATCGAACATGCCAGCTGACCCGTTGCCCCGCCGCGCCGCGCTGGCCGGTCTCGCCGCCATCGCCGCGTTCTCCGGGGCGCGTGCCCAGACCCGGACGACCCGGCCGGACATCCTGCGCCTGCCGCCGGGCAACCGGCTGGCGTTCAGCATCCTGCGCGAGGGCGTCACGGTCGGCTCGCACGTGGTCAGCTTCGCCCGCACCGGCGCCGCCCTGCGCGTCACCTCGGAGGTCAGCATCGTCATCCGGTTCGGGCCGATCCCGGTATTCCGTTACACCCACCACGTCGAGGAAACCTGGGCTCTGGCCGCCGACGGCAGTGGCGTGCTGCGCGAGGCCAGCGCCCGCACCGACGACGACGGCGCAAAGCATTTCATGCGTGCCCATGCCACGTCGTCCGGCCTGGCGGTGCAGAGCGACCAGGGCGGCCGCTACACCGCGCCACCGGGAACGCTGATCGCAACCCACTGGAATCGCGCCGAACTCGACGGCCCGATGGTCAACCCGCAAGGCGGCAAGCTGCTGGCGCCGCAGGTGCAGATTGACCCGACGGCGCCGGTGGCGCTGGCCGATGGCAGGAGCGTGGAGGCGCGGCGTTACGTTCTGACCGGCGATGCCAAGCTCGACCTGTGGTACGATCTCTCGGCACAATGGGCCGCCACCCGGTTCGTCGCCCAAGACGACTCCGTGGTGCTGTACCGTCGTGTCTGAAACCCCAACCGACTGTCCCGACAGCATGGATATCGCCGTGATCGGCAGCGGCATCGCCGGCCTCTCGGCTGCCTGGCTGCTCGCCCGGCACCATCGCGTCACCGTCTACGAGGCGGCCCCCCGGCTGGGCGGGCACAGCAACACGGTGCTCGCCGCCGGCCTGCCGGTCGATACCGGCTTCATCGTCTACAACGAGCGCAGCTACCCAAATCTCGTCGCGCTGTTCGCACATCTCGGCGTGCCCACCCAGGCAACCGATATGTCCTTCGCGGTCTCGCGCGGCGCAGTTGCCGGCGAGGCCGCGGAACTGGAGTACGCCGGCACCGACCTGTCCGGCCTGTTTGCGCAGAAATCCAACCTGCTGCGCCCGCGCTTCTGGGCGATGCTGGCCGATCTGCTGCGCTTCTACCGCGCCACCCGGGACAACCAGGCGGTGCTGGCGGACGACACCACCACGCTCGGCGACTACCTTGACGCGCAAGGCTATGGCGCCGGCTTCCAGCGCGACCACATCCTGCCGATGGCCGCCGCCATCTGGTCCACCCCCTCGGCGCGGGCGCGCGATTACCCGCTCTCCGCCTTTATCCGCTTCTGTACCAATCACGGCCTGCTGCAGATCACCGGGCGGCCGGTCTGGCGCACCGTCACCGGCGGCAGCATCGCATATGTCAGCCGACTCGCCGCCCCGCTGGCCCAGTGCATTCGAATGCAGACGCCGGTGCGTGCGGTGATTCGCGGCATAAATGGTGTCATCGTTCATACCGGGGATGGTGACTCCACCCGCCACGACCATGTGGTGATCGCCACCCATGCCGACACCGCGCTGGCCCTGCTGGATGCCCCCTCGCCGCGCGAGACCGCCCTGCTCGGTGCATTCGGCTATACCCGCAACCAGGCCGTGCTGCATCAGGATGCCAGCCTGATGCCGCGTCGGCGCGGCGTGTGGGCGGCCTGGAATTTCATCTCCGGCGATGATAATGCCGCCCCCTGCGTCACCTACTGGATGAACCGCTTGCAGGGACTGGATCCGGCCACACCGCTGTTCCTCACCCTCAACCCGCCCCGCGAGCCGGCCGGCGTGCTGCACCGCGAATCCTACGCGCATCCGCTGTTCGACGCCGCCGCGGTGCGTGCCCAGCGCGCGCTGTGGTCGTTGCAGGGGCAGCGCCGCACCTGGTTCTGCGGCGCGCATTTCGGCGCCGGCTTCCATGAAGACGGCCTGCAATCCGGCCTCGCGGTGGCCGAGGCGCTGGGTGGGGTGCGGCGGCCCTGGACCGTGGCCGACGAATCCGGCCGCATTCATCTCGGCGCAGCGGATAGGCTGGCGGCATGACCGGCGCGACATATTCCAGCGGCTTGTACCAGGGCGTGGTGGCGCATCGCCGCTTCCGGCCGGTGGAGCATCGGATGCGCTACCGCATCTTCCAAGTGCTGCTCGATATCGACGAACTGCCAGCGCTCGCCGCGCGGTTGCGGCTGTTCGGGCATAACCATGCCGGGCTGGTGAGCTTCCACGACCGCGACCACCTGGCCGGTAACGCCGAGCCGTTGCGTGCCCAGGTGGAGCGCCTGCTGGCCGAGGCCGGGCTGCAAGGTGGCGGGCGCATCCAGGTTCTGTGCATGCCGCGTATCCTTGGCCATGCCTTCAACCCGATCAGCGTGTGGTGGTGCCACAACCGCGAAGGCACGCTCACCGCTGTGCTCTACGAGGTCAACAACACCTTCGGCCAGCGCCACACCTATCTGGTGCCGGCGAAAACCGTGGCCGGGCCGCAGGTGCAGGATTGCGCCAAGCAGTTCTACGTCTCGCCATTCTTCGCCATGGACATGCACTACCATTTCCGCCTCACCTCGCCCGGCGAGGCCATGGCATTGTTCATCCGCGCGACCGGCAAGGCCGGCACGATGCTCACCGCCAGTTTCTCCGGCAAACGCAGCCCGCTCACCGACGCGTCGCTGCTGCGCGCCGTGCTTGGCCATCCGCTGCTGGCGCTGAAGGTGCTGGGGGCGATCCACTGGGAGGCGCTCAAGCTGTGGCGCAAGGGGTTGCGGACGCACCCAAGGCCGACCTAGCAGAGGGTCGGTGAAGCGTCCCTGGGGTTCCGGAGGCTGCTGTCCGTATGTTTTCGCCTGAATTCGGCGAACCTGCGGCCACGCCCCGGCCGGTAACGCCGCGCTGCACCGGTGCGACGCGGGCAACCAATCAAATTGACAAGGTTGTTCGCGCTCCGTAGCGTGCCCGCCATCGTCACCCCTGGAGCGATGCCATGAGCGTGTCCGCCATCGATCGAATCCGTATCCAGCCGACCGGCGGCGCCCTCGGGGCCGACGTCATCGGCATCGACCCGGCCAATCCGGGGCCCGAGGATATCGCCGCGGTGAAGGCCGCGTTGCGCGACCATCTGGTGGTGCGGCTGCGCGGCTACAGCATCAGTGACGTGGAGTTTACCCGCTTTGCCGCGCAATTTGGCGAACTGGAAGGCTCGCCCGCCTATAGCCGCTCGCGCAGCGTCTACGTGCCGGAGTGCCCGGAGATCACCATCATCTCCAACGTGATGGAGGAAGGCAAGGCGATCGGCGAGCATGGTGACGGCGAATTGAACTGGCATTCCGACAAGGGCTTCGTCGAGCGCCCGTCGGAATACACCTTCCTGCTCGGGCGCGAGGTGCCGCCCAGCGGCGGCGATACCAGCTTCGCCAATATGTACAACGCTGTCGAGCGGATTCCGGCCGAACTGCACACCCGCCTCGCCGATCTCAAGCTGAAGCATCAGCGCAGCCACACCGCGCAGGGCACCCGCCGGCCCGGCTATGTCGACATCGGCACCGACGACCCGCGCGAGCTGCCCGGGCCGCAACACCCGATCCTGCGCACCCACCCGGAGAGCGGTCGCAAGGCGTTGTATCTCGGGCGCCGCTTCGGCGGCTACATCGTCGGCCTGCCGCTGGCCGAGAGCGAACGGGTGCTCGAGCTGCTGTGGTCGTGCGCCGCGCAACCCGAGGATGTCTGGTCGCAGCAGTGGCAAACCGGCGATCTGGTGATCTGGGACAACCGCTGCACCATGCATCGGCGGGATGCCTTCCCCGGCAAGGGGCGGCGGCGGATGCATCGGCTGACCACGATCAGCGAAGCGCCGTACTAGCGTGCTGCAGGTCGAACCGGCCACCGCCGGCCGGCCGCGCGCACCGCGACTGGCCGGGTTGGTCCAGGACCAGTTGCTGCGGCTGGTTGAGCGCGGCGAGTTCCCGCGCGGCTGCAAACTGCCCACCGAAGGCGAGTTGGGCACCCGCTTCGGCGTTTCCCGCCCGGTTCTGCGCGAGGCGCTGCAGGCGTTGAAGGATGCCGGCGTGCTGCGCTCCCAGCGCGGCTCCGGCACGGTGGTGGTGCAGGGTGCCGCACCCGGCGCCGGCGTATTCCCGCCGGTGCGCAGCATGGCCGACCTACTGCGGCTGTACGAATTCCGCATCGTGCTGGAATGTGCCGTCGCCGGCCTCGCCGCCGAGCGCCACACCCCGGAAACCCTCGCCGGGATCGCCGCCACCCTGCGCCTCGCCGAGGATGCGGCGCGCGGCGAGTCCGCGGCGCTGCTGCTCGACCTCAACTTCGCCTTTCATCGCGCGGTCGCCCGTGCCACGCAAAACCCCTACCACCTCGCCAGCGTCGGGATGTTGCCGAATTTCGTCGGTATCGGCCGACTCAACACCACCAGCTTCGGCGCCGAGGACCTGGCAGTGCGCGCACGCCGCATTCTCGAGGAACACATGGTGATCTTCGACGCGATCCGGGTGCGCGACGCCGCGCGCGCCGCCGCCGAGATGGAAAGTCACATTGCCGCCGCGCGCGACCAGGTGATGGAACGCCAGATGCTGGTGTGAATCCGTCGACAAATATGTAAACGCGAATGCGCACGCCAATCAGGGGAGAGAAATCATGCTGACACGCCGCGGAATCCTGCGCGCCGGCGCCGCTACCACGGCCATGCTGGCCGCACCGCATATCGGCCGCGCCGCCGGAAAGCTGTCGATCAGCTGCCACGCGGTGCACAAGAAGGTCATCACCACCGGGCCGGGCGGCGACATCACCGAAGAATGGCGCAAGGCCAACGGCGTCGAGATCGAATGGCTCACCTTCGGCGTCACCGCAGCCAATGAACGCGCGTTCCAGGAAGCCAGCCTCGGTGAGGGTCATCTCGATGTAACGTTCCTGCTGGACCGCTTCGATGGCCCGCAATTCGCCACGCTGTTCGAGGACCTCGGCACCTGGAACGCCAAAACGCCGATCCCGGATTATGCCGAGTTCCCGCAAGGCATGCTCGACGCGCACCGCTTCGGCAGCAAGCAGGTGGGCATCCCGTTCCGCCACGCGACGCACGGCCTGCACATGAACCGCACCTTCATGAAGGAGCGCGGCATCGCCGGCCCGCCGAAAACGCTGGACGAGGCGGTGGCGGATTTCCGCAAGCTGAGCTTCACCCGTGACGGCACCAAGGTCTACGGCCTGGTGTTCGACATGGAAGACCCGTCCTGTGCGATGGACTGGGTGCGCGCCTATGGCGGCGATTTCATCACCCACGACTACAAGGTGGTGGTCGATCAGCCCGGCGCGGTGAAGGCGATGACCACGCTGCACGCGCTGTTCCACGAGGGGGTGATCCCGCGCAACGTGGTCAACATGAAAACCGAAGACGTGATCACCTTCATGCAACAGGGCCGGGCGGCGATGACCGATCAGCCGTTCACCCGCACCTTCAACTACAACGACCCCAAGGCCAGCAAATTCCCCGGCCAGTTCGAGGTGACGCCGCTGCCGCTCGGCGTCGACGGGCAGCCGATCCCGGCGAAGACCTCGGTGTGGGGCATGGCGCTGCCGCGCAACACCAGCCAGAAGGCGCTGGCCTGGAGCCTGGTGCGGCATCTGTCGCTGCCGGAATCGACCATTCGCGCGGCGATGAACGGCAACGGGCCGGTGCGCCCCTCGGCCTACAAGGACCCACGGGTGATCAAGTCGCTGCCCTACGCCGCGCAGGAAGCCGAGGCGCTGAAGCACGCAAGGCTGGTGGTGCCCGGCTTCGCCAACGCCGCCAAGGCGATGGACATGTTCATCGAGGCGATGGGCGCAGTGCTGCTGGACGCCAAGCAACCGCAGGCGGCGATGACCGAACTGGCGGCGCGGGTGCGGCCGCTGCTGCCATCCGCCTGACCGAGGCCGTCGTCGGCAACCGCGTTGCTCCCCGCCGGCGGCGGGCGGCACGCGGCCTGCGGCCGGTGCACTGGATGATGGTGGCGCCGGCGCTCAGCCTGCTGCTGGTGTTCCTGCTGCTGCCGTCGATCTATGTCGGCTGGCTGTCGTTTCAGGCCTCCACCTATGGCCAGCACGCCCGCTTCGTCGGCTGGGCCAACTACGCCACCATCTTCGCCGACCCGGTGTTCTGGCGCGCCCTCGGCAACACCCTGGTGCTGGTGCAGGTGGTGGTCTACGGCGAACTGCTGCTGGCGCTGCTGCTGGCGCTGCTGCTGGCCGCCCCGCTGCGCGGCAAGGCGCTGATCATCGCCCTGCTGCTGGCGCCCTATGCCATCACCGAGACCAGCGCCATGGCGATGTGGCGCTACATGCTGGAGCCGGATGTCGGCCTGATCAACCAGGCGCTGGTCGGCATCGGCCTCGGCCAGATCGACTGGGTGACGCAACGCTGGACGGCACTCACGGTCGCCGGGCTGATCGCGGTCTGGCATCACCTGCCGTTCAGCTTCCTGATCATCTATTCCGCCGTCACCACGGTGCCGCGCGAGTTGATGGAGGCCGCCGAGATCGATGGCGCCCGGCCGTGGCAGCGCTTCCGCCACGTGACGCTGTGGGTGATCATGCCGGCGCTGCTGGTCGCCGTGCTGTTTCGCACCATCTTCGCGGTGCGGCTGTTCTCGGAAATCTGGCTGCTCACCGGCGGTGGCCCGGCCCGGCTCACCGAGGTGCTGTCGGTGTATCTCTACCGCGAGACCTTCAAATATCACGAATTCGGCGTCGCCTCGGCCACCGGCAGCATCATGCTGCTGCTGTCGCTGCTGGTGGCGCTGCCCTATCTGTGGCGGCTGTATTACCGGCTGGTGCGCGGTGCGTAGGCGGTGGCACGGCGGATTGCGCTGGGCCGGCGTGGCGCTCGCGCTGCTGTGGTCGCTGGGGCCGATCCTGCTGGTGGTGGGGTCCTCGTTCAAGCAGGCGCGCGACATCTTCGCCACCCCGCCGAGCCTGTGGTTCGCGCCGACGCTGGACAATTACCGTGCGCTGTGGGCGGGCCAGCCGGCGTTCTTCCACGGCCTGGCCTCCAGTTTGGTGATCACCATCGGCGCCACCCTGCTCACGCTGGTGGTGTCGTGCAGTGCCGGCTACGTCTATGCCCGCCATCAGGGCAAGCTGTTGCAGACCAGCGCGCTGATGATGCTGGCGCTGCGCATGCTGCCGCCGATCATCGTCATCATTCCGCTGTTCCCGGCGGTGAACGTGCTCGGCCTCAACGACACCCATCTGCTGCTGGTGCTGCTGTATGCCGCGTTCTATGTCAGCATCGCCACCTGGATCATGCGCGCCTTCATCGCCGCCCTGCCTCGCGAGCTGGAGGAGGCGGCCGAGGTGGACGGCGCCGGGATGCTGCGCATCATCACCCAGGTGGTGCTGCCGCTGGCGGTGCAGGGCATGGTCGCGGTGGCGATCTTCGTCGTGGTGTTCGCCTGGAATGAATTCGTCTTCGCCCTGGTGTTTACCACGACGCTGGCAAAGACCGCCCCGGTCAGCATCGCCGAGATGCTGAGCACGGTGGAAGGCGTGCAATGGGGCGTGGTGTTCGCCGCCGCCACCGTGCAACTGGTGCCGGTGCTGGCGATCGTGCTGCTGCTGCAGCGCTATCTGGTCGCCGGGCTGACCGCCGGCGGGGTGAAGGAATAGGCTTCACGCCGGGAGACTGCACACCGGCGGGCGCCACCCGGCCGACCGCAATGCCTTTGCTACGGCGCGCGGAAACCGGATGGGGCTGCGGCGGGCGCGGCCGCATTCCCACCCCCCCCCTCGTCGATAACCCCGGCTTATGCCGTGCATTCGAATGCGTCATCGCCGCCAGAACCGCCGCGGCGCCGATTGACACCCCTGACCGCGTTCCACATGTTGACCATGCATTCGAATGCACGGCAACAACGCGGCAGGCCTGCTTGCGTTGCCGAGCGCCACCGTCGAGGCTGCCTGGATGACCCGCTTCTCGCTCGCCACCCTCATTCGCCAGGCCTTCACCGGCAACACCGGCTGGACCGCGCAATGGCGCGCCGCCGAGCCGCAACCGGCCTATGACGCGATCATTGTCGGGGGCGGCGGCCATGGCCTGGCCACCGCCTATTACCTGGCCAGCGAGCACGGCATGCGCCGGGTTGCGGTGCTGGAGAAGGGCTGGCTCGGCGGCGGCAATACCGGGCGCAACACCACCATCCTGCGCTCCAACTATCTGTGGCCGGAGAGCCAGGGGCTGTACGAGCATTCGCTGAAGCTGTGGGAAGGGCTGTCGCGGGTGCTGAACTACAACGTGATGTATTCGCCGCGCGGCGTGATGGTGCTGGCGCATAACCATCACGACGTGCAGGTCGCCCGCCGGCATGTGCATGCCAACCGGCTGACCGGCATCGACAATGAGTGGCTGACACCGCCGCAGGTCAAAGAATTCTGCCCGCTGCTCAACACCGCGACCAACATCCGCTACCCGATCCTCGGTGCCGCGCTGCAACGGCGTGGCGGCACCGCCCGGCACGACGCGGTGGCCTGGGGGTTTGCCCGTGCCGCAAGCGGGCTGGGGGTCGATATCGTCGAGAACTGCGAGGTCACCGGCATCACCCGCGATGCCTCCGGCGCGGTCTCAGGTGTGGAGACCACGCGCGGCGCCATCCGTGCGCCGCGGGTCGGCGTGGTCGCCGCCGGGCATACCAGCGTGCTGATGGCGATGGCCGGGGTGCGGATGCCGCTGGAGAGCTACCCGCTGCAGGCGCTGGTGTCCGAGCCGGTGAAGCCGGCGATGCCCTGCGTGGTGATGTCCAACACCATCCACGCCTATATGTCGCAGTCCGACAAGGGCGAGATGGTGATCGGCGCCGGCACCGATGCGTATAACTCATACAGTCAGACCGGCGGGCTGCATATCAGCGCCCACACGCTGGAGGCGATCTGCGAGCTGTTCCCCACCATTCGCCGGCTGCGCATGCTGCGCAACTGGGCCGGCATCGTTGATGTCACGCCCGACCGCTCGCCGATCATCGGCACCACGCCGGTGCCGGGGTTATTCGTCAATTGCGGCTGGGGCACCGGCGGTTTCAAGGCAACGCCCGGCTCTGGCCATGTCTTCGCCCATACCGTCGCCACCGGCGCGCCGCACCGTATCAATGCCAGCTTCCGGCTGGAGCGCTTCGGCACCGGCCGGCTGATCGACGAAGCCGCCGCCGCCGCCGTGGCGCATTAGCAAGGCCAGAACGATGCTGCTGATCCGCTGCCCGATCTGTGCCATGGACCGGCCCGAGAGCGAATTCCACCATGCCGGCGCCGCCCATGTCGACCGCCCGGCCGACCCGGCTGCTGCGAGCGACGCCGAATGGGCCGGCTATCTGTATCTGCGCGACAACCCGAAGGGCGTCATCGCCGAGCGCTGGCGGCATGTGCATGGCTGCGGCCGCTTCTTCAACGCGCTGCGCCACACCGTCAGCGACCGGTTGCTGGCCACCTACCCATCCGGCACCCCCCGGCCCGAGATCACCGCATGAGCAATTTCCGCCTGCCCTCCGGCGGCCGGATCGACCGCAGCCGCACATTGAACTTCCGCTTCGACGGCCAGGCGTTCACCGGCCACCCCGGCGACACCCTGGCCACCGCGCTGCTGGCCAGTGGCGTGCATCTGATGGGCCGGTCGTTCAAATACCACCGCCCACGCGGCCCGATCGCCATCGGCGCCGAGGAACCCAACGCCCTGGTCGCCATCGGCACCGGCGCCCGCCACACCCCCAATCTGCGCGCCACCCAGGTGGAGTTGTATGACGGGCTGCTGGCCACCAGCCAGAACCGCTTCCCGTCGCTGGCCTTCGACCTTGGCGCCGCCAGCGGGCTGGCCGCCCCGCTGCTCGGCGCCGGCTTCTACTACAAGACCTTCTTCGGGCCGGGGAACGCCTGGCACCGGCTGTACGAACCGGCGATCCGCCACGCCGCCGGCCTCGGCACCGTGCCGACCCTGCCGGACCCCGACGTCTACACGCAGCGCCACGCCCATTGCGAGGTGCTGGTGGTCGGCGCCGGCATCGCCGGGCTGGCCGCGGCACTGGCGGCGTCCGAGAGCGGGCAACGCGTGGTGCTGGTCGACGAACAGGCGGAATGCGGCGGCTTCCTGCTGGCCGAACCGCACGCCAGCATCGAGGGCCTGCCCGCCGGCCAATGGCTGGCCCGGACGCTCGCCACGTTGCAGGCGCGGGACAACGTGACCATCCTGCCGCGCACCACCGCGTTCGGCTACTTCGCGCAGAACTATGTCGGGCTGGCGCAGCGGCTGACCGACCATCTTGCCGCCCCGCCGCCCGGCCTGGCGCGCGAACGGCTGTGGAAGCTGCGCGCCGGCCGCGTGGTGCTGGCGGCCGGCGCCATCGAGCGGCCGCTGGTATTTTCCGGCAATGACCGGCCCCGCATCATGCTGGCCGGCGCCGGCCGCGCGCTGCTCAACCGCTGGGCGGTGAAGCCCGGTCGCCGGGTGGTGATCGCCGGCGCCGATGACGCGATGTATGCCGCCGCACGCGACCTCGCCGCCGCCGGGGTGGAGATCGCCGCCATCGCCGACCTGCGGCCGCAGGCCGGCTGCGACACCGCCGGCCTGCCGGTCCGCCCGGCCACCGCAATCACCGGCAGCATCGGCCGGCTTCGGGTCAGCGCGGCGGACCTGCGCGCCGTTGCCGGCGGCGGCACCGAGCGGATCGCCTGCGACCTGGTGCTGATGGCCGGCGGCTGGACGCCCTCGCTGCATCTGTTCTCCCAGGCGCGCGGCAAGCTCAGCTTCGATGCCGCGCGCCAGATGTACCTGCCGGGCGAGGCCCCCGAGGGCCTGGTCTCGGCCGGCGCCTGCCGTGGCCTGTCCGGACTGGCCGCCTGCCTCGCCGATGGCTACGCGGCCGGCGACGGGCGTCGCAGCGGCGTCGCGGTCAGCGGCGAGATCGTGCCCGATGGCGGCGTCACCGGCCTGCTCCCCGGCTCCGGGCCGCGCAAGGCGTTCGTCGACTTCCAGAACGACGTGCAGGCCAGCGACATTACCCAGGCGGTGCGCGAGGGCTTCCGCTCGATCGAGCATGTCAAGCGCTACACCACCACCGGCATGGCGACCGACCAGGGCAAGACCTCGAATATCAACGCGCTGGCGATCGCCGCCGGGGCGCTCGGCCGCAGCATGCCGCAGGTCGGGCTGACCACCTTCCGCATGCCGTACACCCCCACCACCTTCGGCAGCTTCGCCGGCCTGGCCCGTGGCGATCTGTTCGACCCTCTGCGGCCCACCCCGACGCATGGCTGGGCCAAGGCGCGCGGCGCGGTGTTCGAGCCGGTCGGCCAGTGGCAGCGCGCCCACCACTTCCCGCATCCCGGCGAACCCGAAGCCGACGCCGTGGCCCGCGAATGCCGGGCGGTGCGCGACCGCGCCGGGCTGTTCGACGGCTCGACGTTGGGCAAGATCGAGGTGGTCGGGCCGGACGCCGCGCTGTTCCTCGAACGCATGTACACCAACAGCTGGGCGAAGCTGGCCCCCGGCCGCTGCCGCTACGGGGTGATGCTCAGCGAGGCCGGCTTCATGATGGATGACGGGGTGATCGGCCGCCTCGCACCCGACCGCTTCCACGTCACCACCACCTCGTCGGGCGCCGCCGCGGTGCTGAACCACATGGAGGACTATCTGCAAACCGAGTTCACCGATCTGCGCTGCTGGCTGACTTCGGTCACCGAGCAATGGGCGGTGATCACCGTGCAGGGGCCGCGCGCGCGCGACATCGTGGCGCCGCTGACCGAAGGCGTGGATTTTTCGGCGTTTCCGCATATGAGCGTCGCCCTCTGCCAGGTCGCCGGCGTCCCGGCCCGGCTGTTCCGCGTCAGCTTCACCGGCGAACTCGGCTTCGAGATCAACGTCCCCACGGGTCACGGCCAGGCGGTGTGGGAGGCGGTGTGGCAGGCCGGCCAGCAGTTCGGGCTGGAACCCTACGGCACCGAGGCGATGCACGTGCTGCGCGCCGAGAAGGGCTATATCGTGGTCGGCCAGGACAGCGATGGCACACAAACCCCGGACGATCTCGGCCTCGGCTGGGCGATCGGCAAAACCAAGCCGGATTTCGTCGGCAAGCGCTCGCTGACCCGGCCGGACATGCTGGCCGCCGACCGCCCGCAACTGGTCGGCCTGCTCACCGAGAACCCGGCGACTGTGCTGGAGGAAGGCCTGCAACTGGTCGATACCGCCCAGCCCGGCCTCGGCACACCCTCGATCGGCCACGTCACCTCGGCCTACGCCTCGCCCGCGCTGGGCCGCACCATCGCCATGGGCCTGCTGCGCGGCGGGCGCGGCCGGATCGGCCAGACCGTGCATATCGCCCTGCCGCACGGCAGCACCCCGGCGACGGTGTGCAAGCCGGTGTTCTACGACCCCGAGGGAGCGCGGCTGGATGGTTGAACTGCTCGCCCACGACCCCGGCAGCCGCCACATCCTGCGCGGCCCGGCCGGGGGCACGGTGCTGGACGGCGTGACACTGCCCAGCCAACCCTGCCGCGCCGCCGAACACGGCAGCCGCGCCGCGCTGTGGCTGGGGCCGGACGAATGGCTGCTACTCGGCTTCGGCGCGCCGGAGACCGGGTTCGCGCTGGTCGACGTCAGCCACCGCCAACTCGGCTTCCGGCTGGACGGCGAACAGGCCGCGACCCTGCTCGCCGCCGGCGTGCCGCTCGACCTCGCCGAGCCGGCCTTCCCGGTCGGCATGTGCACCCGCACCCTGTTCGAGAAAGCCGAAATCACCCTGTGGCGGCGCGGCACACAGCACTGGCAGATCGAGATCGCGCGGTCGTTCGTGCCTTATCTGCGGGAGATGATCGCGGCGATTGTCGCGGCGGAAAATCTGTAGCAAGGCAAGGCTTCTTTTTTGGAAAAAAGAAGCAAAAAACTTTCCCCGGGCCTTCGGCGACGCGGGCGGGGCCGGACTCCAGGGGACGAAGTTTTTTTGCTTCTTTGTTTTCAAACAAAGAAGACTTCCCTACTCCCCCCGCGCCGCCATGATCTGCGCCAGCACCGCGATCTCGTCATAGATGCGCCATTCGCGTAGGATCTTGCCGTCGTGCATCTCGAACTGCGATGCGCCGAGCACATGGATTGGCGTGTTGGTCGGCGGCCCGTAGGTCGGCACCCCGGAATACGTCCCACGCAGCACCCAGATCACCCCGACGCGCAGCCCCAGTTCCGGCCCGTCGCACACCGCGATGTCCCGCACCTCGATCTGCCCGTCCGGGAAAGTGGCCAGCAGGTTGATGATCTCCATCTGGTAAGGCGTCAGGTTCTGCACCCGGCGCATCCGCACGCCGTGGCAGACGATGCGGTCGCTGACATAGCGCGGCGCCAGGTCGAAGCGGCGGCGGTTCCACACATCGCGGAAATACGCCATCACCATTTCGCAAAGTTCCTGATGGCGCGGCGGCCGTTTGCCCGAAATGCCTTCCACCGCCGGATCGGCGATCCGCCCGGCGAAGGCGCCGCCGCTGGGTGCGGCGCTGACCGCCGTGCCCAGCACCGGGCTGCGCGCCGCCAGTTCGGTGGCCACCTTGTACGGGTCGAGCCCGAGCGCCTCCAACACCGCGAACTCGTCGCGCACCAGCCATTCCTCGACGATGCGATTATCCTGCACCAGGCAATGCGCCACGGTGCGGGAGATGAAATCCCGCCCGGTCGGCGGCCCGTAGGTCCAGAAGCCGCTATGGGTGCCGGTTTTCAGCACCCGGTGGAAGCTGATGAAGCCGTTCTCGCCGCGCTGCTCCCAAACCACGTCCTCGCCGTGGCCGCCGCCGCCATTCGGGAAGGCGGCGAATTTCTGTACCGAGTTCGAGATGACCGAGTCGTAGTCATAAGTCTCGCCATAGGCGGTATGGACCTTGATATCCTCGCTGTAGTGCTCCCCCAGCCGGCCGATCGCACGGTCGATCCAGATCGTATCGGTCCAGCTCAGGATGTAGTCGCGCGGGTCGCGGTAGGGGGCGTAGGCGGACGGGCGCAACGCGTTCATTCTGGCCTCTCAGCTTCCAATGCATTCGAATGCATGCTATGAAAAACCGATCGAATACTCAAGCTGTAAAGGAAAATCAGCGATGGACGCGCACACGCGGCTGATCCGCCGGCAGGACATGGTGGCCTGCAAGATCGCCTTCATCGACTGCAAGATGCCGGGCTCGGAGGCGAAGGAAAACTACTCGCTGATCGGCGCCGGCGTCACCCAGTCGGCGGACCAGGTGGTGAACATCACCGAGCCGCATGGCTTCAGCCTCGGCGTTGCCGCGATGCCGCCCGGCACCACCAACAACCTGCATGTGCACTACACCGCCGAGGTGTTCATGGTGTACAGCGGCACCTGGGTGTTCCGCTGGGGCGCCGAGGGACGCGACGGCGAGATCATCGGGCGGGCCGGCGACGTGGTGAGCGTTCCCACCTGGATTTTTCGCGGTTTCAGCAATGTCGGCGACGACGACGGCTGGATCTTCACCGCGCTGGGCGGCGACGACACCGGCGGCATCATCTGGCACCCCTCCATCCTGCAAACCGCCGCCGAGCACGGGCTGTATCTGACGCGCGACAACATGCTGGTGGACACCGAACAGGGCGCCGCGAAGCCGGCCGCAGCGGACCTGATCGAGCCGCTGGACCAGCCGACCATCGCCACGCTGCGCCGCTTCACCCCCGAGGCGATGCGCAAGCGGGTGGTCACCAAGGCCGAGCGCGCCTGGTCGGACCGC
This sequence comes from Rhodospirillales bacterium, assembly GCA_041691815.1. Taxonomy (GTDB): domain Bacteria; phylum Pseudomonadota; class Alphaproteobacteria; order Acetobacterales; family Acetobacteraceae; genus 70-18. The sequence continues at coordinate 659 of JBEPTZ010000082.1, read as the reverse complement.
GCGCTGCTGGACAGCGTGCTGCCCGGCCATGCCAGCACGCTGGCGCCGGTGATCGGGCACGGCATCAGCCAGGACCTGGAGCAGGCGGCGCCGATCGGCAACCCACACGGCTTCTCGGTGGAATGGCTGCGCATCGCCCCCGGCCAGACGGTCGGCGCGTTCCGGCTGGAGGAGAAGCAGGTGCTGCTGGTCTACGAAGGCGCCATCGAGGTCACGCTCGACGACGCGGCGCCGCTGCGCGCCGAAGCGCGGGAGGTGTTTTCGGTGCCCGGCGGCGCGTGGCGGCGCATCGCCTCGGTGGGTGCGGTGGGCGCCGAGATCGCGGTGGTGACCTCCGGCGACCACAAGAAGCATCCGCAATGGGCGGCTGATGTGATCGCCGCCGCGGCGGCCCAGGGTGTCGGGCTGGACCATGCCGGCTACATCGCGCCGCTGCGCCTGCTGCCGCCAGAGGCCCAGCCGCACGCCGCCTGATCCGCGCCAGTTGAACCCGGCGCGAAATCATGAGACAGCACGAGGATGGCGAATCAGACTCGTGCTGCCTCCGTCGAGGCGGCGGCTCCGGCGGCCAGGCATCGCGCCACGTCCTACGACCTGGCGCGCGCGGCGGGGGTGGCCCAGTACACCCGGTGCCGCGGGGTGAGGGAAGCCAGCGCGCT
>JBEPTZ010000081.1:0-19427 GCA_041691815.1 Rhodospirillales bacterium | reverse complement strand
CAAACACACCCAAAAAAAACAAAATTTTTTGTTACGTGGCCCCCTCCCGGGTAACTAAAAAATGGCGGGGGTCCCACGGGCCCGCCCCTTGGGGGGGCGCGGGGCAGCGCCCCGCCCTTGCCTGCCTCAGGTCATCAATTCAATCAGGAACGGCCCCTTGCGGTTCAAAGACGCGGCGAACAGATCATTGAACTGCTCCAACGTCTCCGCCCGCGCCCCTTCCACGCCCATGCCGGCGGCCAGCTTGACGAAATCCAGGTCCGGGTTGCCCAGATCGAGCATATCCATCGCGGTGCGGCCGGGGTTGGCGCCGACATTGGCCAGTTCACCGATCAGGATCTGATACTTCTTGTTGTTGAAGATCACCGTCGTCACGTCGAGTTTCTCGCGCGCCTGGGTCCACAGCCCCTGGATGGTGTACATCGCCGAGCCATCGGCCTGCAGGTTCACCACCCGCCGCCCAGGTGCCCCGATCGCCGCCCCGGTAGCCAGCGGAATGCCACCGCCGATCGCGCCGCCGGTCACAGTCAGCCAGTCATGCGGTGCGGCACCCTGGGTGTTGCCGTACAACGACCGCCCGAAGGTCACCGCCTCGTTGGCGATCACCGCCTGCTCCGGCAGCAGCGCCGACAGCGATTGTGCGAAACTCTCCGGGGTCACCCGCCCCTTGGCCAGCTCCATCCTGTCGTAGCTCGGCGGCGCCACGGCGGCCGGGTTGCCGAGCTCATCGGCCAGGGCAGCCAGCGCCTGCGCCTGGTCGTGCTCGGGGCGGGTCATCACATGCAGGTCGGCATCGGCCGGCACCGGACTGCCGGGCTTGTTCGGATAGGCGAAGAAGATCACCGGCTTCGGCACCCCGATCAGGATCACCTGTTGCACGCCCTGCATCGCCGCCACCGCCTGGTCCACCGGATACGGGATCGGGTTGAAGCCATGCCGCCCGCGCCCGCGCTCGGCGCGGCCGTTGGAGCCGTTCTTCAGCACCTCGCAGCCGGTGGCAGCGGCAATCCGCGCCACATCGGCCAGCGGCCCGGCGCGCAGCGCGCCATTGCCGATCACCAGCATGGTGCGCCGGCCATTGCGCAGCATCCGCGCCGCGTTCTTGATCGCCGAGGGCGAGGCGGTCGGTGCTTTTGGCGCCGCCAGCACCGGCCCGACCACGCCGCCATCGTCCCAGCAGGTATCGGACGGCAGAATCAGCGTGGCGATCTGCCCCGGCGACACCCGCGCCTGCTGGGCGGCCACCGCCACCTCGGCGCCGACATTGGCCGCCTTGGTGGCAGTCCGCACCCAGCCCGACACGCCGCGCGCGAAGCCCTCGGTATCGGCGGTCAGCGGTGCGTCCAGCGGCCGGTGATAGGTCGCCTGGTCGCCGACGCAGTTGACCATCATGGTGTTGGCGCGGCGGCCGTTATGCAGATTGGCCAGCCCGTTCGCCAGGCCGGGCCCGCAATGCAGCAGCGTCACCGCCGGCTTCTCGGCCATCCGCGCGTAGCCGTCGGCCGCCCCGGTCACCACGCCCTCGAACAGCCCCAGCACGCAGCGCATGCCCGGCACCCGGTCGAGGGCTGCGACGAAATGCATCTCGCTGGTGCCAGGATTGGCGAAGCAGGTGTCGATCCCGTTGGCCAGCAAGGTATGGACCAGGCTTTCGGCGCCGTTCATGGACATACGTCCCCCTCTTGTGTCGCAGCAGTCTTCGCGCGGAGACTGCTTGGATCATCTGCCTAAAGCAACCCAGGGGATTCGAGTCCAGATGGCGACCATCCAATACGGCGAAACGCTCAACCCGGACGACACTGTCGAGCGAGAGGTCTACGGCGCCGGCCCGACCTTGCGCTGGGGTCCCGGCAAGCTGCTCGCCGACATCCCAGACCACGACGCCGCCGAGGCCGAGGGCCTGCTGGTGCTCGGCCAATGGGTGAAGGACGCCGACCTCGCCCGCTTCCCGCGCCTGCGCGTGGTGATCCGCATGGGCGTCGGCTACGACCGCATCGACCGCGCCGCCTGCGCCGCGCGCGGCATCGCGGTGTGCAACGTGCCAGACTACGGCACCATGGAAGTCGCCGAACAGGCGGTGGTCGCCGCCGTCGCGCTTCGTCGCGGATTGTTCCTCTATCACGACACCCAGCGCGGCCCCACGCCGGCCGCCTGGCGTTTCATGCCGACGAACGGGCTGGTGCGGCGCAGCGAGGTGCAGACCTTCGGCATCATCGGCCTCGGCCGCATCGGCACCGCGGCTGCGTTGCGCGCGAGGGCGTTCGGTTTCCGCGTGGTGTTCTACGACCCGCACCGCCCCAACGGCAGCGACCGCGCGCTCGGCATTGCCCGCGCCGGCACGCTGGAGGACCTGCTGGCGCAGTCCGACGTGCTGTCGGTGCACGCCCCGCTGACCCCCGAGACGCGCGGCATGCTTGGCCTCAGGCAGCTGAAATTGCTGCCGGAAGGTGCGGTGGTGGTGAACACCGCGCGCGGCCCGATCATCGATATCGACGCGTTGGAAACCGTGCTGCGCGATGGCCATATCGCCGGCGCCGCGCTCGATGTGCTGCCGGTGGAACCGCCGACCGACCCGGTGCCGAACCTGCTGCGCGCCTATCGCGCCCGCGAGGAATGGCTGCAGGGGCGGCTGCTGATCACCCCGCATTCGGCGTTCCACACGCCGCAATCCTGGGACGACATACGGCGCAAATCGGCCGAGACCATGGCTGCCTTCCTGCTGTCCAACACGCCGCAGAACGTGATCCCGGCCGATAGTTATTAAGCATGACAATCATGCGCCATACCGAATCGCTCGCCACGCCTGGCGGCCGGATCGAGGTGGTGGTGCAGGGCAGCGGCCCGGCGCTGGTGATGCTGCCCTCGCTGGGCCGCGACGGCTATGAGGATTTCGATACGGTTGCCGCGGCACTGGCCGCCGGCCACACCGTGCTGCGTCCGCAACCGCGCGGCATCGGCGGTTCTGCGGGGCCGCTGGAGGGCGTCAGCCTGCACCATATGGCCGATGATATCGCGCATGTTATCAACGCATTGGGAGGCGGGCGGGCGGCGATCCTCGGCCACGCGTTCGGGCATTTCGTGGCGCGGATGACGGCGGTGGACTACCCCGATCTGGTGCGCGGCGTGGTGCTCGCCGCCGCCGCCGCACGGCAGTACGCGCCGGAGATCGCCGCCACCCCGCGCATCGCCGGCAACCTCGCTCTGCCGGACTCGGAGCGGCTGGCGGCGTTGCGGCTGGGGTTTTTCGCCGACGGGAACGATCCGCGGCGGTGGCTGCGTGGCTGGCACCCCGCGACCCAGCTTATGCAGATCAATTGTCGGGAAAAACAAGGGGTTAAGCAGGCGGATTGGTGGGGTGCGGGGGCGGCGCCGCTGCTCGAGCTAATTCCGGCGCAGGACCCGTTCAAACCGCGCGAAAAATGGCACGAATTGACCACTGAATTCGGCCCCAGGGTGCAAAAACTGGTGATCCCAGGGGCCAGCCACGCGCTGTTTCCCGAGCAGCCGCAGGCGGTCGCCAGGGCGGTTGGGGAATGGCTTATAACTATCTCTGAATGACAATGTTTCGACTATGATTAGAGGTTGACAGCGACGTTAGATCGAATAACATCGGCGCCGCAGCATCGCAGGAGCCACGCCCATGCCCGGACCCTTACTGCAACACGGCGACCGCGGCAGCGACGTTACCCGCGCCCAGGGCCTGCTGAACCGTGCCGGCGCGCTGCTCGACGACGACGGCCAGTTCGGGCCAGGCACCGAGGCCGGCCTGCGCGCCTGCCAGCTTGAGGCCGGGCGGCCGGTGACCGGCAGCATCGCGCCGGCCGACTGGGACTGGCTGGAGAGTCTGCCGGAGCCCTGCCCGGATATCGCCACCGAAGCGGTGGTGTTCATCGCCCGCGAGGAAGTCTCCAGCCGCGCCTATTACGATGCGGTGGTGACGCGGCCGAGCTATCCCGGCCTGACCAGCGGCATGACCATCGGCATCGGCTATGACCTGGGCCAGGAGGGCGGCCATTTCGCCGCCGACTGGGGCGACCGGCTGGATGGCGCCACGCATGACGCGCTGGTGCCCTGGCTCGGCCGGCAGGGCAGCGCCGAGGCGGTCAAGGCGCTGGCCACGGTGCGGATCGCCTGGGTGTCGGCCTGGTTCGTGTTCACCCGTCGCTCGCTGCCGGCCTATGTCGGCCAGACCCGCGGCGCCTTCCCCGGTTTCGACGCCCTGCCGCTGCTGTCGCGCGGCGCGCTGGTGAGCCTGGCGTATAACCGTGGCACCGCGATGGACGACAGCAGCCCCGACGATCCCAGGCGCGAGATGCGCCAGATCCGTGACGCCGTGGCCGCCGGCCGGCCGGACCAGGTGCCGGCGGCGCTGTTGGCAATGCAGCGGCTTTGGCCCACGCTGCGCGGGTTGCGCGACCGGCGGGCGCGCGAGGCGGCGCTGTTCCAGGAGGGGCTGGACGGCGGATAACCAGAGGGAGCACGTCATGGCCATCGAGCAGGAGGTGGCGGCGCATTACCGGCACGGCGCGCTGGAGGCGGCGCTGCTGGCCGCCGTCGCGGCGAGCGGGTCCGACCCCGAGCGGCTGCGTCCGGGTGATCTCGGCGCCGCCGATGAGTTCCATATCGGCGGCCCGGCGGCCACCGCGACGCTGACCGAGGGCCTCGGGATCACCGCCGCGATGCGGTTGCTCGACCTCGGCAGCGGCATTGGCGGGCCGGCACGGCAACTGGCCGTGCGCTACGGCTGCCACGTCACCGGCATCGAGCTTGCCGATGAATATGTCGAGGTCGCCACCAGCCTCACCGCGCGGATGGGGCTGGCGGACCGGGTTTCCTTCCGGCAGGGGAGCGCCCTGACCCTGCCGTTCGCCGATGCCAGCTTCGACGGCGCCACCCTGCTGCATGTCGGCATGAACATCGCCGACAAGGCGGCACTCTGCGCCGGCGTGCATCGGGTGCTGCGGCCGGGCGGGTTTTTCGCGATCTACGACGTGATGCGGGTCGGGCCGGGCGAGCTCAGCTTCCCGATGCCATGGGCCAGCACGCCGCAGACCAGTTTCGTCGAGCCACCCGAGACCTATCGTGCGGCGCTGACCGGGGCTGGCTTCACCATCGCCGCGGAACAGGACCGCAGCGCCACCGCCCGGGCCTTCGCGGCGGCGACCCAGGCTGGGCCGGGCGCGGGACCGCCGGCACTGGGGCCGCAAATCACCATGGGGCCGGACGCGCGCCAGAAGATGGCCAATCTGATCGGACTGTTCCGGCAGGGGGCGCTTGCGCCGGTGGAGATCATCGCACGGAAGTAAGACCTTCTTTTTGTGAACAAAAAGAAGCAAAAAAACGTTTCTTCCGCTGCGCGACACGGCGCGCGGGGAAAGTGAGTTGCGGTATCGTAAAAATGGATTATGAGAAAAAGTTGCGAATTGCGGCTTCACGTAATTTTTTCAGGATCGGGCCGCGCCGTGCAGGAAGACGCCGAAAGCGCCAGCGGCCCGACACCCAACGCTGAGCCCGCCGAGAACAAGCCAGCCTATCCGCCGCCCACCGACCAGCCCACCCAGGCCGGCCCGGGCGGCATTCGCTACGACTTCAACCAGGGCGCCCGGGTGGTGCTGCCGAATCGCGCCGAGGGCAAATGGCGGGTGCGGCTGCGCGACCTCGATACCGGCAATATCCTGTTCCAGAGCGAGAACCAGGGCGCCCTGGTCAACTCCTCGAAGCGCTTCTACCTCCGCTTCGGCATCGAGGTGTGGGAGCTGGGTGCGGCCGGCGCGGCCAGCCTGGTGTTCAGCCATGACTACGACGCCCGCAACCAGGACATCCTGATCCAGCTTCCGGTCGGCACGCTGGGCGACACGCTGGGCTGGTTCCCCTACGCCGCCCGCTTCGCCGAGCAGCACGGCTGCCGGCTGACCGTGGCGATGTCGGCGCTGATCATCCCGCTGTTCCGCGATGCCTACCCCTCGGTGCGCCTGGTCACCCACGAGGAACTGGTCGAGCAGAAGCTGGCCGAGAGCTTCTATGCCACCTATTCGATCGGGCTGTTCTTCGACGATGCCGACTGCATCTGGCAGCCGACCGATTTCCGCATGGTCGGGCTGCACCGCACCGCCGGCTATATCCTCGGCGTCGACCCCAGCGAGGCGCCGCCGCGCCTGGTGCTGCCCGATGACATCAGGCCGATCGCCGAACGCTACGCGGTGATCGCGGTGCAGAGCAGCAGCGGCTGCAAGATGTGGAACAACCCGGATGGCTGGCACGGCGTGGTGGCAGGGCTGCGGGCGCGCGGCTACCGGGTGATCTGCATCGACCAGAAGCGGGTGCACGGCCACGGGCTGATGTGGACGCATATCCCGCATGGCTGCGAGGACCAGACCGGCGACCGGCCGCTGTCCGAACGGGCGCGCTGGCTGAAGCATGCCGACCTGTTCGTCGGGCTGTCGTCCGGGCTGTCGTGGCTGGCCTGGGCAGTGGGCACCCCGGTGGTGATGATCAGCGGCTTCACCCACCCGACCAACGAATTCGCCACCCCGTACCGGGTAGTCAACTGGCATGCCTGCAACTCGTGCTGGAACGACCCGCGGCTGCGGTTCGACCACAAGGATTTTCTCTGGTGCCCGCGCCACGCCAACACGCCGCGGCAGTTCGAATGCACCCGGCTGATCACCGCCGAACACGTGCTGGCGATGATCGGGCGGGTTCCCGGCCTGCTGGCACCGCCACCGCCCACCGACGCCGTCGCATAGTCGTTCATCGCGCAGAAAGAACACGCTGACGGCAACAATTTCCGCCACCTCCGGCGTTACCAGTAGCGGCCTTGTGGTCGCCGATGGCGATAGCATGCAGGTGCTGTCCGGCGGCACCGTCAGCAGCACGAAAGTGAGCAATGGCGGGTTGAAACGATCTTGGCCGGCGGCAAGGCGCACAACACCGTGGTGCTGAGCGGCGGCACCCAGTATGTGCGCGGCGGCATCGCGAGTGGCAACCGTGCCGAGCGATGGCGGCAAGCAACTGGTGTCCCCCGGCGGCACCCCCACGCTGGATGGAGGGACCGACGTGCTGACCGTCAGCGAGGGCGGCTCCAGCGTGCCGCTTCAACTGGTGGGCAATTACAGCGGGATGTATTTATGCAATTTTCTCGATAAGGACGGCAGCCCCTTGCTGACCGTTGGCAGACGAGGAGTTCCTGATGGGCAGGCATGGCTGGCAACGCGTATTGTTGTTCGCAGTTATCCTGATGGGATGTATGCCGCGACCAACGCTGGCGCAGGCAACCTCCGGGCAACTGCGCCAGCAGGGCGAAGCGTGCCTGCGGGCCGGAAACGACCCCTGCGCCGAGCGGGCGTTCTCGGCTTACATCAATCTCAGACCTGCCGACCCCGCCGGTTATGCTCTGCGTGGCATCGTGCTCAATCGCATGGAACAATATGCGAATTCGGTCAAAGATCTAGAACACGCCATCGACCTTGGCGAAGGCACCTGGGACATCTTTGCCAACTACGCCGATGGGCTGCGCCAGCTTGGACGCATCGATGAGGCGATCGGCTGATCGTATAAAACGCTCTCGGTGGTCAATTCCCTGGTCGACGTGCGTGGAGCATTGGCCACCATGCTGGTGGGCAAAGGCCGATACTATGAGGCGCTCGGGCTGCTGGCCGGCTTCGATGCCGAACTGACGAGCAAAGGCGGCGGCGCCTATTTCACGGCCCAACGCTTGGCTATCGAAACCGCAATCGACCGTCGCGGCGCCAGTTTGCCCACCGCTGGAACGGCGCTGCGGCTGGCGAAACTCGGCAGCCTGTTTTACGCGCCGGTAACCATTGGCGCCTCGCGCTCGGTCGCGTTCGTGGTTGATACCGGCGCAACCGACGTGGTGCTGTCGCGCAGACTGCTGGCTGACGCCAAGCCCAACGATCGGCTGCTCCGTGGTCATGCGACCGTAACCACCGCCGATAATCGCCGGGTCGCAGGAGATACTGTTCTGATCGAAACTCTTTCGGTCGGACCCTTCAGGTTGAAAAACGTGCGGGCGTTTGTCTGTGATGGTTGTATCGCTCTGCTCGGTCAGACAGTGCTGAAGCGATTCGACTTGCTATCCTCGCGTGCAAGGCGTGGAATTCATGACGGTTTCGGCCCGCACCCCGCAGGCGCGTTGAACACGCCGGCGGCGCCAATGCGGCCAGCCCGGCCGCTGCGTTGGATCGGGCGGCGCAGCTATGGCGGACGGTTCGCCGCAGCCAATCGCGACGTGCTGCCGGTGTGCATCCATGCCGGGGCGCTGCCCGAGGGAGCGCCCACCGAGAGTTTCGTCGATGATGACAGCCGGGGGATGTTCCATAATGCCGGCGAGTACCGGGCGTTGCATCCCGATGCGCCGTCAGGGCCGGCGGTGTATTGCGCGCCGCGCATCGAACAGGGCGAGGCGCTGGAGGCGGTGCGCGGGCGGCTGGCGGCGCGCGCCGGGCTGGATGCCGGGGCGGCGCCGGCGCCCGGCCGGCTGATCGGCAATCTGGAGCGGGTCGACCACGAGGTGGTGGTCGGCTGGGCGTGCGACGAGGCGGCGCCGGATCGCGCGGTGCGGTTGCAGGTGCTGGCCGGCGAGGCGCTGCTCGGCGAGGTGCTGGCCAACCGGTTCCGCGGCGATCTGCTGCGGGCCGGTATCGGCGACGGACGGCATGGGTTCAGTTTCTCGCTGCCGGGCGGGCTGGCGGTGGAGGTGCGCGACGGCATCGAGGTGCGCCGGGTCAGCGACGGCCAGCCGGTGCCGGGGGCGCCGCGCGGGATGCGGCGGCTGGCGGGATGAGGCGCCAGGGCGGCCGACGGGTTCGCCCTGTTTCTGAATCGCGCGGCAAAACAACGGACTAGAACGGGCTGGCGGCTTGCCCCGGTTTGCGGCAGGCTCTAGACAGCAAGGACGCGCCGCGCACCACTGTCGAGGGTCTCCGATCATCCGGCCACATCCACGCAGCAGCTGGCCGGATGCCGTGTTCGGCAGGCGCCCGGCCACCGGCACGCGACGCGCCTCGGCCACGGAGCGGGCGTGGTGAAACTGGTAAACACAGCGGACTTAAAATCCGTTGCCTTACGGCTTGCGGGTTCAAGTCCCGCCGCCCGCACCACCGCGCCGGATTGCCGGTGATCGCGCCGCTGGACCGGCTGCAGGCGACGCTGCTGGCGCTGCCGGCGAGCATGCGCGGCATCCTGTGGATGGCCAGTGCCGGGCTGTTGTTCGCGGTGCTGAACACCATCATGCGGGCGCTCTCGCTGGTGCTGCCGATCTTCGAGACGCAGTTCCTGCGCTATTTCGTCGGGCTGCTGCTGCTGGCGCCGTTCATCCTGCGCGCCGGGCTGGCGGCGTACTGGCCGAACCGGCTGGGCGGCCAGTTGTGGCGTGGCGCGGTGCATACCGCAGGCCTGCTGCTGTGGTTCATCGCACTGCCGAAAATCCCGCTGGCCGACATGACGGCGATCGGCTTCACCTCGCCGATCTTCGTTATGATCGGCGCGGCACTGGTGCTGGGCGAGAAGATGGTGCCGGCGCGCTGGCTGGCGGTCGCCATCGGCTTCGGCGGCGTGCTGATCGTGGTGCTGCCGGGGATCGACGGCGGCGCCGGCTTCTACCACCTGGTCATGCTGGGCTCGGCGCCGCTGATGGCCGCGTCGTTCCTGATCGTGAAAGCGCTGACCCGGTACGACAAGCCGGAGGTGATCCTGGTCTGGCAGTCGATCACCGTGTCGCTGTTCAGCCTGCCGTTTGCCATCGACGGCTGGGTCTGGCCGTCGGCGCTGCAATGGCTGGCGTTCATCGCCTGCGGGGTGTTCGGCAGCATCGGGCATTACTGCGTCAACCGCGCCTTCCTGGCCACCGACATCTCGGCCACCCAGCCGATCAAGTTCCTCGACCTGCTGTGGACTTCGCTGGCCGGCTACCTGGTGTTCGCCGACACGCCGAGCATCTGGACCATGGCCGGGGGTGCGGTGATCTTCGTCTCCACCACCTGGGTGGTGCGGCGCGAGCGGCGCGCGGTGCCGGCATGATATTGCAGCAGGCACCCGGCGTGCTGCCGCCGGGCCGGCGGGTCTATGCGATCGGCGATATTCATGGCTGCGCCGAGCGGCTGTGGGCGCTGCATCAGGCGGTCGCCGCCGATCTCGCCGCACGGCCGGTGGCGGCGCCGCTGCTGCTGCATCTCGGCGACTATGTCGATCGCGGGCCGGACAGTGCCGCCGTGGTCGCCCGGCTGGCCGCCGGCGATCCGCTGCCCGGGGTGCCGACCGTCAACCTGATGGGCAACCATGAGCGCACGATGCTCGACGCGCTCTCTGGCCAGGGCGCGGCGGCGACCGACTGGATGATCGCCGGCGGGCGAGAGGCGCTGGCCAGTTGGGGCGGCGACCCCGACGCCGCGCGCGCGACCTGGCCGGGGCATGTTCCGGCGCCGCAGATGGCGTTCCTGCGCGGCCTGGCGCTGCGGCATCAGGAGGGCGGCTATCTGTTCGTGCATGCCGGCGTGCGGCCCGGCGTGGCGCTGGAGGCGCAGGCGGCGTCGGACCTGCTGTCGATCCGCGCCAGCTTTCTCTACAGCGAGGTCGATTTCGGCGCGGTGATCGTGCATGGCCACACGCCGCACAAGACGCCGGTGATCCGGCGCAACCGGATCGGGCTGGATACCGGCGCTGTGTTCGGCGGGCCGCTTACCTGTGCGGTGCTCGAGGCGGACAGCGTGGGGTTCATTCAGAGTTAAGGAAGATTCTTCTTTTTGTGAACAAAAAGAAGCAAAAAAACTTTCTATCCATTGGAGTGTACGGAGTCTCCGCCACTCCACTGTTACAAGGCGACTGAAGTTTTTTGGTTCTTTTTTTCAAAAAAGAACCCTTCTCTTCACTTCACCCCAAGCTGCTCCAGCGGCCAGCGCGGCCGGGGGGCGTGGTCGAGGCCGTCGGTGAGGCCCAGCCGCAGCCGTTCCAGCGCCGCCCAGGCGACCATCACCGCGTTGTCGGTGCAGAGCCGCAGCGGCGGCGCCACCAGGCGGAAGTGGTGCCGGTCGCCTTCCGCCTGCAGCGCCGCGCGCAAGGTGGCGTTGGCCGCGACGCCGCCGGCGACCACCATCAGTTCGGCGTTGGGGTGAAAGGTACGAAACATAACCATCGCGTGGGCGGCACGATCGGCCAACGTATCGGCAACCGCCTGCTGGAAGCTGGCGGCCAGATCGGCGGCGTCCTGGGCCGGCAGCGGGCCGGGCGGGTAGGCGGAAATTGCCGTCGCCACCGCGGTTTTCAGGCCGGAAAAGCTGAAATCGCAGCCGCTGCGGCCCTTCAGCGGGCGCGGGAAGACGAATTTTTGCGCATTGCCGGAGGCCGCCAGCCGCTCCAGCGCCGGGCCGCCGGGCCAGCCGAGGCCGAGCAGCTTGGCCGCCTTGTCGAACGCCTCGCCGATCGCGTCATCGATGGTGCCGCCCAGTCGCCGGTAGCGGCCGACGCCCTCGACGGCGACGCACTGGCAATGCCCGCCGGACAGCAGCAGGAGCAGATAGGGGAACGCCGCGCCGGCCGCCAATGCCGGCAGACGCGCCGTTAATGCGTGTGCTTCCAGGTGGTTGATTGCCAGGAATGGCAGGCCACGGGCGATCGCCACCCCCTTTGCGAAGCCGGAGCCGACGATCAGGCCGCCGATCAGTCCCGGCCCGGCGCTGGCGGCGACCGCGGCAAGGTCGGCGAAACCGAGGCCGGCCTTGTGCATCACCCGCTGCACTAGGCCGGGCAGCACCGCCAGATGGGCGCGCGCCGCGATCTCTGGCACCACGCCGCCGAATGCCGCATGGTCGGCCTGGGTGGCGACCGCCTCGGCCAGGATGCGGCCATCGGCGGCCAGCACCGCGGCGGCGGTGTCGTCGCAGGAGCTTTCGATACCCAGCACCGGTCCGATACGCTGGTCTGCCATTCGCTGCCTTTCCTTTGCGCGCCACAGGTAATAGAGGACGCGCATGTCGGACACCAACACCTCCCCGCTCGGCATAAGGCCGCATGGCGGGGGATTGCCGCTGCGCGTCGGCACCCGTGGCTCGCCGCTGGCGTTGTGGCAGGCGCGGCATTTTCTGGCGCTGCTGCGCGGCTTCTGCCCGGTGCTGCGCGATATCGACGCGTTCGAGGAGCACGCCATCCACACCACCGGCGACGCCACCCAGGCGGCCGGCACCAGGCTGGCGGATATCGGCGGCAAGGGGCTGTTCGCCAAGGAGATCCACGAGGCGCTGCTCGATGGCCGGATCGACTTCGCGGTGCACAGCCTGAAGGACCTGGAAACCCAGTTGCCGCCGGGCATCGTGCTGGCCTGCACGCTGAAGCGCGAGGATGCCCGCGATACGCTGATCCTCGGCCCCGGGCTTGGCCCGGCCGATCCCGCCGCGCCCTATGCCAGCCTGCCGGCGGGGGCGGTGATCGGCACCTCGTCGCTGCGGCGGCAGGCGCAGTTGCTGCATGCGCGGCCGGACCTGCGCGCCGTCACCATGCGCGGCAACGTGCAGTCGCGGCTGGACAAGCTGGCGCACGGCGCCTGTGCGGCGACGCTGCTGGCGCTGGCCGGGCTGCGGCGGCTGGGCATGGAGAGCGCCGCCTCGGTGGTGCTCGATCCCGAGATCATGGTGCCGTCGGCCGGCCAGGGGATCGTGGGGATCACCGTGCGGGCCGACAACACCGATCTGCGCGCCCTGCTGGCCGGCATCGAGGACCCCGAGGCGAAGGCGGTTTCCACCGCCGAACGGGCGCTGCTGGCCGAGTTGGACGGCTCCTGCCGCACGCCGATCGGCGGACATGCGCGGCTGTTGCCGGGGGCGGGGCACCAGTTGCACCTGACCGGACTGGTGGCGCGGCCGGATGGCACGTTCCTGCTCAAGCGCAGCCTGACCGGGCCGGTGGCCGACGCCGCCCGGTTGGGCCGCGAACTGGGCGCCAGCCTGCGCGCCGACAGTCCGCGCGATATTCTTGCCTGAGGCCGCCCGTCGGCTGGTGCTGGTCACCCGGCCGGAACCGGGCGCCGGCGAGACCGCCCGCCGTTTGCAAGCCCTGGGCCACACGCCGCTGATCGCCCCGGTGCTGCGCATCGTGGCGACAGCCACCCGGCTGCCGCCGCCGGGCGCGGTGCAGGCGGTGCTGGCGACCAGCGCCAATGCGCTGCCGGCGCTGGCCGGGCACCGGGATTGCCGGCTGCTGGCGGTGGGCGACGCCACCGCGGCGCGCGCGCGGGAGGCGGGCTTCGGCGATATCCTGAGCGCCGGGCGTGACGCGGTGGCGCTGGCGGCGCTGGTCGGCGCGCAGTGCGACCCCGCGGGGCTGCCGCTGCTGCTGGCGGTCGGCGCCGGCGAGGGCGGCGAACTGGTCGGCCTGCTGCGCACCGCCGGCTTCACCGTGCTGCGCCGCGAGACCTATGCCGCGCGCCCGGTGGAGCGCCTGCCGGCGGCAGCGGTGGCGGCCCTGGGCGCCGGCGAAATCGGCACCGCGTTGTTCTTCTCCGGCGCCACAGTGCGCGCGTTCATTGACTTGCTGGGGGGTGCGTTACCACTTTCAGTGGCAACCGGGATCGACGCGCTGGCGTTGTCACCGGCAGTCGCACGGGCGCTGACCCCCTTGCCCTGGCGACGCATCCGTGTTGCATCTGACCCCAACCAGGACGCGATATTGACACTCATGGCATGACAGAAACCCAACCGCCGCCCGATCCCGGAGGCAAGCCGACCCCGCAGCCCGAAGTCCCGAGGCCCGCGACCCCAAGACCCGAAATCCCGCAACCCGCAACCCCACAGCCGGAGATCCCGCAGCCTGGGTCGCCCAAGCCCGAGATCCCGGTGGTGCCGCCGCGCGCCGCCGGGCCGCCGAGATCCGGGCCGGCCGGAGTTGTGCCGCCCGGAGTTGTGCCGTCCGCGGCCGCGAGCAATGCCCCCCCGGGCAGTGCCGCGGCGAGGCCGCCGCCGGCAGGCCGGCCCGCTTCGGTAACGCCCTCGGCCGCCACAGCGCCAACCCCGGCAAAACCGGCACCGCCGGCGAACCGCAGCGCCGGCCCGGTGCTCACGGCGATCGGCTTTGTGCTGCTGGTCGGGGGGCTGGCCTGGGTCTGGACCCAGCAGCAGCGACTGGCGGAAACCGTTGACCCGGAGCGGCTGGCGCAACTCGACAACCAGATCGCCGGGCTGACCCAGCGCGTTGGCAAGCTGGAGCAGGCACCGGCGCCGGCCATCCCCGCCGCGGTCGATCTGCGGCCGCTGGAAGCGCGGGTGGCGGCACTTGAGCAGCGGCCGGCACCGCAGGCCGCCGCACCCATTGAATCGCCGGCGATGGCGGCCCAGCTGACCGCGCTGCAACAGCGCGTCGCCCAGGCCGAACAGGCCCAGGCCGGCACCGCCGCCCGCGCCACCAGGCTGGCGCGGTTGCAGGCGGCCACTGCCGCACTGGCCGCCGGCAAGCCGCTCGGCGAAATTCCCGGCGCGCCACCGGCTCTCACCCGTTATGCCACCACGCCGCCGCCCACCGAGGCGCAGTTGCGGCTGGATTTCGAGGCTGCCGCCGCACGCGCCGCCGAGGCCAGCCGGCCGGCGACCGAGGCGGATTCGCTGGCCGAGAAGATGTGGCTGCAGATCCAGTCGCTGGTGACGGTGCGCGATGGTGACCGGGTGCTGTCCGGCGCCCCGGCCAGCTACGTGCTGGGCGCCGCCCGCGAGCAGTTGACCGCCGGCAACCTGGAGGGTGCGGTGGCCGATGTGGAGCGGCTGGACAAGGCGGCGGCGGCGGCGATGGCCGACTGGCATGATCGCGCCCGCGCGCTGCTGGACGCCAGGGCGGCGCTGGCCAGGCTGGCGGCGACCGACTGATGCGGCGCATCCTGTGGATCATCGCGGCCGGCGTCATTGTGGTGGCGCTCGGCTGGTGGGTGGCAAGGCTGCCGGGGCATGTGGTGCTGGCGGTCGGGCGCTACTCGATCGAGACCTCGGCGCCGGTGGCCGCCGTGCTGGCGACGATCGCGGTGCTGGTGCTGGCCTTGCTGCTGCGACTGCTGCTGCTGCTGGCGATGCTCGGGCCGAGCTGGCGGCGCTGGCGGCTGCGCCGTCGCCGGGCGGCCGGCGATGTGGCGGTGACCCGGGCGCTGGTAGCGCTGGCCGCCGCCGAGCCGACCGGGGCGACGCGGGAGTCGGCACGTGCCCGCCGGCTGCTGGGGGATACCGCGCAGACCCTGCTGCTGGCCGCCGAGGCCAATCGGCTGGCCGGCAGCGAGGACGGCGCCAGCGCGGTGTATCGGCAGTTGGCCGAGCGCGAGGACGCGGCGTTCCTCGGGCTGCGGGGCCTGTTCCGCCAGGCGATTGCCCGCGAGGACTGGGCGGAGGCGGCGATTCTGGCGCGCCGCGCCGAGGTCGCGCATCCGGGTGCGGCCTGGCTGCGCGAGGCGCGGCTCAATCTGGCGGTGCGCACCGCCGACTGGAAGCAGGCGCTGGCGCTGGCCGGGCCGGGGGCGCCGGTGGCGGCGCTGACCGCGGCGGCGGCTGCCGCCGAACCGGACCCTGCTGAGGCGCTGCGACTGGCGCGGCGGGCCTGGAAGGCCGAGCCGGGTTTCGCGCCGGCGGCCCTGGCCTATGCGCGGCTGCTGCGCCAGCAGGGCCGCGAATCCCGCGCCCAGGACGTGTTGCGCACCGCCTGGCAGGCGGCGCCGCAGCCGGCGCTGGCGGAACTGGCGCTGGCCGGCACCAGCGACCGGCTGACGCGGGTCAAGGGGGCGGCCGGGTTCGTGCAGACCAATCCGGACCATCCGGAGAGCCATCTGCTGCTCGCCCGGGTGTCGCTGGCGGCCGGGCTGACCGGCGAGGCGCGTCGGCATCTGGAGCGCGCCCGCGCCGCCGGGCTGGCGCAGCGGCGGGTGTTCCTGCTGCTCGCCGAACTGGAGGAGGCCGATCGCGGCGGCACCGAGGCCGGGCGCGATGCCCAGCGCGATGCGCTGCGCGAGGCCGCCGCCGCCGGACCCGATCCGGGCTGGAACTGCGGCAAATGCGGCACCGCGCTGCCGGGCTGGCAGCCGGCCTGCCCGGCCTGCCACACCGCCGGCAGCATCGTCTGGGGGGTGCCGCATGCGGCGGTGCCGGGGCGGCCGGCGCTGGCGGCACGATGAGCGACTCCGCCTCGGTGGCGCGGGTGCGGGCGGCGCGGCTGGCGGCGGGGCAGGCGGATAATATCGCCGCGTTCCCCGAGGGCACGCGGACCGCCGCCGATGCCGCCGCCGCGATCGGCTGCAGCGTGGCGCAGATTGCCAAATCGATCGTGTTCCGCGCCGGCGAGGTGCCGGTGGTGGTGATCGCCTCGGGCGCCAACCGGGTGGATGCCGGGAAGCTGATGGCGCTGCTGGGGGTGGCAGTCAAACGCGCCGATGCCGACTGGGTGCGGACGGCGACCGGGTTTGCGATCGGCGGCGTGGCGCCGCTCGGCCATAGCGGGACGGTGCGGCTGGTGCTGGATCGCGATCTGCTGGCGTTGCGCCCGATCTGGGCGGCGGCCGGGTCGCCCAGGCATGTGTTCCAGACCGAGGCGGCGGAGCTGGCGCGGATCACCGGGGCGGTGGTGGGGGATGTGCGGCAGGACGCCGACTGAAGCCAGGATTCACAAAGCGACGTAGAGGCGAAGAGATGATTACCTCTTCGCCTCTACGTCGCTTTGTGGCCTGTCTTGCTTGATCTTCGGGCGAGGAGCGCCGGATTATCGCCGCGCGGCGCGCTGGGCTACACTGGCGGCGCAATTTTCCCGTGAGGCTCGCCGATGGACACGCTCTCGCTGCTCGCCGACCTGATCGCCCGTGCCCGCGCGGCCGGCGCCGATTCCGCCGATGCGGTGCTGGTGGCGGGCACTTCGCTCGGGGTGTCGGTGCGGCAGGGGGCGGTGGAGCATCTGGAGCGGGCCGAGGGGCGCGATCTCGGGCTGCGGGTGTTTGTCGGGCGGCGCTCGGCCAATGTGTCGTCCTCGGCGGTGGACCCGGCAGGGTTCGCGGAACTGGCGGCGCGGGCGGTGGATATGGCGCGGGTGGTGCCGGAAGACCCGTATGGCGGGCTGTGCGAGCAGGCGGCGACGCCGGAGGAGGTTGATCTCGATCTGGTCGATCCGGCCGAGCCGGAGGCGGCGGCGCTGATCGCCAGCGCCACCGAGGCCGAGGCGGCGGCGCGGGCGGTTTCGGGGGTGACCAATTCCGAGGGCGGCGAGGCCGGGTATGGCCGCGCCGAGGTGATCCTGGTGACCTCGGCCGGGTTCGCCGGGCGGAATGTGCGCACCAGTCACTCGCTGTCGGCGACCGCGCTGGCCGGCAGCGGCACCGGGATGCAGCGGGATTACGATTATTCCTCGACCGTGCATCTGGCCGATCTGGAGGATGCCGCGGCCCTCGGGCGCTCGGCCGGGGAGCGGGCGGTGGCGCGGCTGAACCCGGTGCAGGCGAAGACCGCGCAACTGCCGGTGGTGTTCGACCCGAGGGTGGCCGGCGGGCTGCTGGGGCATCTGTCGGGGGCGATCAATGGTGCGTCGGTGGCGCGGGGGACCAGTTTTTTGAAGGAGAAGCTCGGGCAGCGCGTGTTCGGGCCGGGGATTTTCGTGATCGATGATCCGCGGCGGCGGCGTGGCCTGCGCTCGCGGCGGTTCGACGGCGAGGGGGTGCCGACGCGGGAACGGCTGCTGATCGAGGATGGTGTGCTGACCAGCTGGCTGCTGGACAGCCGCAGCGCGCGGCAACTGGGGATGACCACCACCGGCAGCGCCAGCCGGGGCACCGGCGGGCCGCCCGGCCCGTCAGCGACCAATCTGTATATGCGGGCGGGGGCGCTGTCGCCGGCGGCGCTGATGGCCGATATCAAGGAGGGGCTGTATGTCACCGAGCTGATCGGCATGGGGGTGAACGGGGTGACCGGGGATTACAGCCGGGGGGCGGCCGGGTTCATGATCCGCGACGGGCAGCTGGCCGAGCCGGTGGCCGAGATCACCATCGCCGGGCATCTGGCCGAGATGTTCCTGCACCTGACGCCGGCTGACGACCTGCGGCTGCGGCGCGGGACCGATGCGCCGACGGTGCGGGTGGAGGGGATGACGCTGGCCGGGGCGTAAGCCTGGAGAAACAAGGTAAGACGAAGTGTAACACTGTTGCGGCGGTGCCCTGCTTTCTTCTCCCCGTCTCCCCACCTCGGTGTGAATCTTCTTGCTTTCTGCTCGCCAAACCGGCCTGTTGCCTGCCCGATGCATGAACAGATCGTCATGCATGAATCGCTCGATTCGTGGCAGTGACGATCCTATATTCGCCTGACGATTCCCCTCTGGAGAGTGCTCGCGCCATGCGCCTGACCGGTCTGGTTTTCGCCATGCTTCTCGCCGTGACCCTGGCCCTGGCGCCGGGGCTCGCCTTCGCGCGCGCCGGGGGCGGTGCCTCGATGGGCAGCCGCGGGGCACGCACCTACTCGGCGCCGCCGGTGACCCGCACCGCGCCGGGCACGGCCGCGCCGATGCAGCGCAGCGTGGCGCCGCAATCGACACCGCGGCCGGCCGGATCGGGGTTCGCGCCGTCGCGGCCGGGGTTCTTCGGCAGCGGCTTCGGCGCCGGGCTGATGGGCGGGCTGATCGGTGCCGGGATCGGCGGCATGCTGTTCGGCGGCGGGATGTTCGGCGGCGTGCACGGCTTCGGCGGCTTCCTCGGGCTGCTGCTGCAGATCTTCATCGTAGTGATGGTGGTGCGCTGGCTGATCCGCCGCTTCATGCCGAGCCGGCAGCCGGCGATGGCCGGGCCGGCCGGGATGTATGCCCGCGACGCGCAGGACATGCCGATGGGTGGCGGCGGTGGCATGGGCGGCGGCGGCGCGGGCGACGCGCCGATCGAGGTGACGCCGGCCGACTACCAGCAGTTCGAGCAGGTGTTGCAGCATGTCCAGGCCGGCTGGTCGGCGCAGGACCTCAACGCGCTGCGCGGCGCGGTGACGCCGGAGATGCTGAGCTACTTCGCCGACCAGTTGAGCGACCAGGCCAGCCGCGGCGTGCGCAACACGGTGACCGAGGTGAAGCTGGAGCAGGGCGATCTGGCCGAGGCCTGGGCCGAACCGGGGCGGGAATACGCCAGTGTGGCGATGCGCTTCTCGATGATCGACGTGACCCGCGATGCCGCCGGCCGGGTGGTCGATGGCGACCTGGCGCAGCGCACCCAGGCGACCGAGGTGTGGACCTTCATGCGGGCGTCGGGCGGGCACTGGATCCTGTCGGCGATCCAGCAGGCCGGCTGATCGCTCTGCGGTAGCGGCGCGGGGTGGCGTGGCGGCGGCGAGGTGGTATTGCTCGCCGCCGTTACCTTGCCCGGGGAGTGCCGCATGACCGTTTCCGTCGCCATCCAGCGCCTGCCGCATGCCGAGGGGCTGGCGTTGCCGGCCTATGCC
>JBEPTZ010000080.1:0-19510 GCA_041691815.1 Rhodospirillales bacterium | reverse complement strand
GCCTGTTCACCCAGCCCGACACCGGCGCGCCCTTCGCGCTGGTGCAGCGCATCAAGCTAAAAGGATAGGCAGGCAGCGCTTTTTTGAAAAAAAGCGCGCAAAAAACTTTTTTCATCCGCCTTGCAACATTGGCGCGGCGGAGAGTGCGGTGTCTTCAAGACACGAATATCCGCTGGCAAAATCAGAAGAACCCGTCGAGATACGCCGCCGCCACATCGGAAATCCCGACAACCTTGTTGGTCGCCTGCCGATACAACTTGAAATTAAGCTCGGTCTCCGGCCGCCCGTCATCCCACGCGCAGAACGCCCGCAACTCCCGCCGCCCCAACGGCCGCACCGCCAAAACCCCGCGCCGAACCGAGAGCGTCACTCGCGGCGTCTGCCGCGCAACCCCGGCCACTCTCGCCACCGCCTCGGCAGCAACAACCACCCCGCGCGCGATCAACCCGGCGCCACCCTCATTCTCGCTCGCGAACACAAACACCGTGTCGCCCGCAGCGATATTCTTGCCGCCATACATCGTCTTCTGCGCCGTGAACGCAAAAACCGCCGCCCGCGCATCACCAACTTCCGCCTTGATCGCAAACACCCCGCAACGCCCCCAGCCTCACACATCCCAGCTTCGAAGACATGATGCGCAGACGGTGAGGCGGAGAGAAGCGAATGTCTCCTCTTCTTCTCTGCGCCGCCTGGCAAATCTGTCTTGCCTGCCGGCCTCCCGGCGCCTCAATACCCGCCGCGATAAATATTCCGAATCCCGCGATCCATCTCGCCGAAAAACCCCTCGATCGAGTCCATCATACTCTTCTTATAGGCCGGGATCGGATTGATCGAATTGCCGTTCAGTTTGTATGAGTACCAGATGCCCGCCATCGCGTAGCCGCCAGTCCCGGAGCCGAGCGAGGCGCCGGCGCCCGACGAACTGAAATAGGTCACCCCATTCTGGCCGGCATTGATGTACGACCAACCGAGATTCGCCACCGGAACGCCGATGCTGGCGCCGGTATACAGCCCGGCACTGGTATGCAGGCTGCGGATCGAGAACGGCGTCTGGATCGCCAGATCGCTGAACGCCAGCGATTTTTTCTTCATCGCGTCGGTGAATGTGTCGTACGAAACCCCCGATGCATTCCCGCCCATGCCCAGCCCCGCGGCACAGAATACCATCGGTTCCAGCGCATTGAGCCGCCGGCTCTGGATCGCAAAAAACAGCATCGCGCCGCCGCCGCCCCGCGCGCCTGCCAGCCCGATGATGGATGCCAACTTCCAGTCGTCAGCAACATCATTGATCGGATCCACCATGTTCGCCTCCATACGCAACAGACACCGACCATAGGTGGTGATCCTCCGACGACAAAACAAATATTGATCAAAATAAAGTTATAGAATTAGAGAATTGCTGAAATATAAAATTACAAGATACGAAAAAAAATGAATCAAATGGAATGATAAACATCACATATTACATGATAGTTGTTCGCGGAATCAAATTATTCTCTAGATCGAATCTGACGTTGCGTTATTGTTCGAAATCCTTCGAAACATGCCACCGTCAGGCATCTTCTTTCCCCGCCCGGTACCAGCCGGCACGCCGCCGTCGAGAATGCCAAGGCAGTTCCGCTCCGCCGCACCGCCCGCCAGGCCGCTTGCCTTAAGCCGTGCCCCGCCGTCTCAGCCTGCCGCGCGCACTAACGCCTGAGCCGCTCCGACCGATAGAACCGGGCAATCTCCCGCGCCGAAGCAAGCCTGATCTTCGGCAACGCGATTTCCTCGAACATCTCCTGGTAGCGCCGGCGATTCCTGCGAGCGGTGGTGGTGATATAGCGGAGCATCGCCCACTTCACGCTGTCTCGGCCGCCTTCCAGGCCGCCATGCCGCCCCGCCTCAAACCACGACCGCCGGAGGTAGCGCAGCAGGCTGACCACCGTTGCAGTGTCGAGCAGGATCACCCCCGTTGCCCGCGCCAGCCGCTGCGGCAGGCAGCGCGTATAATTCCCCTCCATCACCCAGCCGGCACCCAGCAGCGCCGCATCATGCAACCCGATGAACTCCGCCTCCGGCCGGGCCTGCCAGTCGGTATTCGGCCGATGATACAACTGGTCCAGATGAATCGCGGGAAGCCCGCGCGCCCGCCCGATCGCCGTCGCCAACGTCGACTTGCCGCTGTTCGACGGCCCCATGATGCAAATCCGCGCCCCCAACGCCTCAAGCACCAGACCGCCATCCTTCTCCCCGTCTCCCCGTCTCCCCGTCTCAATGTGAATCTCCTCCTTTTTCTCCCGCCCAAGCCAGCAAGACAGAACAACATGGAGGCGGAGAGACGCGGAGAAGCAAGAATCTCATCTTTCTCCTCTCCGCTTGCCGAATCGTGGGGACGGCCGATTACTCCTCGCGCGGGGAACCCTGGATTTTCATACCTCGGATCATCGCCAGGATAACATCCTGCTGTTCCTCCGAAAGCCCCTTCCAAAACACAAGGAGCGCGATCTCGCTCCGATCTTCGATGAACTTTGCATCCTCTGGCATCGGAAGCGGCAGCCCATCGGGGACAAAGAGCAAGTACCATGGCACGTTGAGCGCGCGGCTCATCCTGGCGGCCCATTCGGCAGTCATCTTGCGGCGGCCCTTCTCCAACCGCTACACCTGCTGGAATGACGTGTCCGTCAATCCGGCAAGCTGCTCCAGCGTCAGCCCGCGTAAGTCTCTGAAGTAGCGCAGTCTGTTTTTCATGCCCGATTCTCACCAATTCAGGAGCGGTCGATCCCTACCGCTCTTTGTGAAACCCTTCCTTCCCAGCCCCCCGCAACACCCCCACCACAAGCGCCGCCCCAGCCTCCAACGTCCCGTCATTCATCACCGTCACCACCTCCAGCCCCGCCGGCAGCGCCACCGCGCGGCGCACCCGTTCGGCGATATCCGCCGCACTCTCCCGCCCCCGCGCCGCCAGCCGCGCCGCCAGCACCTCTGGCGCCGCTGTGATCTCCAGCACCAGCACCGCAAACCGCTCCGCCGCCTCCGCCAGCACGCCGCGCGAAACATTCGCCACCACCACAAGCCCGGCCGCCAGGTCATCCGCGATATCGGCCGGAATCCCGTAGCCCAGCCCATGCGCCCGCCACCACAGCGCATACCCGCCGGCAGCCGCCCGTGCCGAAAACGCCGCCTCGCTCACCGCAAGATGCGCCTCCCCCCCGGCATCCGCCGGCCGCGTGATCTCCCGCCGCACGAAGCGAAACCGCGCATCGCCGGTCAGCGCCGCCCGCGCCGCCTCCATCAGCGTATCCTTGCCGGCGCCGGACGGCCCGACCACGAGAACCAGCATCCAGGCGCCTCCTTTGCGTGGCGAGCAGGAGACACTAGATTACCCCCAGCAAGCAGGGGAAGCGCCGTCATGTTCACCACGCGGCCGGAAATCGCCGGAACCTTCGGCGTCGTCGCCACCACCCATTGGATCGCCAGTTCGGTCGGCATGTCGGTGCTCGAGCGCGGCGGCAACGCCTTCGATGCCGCGGTCGCCGCCGCCTTCGTGCTCAACGTCGCCGAGCCGCACCTGAACGGCCCCGGCGGCGACGTGCCGATCATCATCCACGACGCCACCCGCAACACCCAGCACGTCATCTGCGGCCAGGGCGGCGCGCCCGATGCCGCCACCCCGGAGAAATTCGCCGAGCTGGGGCTGGACATGGTGCCCGGCACCGGCCTGCTCCCCGCCGTGGTCCCCGGCGCCTTCGATGCCTGGGCGCTGATGCTGCGCGACTGGGGCACCATGGAACTGCACGACGTGCTGGCCTACGCCATCGGCTACGCCCGCAACGGCATTCATCTGGTGCCGCGCGTCCCCGCCGCCATCGAGTCGATCCGCCCGATGTTCGAGCAGGAGTGGAAAACCTCCGCCGCCGTGTTCCTGCCCGGCGGCAAGGTGCCCGAGGTCGGCAAGCTGTTCGCCCGCCCGGCGATGGCCGACACCTGGGAGCGGCTGACCCGCGAGGCGGTCGGCGCCAACCGCGAGGCGCGCATCGACGCCGCCCGCAACGCCTGGTATCGCGGCTTCGTCGCCGAGGCGATCGACCGCTTCTACGCCCATGAGGAAATCCTCGACTCCAGCGGCCGCCGCCATCGCGGCCTGCTCACCGCCGACGACATGGCCCGCTGGGCCGCCACCGTCGAAGAGCCGCTCAGCTACGACTACCACGGCCACACCGTGCTGAAGACCGGCCCCTGGGGGCAGGGCCCGGCGATGCTGCAGCAACTGGCGCTGCTGAAGGGCCTCGACCTCGCCGCGATGGACCCCAACGGTGCGGATTTCGTCCATGTCGTGGCCGAGGCCGCCAAGCTCGCCTTCGCCGACCGCGAGGCCTATTACGGCGACCCGGAATTCGTCGAAGTGCCGATGGCCCACCTGCTGTCCGACGCCTACAACGCCGAGCGCCGCAAGCTGATCACCGAAAAGGCCAGCCTGGAGCTGCGCCCCGGCACCGTGCCCGGCTTCACCCCGGAGGTCGACCATAACGCCGCCGGCCGCGCCGAACTGCTCACCCGCGCCACCGGCGTCGGCGAGCCGACCGTCGCCCGCCTCGGCGCCGTCGGTGCCGATACCTGCCACATCGACGTCATCGATCGCTGGGGCAACATGGTCAGCGCCACCCCCTCTGGCGGCTGGCTGCAATCCAGCCCGGTGGTCCCCGGCCTCGGCTTCCCGCTCAGCACCCGCGGCCAGATGTTCTGGACCCATAAGGGCCACCCCAACAGCATCGCCTCGCGCAAGCGCCCGCGCACCACGCTGTCGCCCAGCATGGTGCTGCGCGATGGCAAGGCATGGATGAGCTTCGGCACCCCCGGCGGCGACCAGCAGGACCAGTGGCAGCCGATCATGCTGCTGCGGATGATCCACCACGCCATGGGCATCCAGCAGGCGATCGACGCGCCGAGCTTCCACAGCGAGCATTTCCCCAACAGCTTCTGGCCACGCATCGCCAAGCCCGGCCGGCTGGTGATCGAAGGCCGCTTCCCGCCGGCGGTGCTGGAGTCGCTGAAGGCCCGCGGCCATCTCGCCGAGGCCGGCGACGACTGGACCGAGGGCCGCCTCTCCGCCGCCCGCCTGGAGGACGACGGCCAGATGTTCACCGGCGCCAACCCGCGCGGCATGCAGGGCTACGCGGTCGGGCGGTGAGCGCGCGCATAAAGGTCGGCCGCTGAGCATGCGCTTCAACCACGTCGCCAACCGTCTCGCGCCCGCGTGGTTCGAGACGGTGGTGGAGATGTTGACCACGCAACTCGGCTTCGTCGAACTGCGCCGCACCGAGCGGGCGATCTGGCTGCGTCAGCCCGGCGCCAACATCGACCTGCAATTCAGCCGCAGCGACACCGCCAACCGCGACGCCGACAAGCTGCGCTCGCAGGTCTCCTTCCTCAGCGACACGCCCGAAGCGGCGCTGCAGGCACTCGCCGCCTGGCTGCGGGCGCGTGGTCTGGCCGCCAGCGTCGGCAGCTATTCCGACCGCGAATTCTACCTCGACGCGCCGGACGCCTTCGTCGATTTCGTCATCGAGGCGATGACTCCGGCGCTGGCCGAATACGCCCTCGACGTGTAACCGGCGGCGCGCCCGGACGGCATTGTTATGGATCATAACTACTGCGATATCGAGACGATCTGCCGTGGTTCCAAAAATGCGGCTGCGGATGGCCTGGACGGGTGCTGCACGCTGCCGGAAGCGAAACCGGCCCGTTGATCGCCGCCGATTTCAACGCGGATTGGCGCGGAATGCGCTCGGTTCGGGCCATTTTCAACGCCGATCCGGCCGGTTTCGAGTCGCTTTTACCCTGTGGATAACCTGAATCATGGGGATGGAATCGCTTTTCGCTTGGCGCGCGAGTCGGTCGGGATTATGTTCCTTATATGTTCGCAGGGCGGTGTTGTACGCCGGCATCAAGCCTCCATATTGTGTGCGCCATCCCAGCCAATGCCCACATCTAGTGGGATTTGATTTGACGAAGCAGCGCGGTTGCGCAGGATAGCGGCTTGGATGCCGAGGTTCAGGGGGACGCTACCGTGCTAGATGTCGTGCAGATGCAAGGCCGCCACCAGGTGCGGGTCGACCGCTCCCGGGACAAGCTGATCACCGATTTCGGCCGCGCCACGCTGGACGACCGCTACCTGCTGCCAGGTGAGGGATATCAGGACCTTTTCGCCCGCGTCGCCAGTTTCTACGGCGAGGATGCGGCGCATGCGCAGCGGTTGTACGACTATATCAGCAAGCTCTGGTTCATGCCGGCGACGCCGGTGCTGTCCAACGGCGGCACCACCCGCGGCCTGCCGATTTCCTGCTTCCTGAACGAGGCGTCGGACAGTCTGGATGGCATCGTCGGGCTGTGGAACGAGAATGTCTGGCTGGCCTCCAAGGGCGGCGGGATCGGCTCGTACTGGGGCAATCTGCGCTCGATCGGCGAGAAGGTCGGGCAGAACGGCAAGACCTCCGGGGTGATTCCGTTCATCCGGGTGATGGACAGCCTGACTTTGGCGATCAGCCAGGGCAGCCTGCGGCGCGGCTCGGCGGCGACCTATCTGCCGGTCTGGCATCCGGAGATCGAAGAATTCATCGAGATGCGGCGGCCGACCGGCGGCGACCCGAACCGCAAGGCGCTGAACCTGCATCACGGCATCCTGCTCCCCGACTCGTTCATGCGGGCGGTTGAGGCCGACGAGCAGTGGAGCCTGACCTCGCCGAAGGACGGCAGCATCGTGCGGCGGATCGGGGCGCGGAACCTGTGGATTCGCATCCTGATGGCGCGCATCGAGACCGGCGAGCCGTACCTGATCTTCAGCGACCAGGTGAACCGGGCGATGCCGGAGCATCACAAGCTGGCTGGGCTTGAGGTGAAGACCTCCAACCTGTGCAGCGAGATCACCCTGCCGACCGGCATCGACCAGCACGGCAAGCAGCGCACCGCGGTGTGCTGCCTGTCGTCGCTGAACCTGGAGAACTGGTTCGAATGGAAGGACCACCCGCTGTTCATCGAGGACATCATGCGCTTCCTCGACAACGTGCTGCAGGACTTCATCGACCGCGCGCCGGAAGGCATGGAGCGAGCGAAGTATTCGGCGATGCGCGAGCGCTCGGTGGGGCTCGGGGTGATGGGCTTCCACTCCTTCCTGCAATCGCAGAACGTGCCGTTCGAGAGCGTGATCGCCAAAGTGTGGAACATCCGGATGTTCAAGCACATCCGCGGCCAGGCCGACCATGCCTCGCGGCTGCTGGCCGATGAGCGCGGGGCGTGCCCGGATGCCGCCGATTATGGCATCCAGGAGCGGTTCTCCAACAAGATGGCGATCGCGCCGACCGCCTCGATCTCGATCATCGCCGGCAATTCCTCGCCGGGGATCGAGCCGATCGCCGCCAACGTGTTCCTGCAGAAGACGCTGTCGGGCAGCTTCACGGTGCGCAACCGGCATCTGCAGCAGCTGCTGGAGGCCAAGGGGCAGGATACCCCGGAGGTGTGGTCGTCGATCACCACCAACAAGGGCAGCGTGCAGCATCTGGAGTTCCTGACCGAACAGGAGAAGGCCGTCTACAAGACCGCCTTCGAATTGGATCAGCGTTGGATCATCGAGCACGCCGCCGACCGCACGCCGTATATCTGCCAGAGCCAGTCGGTGAACGTGTTCGTGCCGGCCAATGTGAGCAAGCGCGACCTGCACCAGATCCATCTGCTGGCCTGGAAGAAGGGCATGAAGTCGCTGTACTACTGCCGCAGCATGTCGATCCAGCGCGCCGACGCGGTGAGCGAGAAGGCGCTGCGGCCGGAGGAGTTCACCGGGGTGCTGGCGGCCAACCTGCCGGCCAACGACCAGGGCTCGCTGCCGTTGGTGGCGGGGACGACGGATTACGAGGAGTGCCTGTCCTGTCAGTAAGGTAAGTCTTCTTTTTGTGAACAAAAAGAAGCAAAAAAACTTCATCCCCTGGAGTCCCGGACCGCGGTCCAGGACTCCAGGGGATGAAGTTTTTTGCGCGCTTTTTTTCAAAAAAAGCGCTGCTTGCTTCGAACAACAAAGCGGCCCGACCGTTGCCGGTCGGGCCGCAAGTTGGTCGAGGCCAGGCTGGTTAGACGATCTTGGCTTGCGCCAGATCGTAGGTGACGTTTGCGGACGTGCCGTCGGCGTTGGCCGCGTCCATGGAGTGGAGCTTGCACTCGATTTTGGTGAAGTTCAGCGACAGGCTCTCCGACGGGCGGTCGCCGCCGCTGCTGAGCGAATAGCCGCTGATCATGGTGTTGGTCAGCGTGTACGTCAGGTAGGTCTCGAGCTTGCCCTTGTCGGTCTTGCAGAAGTCGAGCGTGACGGTGACGCCCTCACCCTGGAAAGCGGCGTCGAGAATCTTGATCGTGCCGACATCCTGCTGCTTGGTGACGGTGATTTCGCTGACGCTCGGCGCGCTCGACTCACGGTCGGCGCTGGCGCCGGTCGGGGACGAGATGCCGCGGCCGACGCCCCATTGGAAGGAGCCGCACTCGATCCATTTGGCATGGCCATCGGCGGTGACATCGCCGTCGATTGTATCATATTTCATGTAGATCGGCATACCCGTATCCCCTTGTTGTCGCCGATGACGGCGGTTTATCCCAGTGTATAGCGGAACGACCCGGATGGCTCGATCCCCACCGACACCCGCGAAATTGCGGAGCCTTCAGCCAATCTTGCCAGCACTTCGGCGGAGAGTTCCGGCAACAGTGTACGCGAAAGTATGTTCTCTATGTTGCGTGCGCCCGATGAACTTTCCGTGCACCGCGCTGCGATGGTCTCCACGAGCACCGGGTCATATTCGAACGTTGCTCGATATGCTTCTTTTACACGGCTTGCGATGCGGTTCAACTGAAGCACGACAATTTGACGAATGACCGCGTCGGACAGCGGGAAGTACGGCACCAGCGTGATGCGGCCCAGGAACGCCGGCTTGAAGTATTTCGCCAACTCCGGTCGCAACGCATCGGCGAGCCCGGCGGCATCCGGCGCGGTATCCGGGTCGGCGAACAGTTTCGCGATGAGATCCGTTCCGGCATTGGAAGTCATTATGATGACAGTGTTCTTGAAGTCGATGTCGCGGCCTTCGCCGTCCTTCATGTTGCCCTTGTCGAACACCTGGAAGAACACGTCCTGTACGCCGGGATGCGCCTTTTCCATTTCGTCCAGCAGGATCACCGAGTAGGGGCGACGGCGGACCGCCTCGGTGAGGATGCCGCCCTCGCCGTAGCCGACATAGCCGGGCGGGCTGCCCATCAGCAGGCTGACCTTATGTTCCTCCTTGAACTCGGTCATGTTGATGGTGGTCATGTTCTGCTCGCCGCCATAGAGCAGATCGGCCAGCGTCAGCGCGGTTTCGGTTTTGCCGGTGCCGGAGGTGCCGACCATCAGGAACACGCCGATCGGCTTGCGCGGGTCGGTCAGCTTGGCGCGGCTGGTGCGAATCGCCTGGGCGACGGCTTCCAGCGCGTGGTCCTGGCCGACGATGCGCTTGCCCATCGCCTCGCGCAGGTGCAGCACGGTCTTGATCTCGTCGGACTGCATGCGCCCGGCCGGCACGCCGGTCCAGCTTTCGACGATCTCGGCGACCGCCTGGGCATCGACCACCGGGAACACCAGCGGGGTCTCGCCCTGCAGGGCGTGCAGCTTGCTGGTCGCCTCGGCGAGTTTGGCGCGGAGTGCGTCCTTGTCGACCACGACGGGCGCAGGTGCAGTGGGTGCGGCCGCGGCGGCATCGCCGTTGCTGTCCGCCGCCACCACTGCGGGCGCCGGGTCCGGCGCCTCGATGGCGGTGCGCAGATCGGCGATCTCGGTCGCCAGCACCTTCTCCTGCTCCCAGCGGATCTCCAGCGCCTTGCGGTCCTCGTCGGCCTTGTGGCGCTCCTCCAGCAGCTCGCCTTTCTTGGCGCCGTGGTCGGCGCCGGCGGCCATCTCGCGGTCCAGGATCGCCAGTTCGGTGTCGATCAGCTCGATGCGGCGCACCCGGTCTTCCAGCGGCGCCGGCATGGCGGCCTGGCTCATTGCCACCCGGGCGCAGGCGGTGTCGATCAGCGACACTGCCTTGTCGGGCAGTTGCCGGCTGGGGATGAAGCGGGCCGAAAGCTTGACCGACGCCTCCACCGCCTCGTCGAGGATGCGGATGCCGTGGTGCTTCTCCAGTGTGTCGACGATGCCGCGCACCATGGCGATCGCCAGCGCCTCGGACGGTTCCTCGACCTTGACCACCTGGAAGCGGCGGGTGAGGGCGGCGTCCTTCTCGAAATACTTCTTGTATTCGGCCCAGGTGGTGGCGGCGATGGTGCGCAACTCGCCGCGTGCCAGCGCCGGCTTCAGCAGGTTGGCGGCGTCGCCCTGCCCGGCGCTGCCGCCGGCGCCGATCAACTGGTGCGCCTCGTCGATGAACACGATGATCGGCTTCGGGCTGGCCTTCACCTCCTCGATCACCGATTTCAGCCGGTTCTCGAACTCGCCCTTCACGCCGGCGCCGGCCTGCAGCAGGCCGAGGTCCAGCGTGCGGATGATGACGTCCTTCAGTGCCGGCGGCACGTCGCCCTGGGCGATGCGCAGCGCGAAGCCCTCGACCACCGCGGTTTTGCCGACGCCGGCCTCGCCGGTGAGGATCGGGTTGTTCTGCCGGCGGCGGGTGAGGATGTCGACCACCTGGCGGATTTCGGTATCGCGGCCGAGGATCGGGTCGATCTTGCCGGCGCGGGCCTTGGCGGTGAGGTCGATGGTGAACTGGTCGAGTGCCGCGGAACTGCCCATGCGGGGGGCGCCGTCTTCGCCGCCGCCGCCGGCCGGGGCGCCGTCGATCGAGGTGGTGGCGGTGGCGGCCTCGATGCTGTTGGCGGTGATGGTCAGCATGTCGCGCTTCAGCATGTCCACCGGGATCTTGGCGAACTGGCCGGAGATCTCGCGGGCGCGGCGCGACAGGTTCTCGTCGGCCAGCATCGCCCACAGGATATGGCCCGAGCGGATTCGCGACAGCCCGTGCTCGACCGAGGCGAGCAGCCAGGCCTGCTTGGCGACCTCGACGATTTCCGGCGACAGGCTGGGGGCGCGGGCGTTGCCGGTCTTCATCCGGTCCAGCCCGCGGTTGAGGTCGGTCATCAGCCGGCCGTGATCGGCTTCGTAATGGCGCAGGATGGCAGCGATGTCGGTATCGGCGCCGTCGGCCAGTTTGATCAGCCAATGCTCAAGCTCGACATTGTAATGGCTGCGCGACATGGTGAGACCCGCCGCGGCTTGCATCGAGTTGCGGCAGAGTTCGTTGAACCGCCCGAGCAAGGCCTTTAGATCGATCGCCGCCATGTATCCCCCCTTGGCACGCCGAAACCACCCGGCCGTGGGCCGGCCGGGGTGCGGTGCGGGCGCACGATAGGGTTACGGGTTGGGCGGTGTCCAGCGGCAGACGATGTTATGCTATCAATAATTGCGTGACGCGGCACAGGGGAGCTGAGGATGAGCGACTGGCCTGATGGCATCGACATGGCGGCGCTGCTGGCGCCGATCGAGGGGGAGGCGCCGGCGGGCGTCGATCTGCGCGAGGATTTCTCGCCGCAGTCGCTGTATTTCCGCATGCGTGATGCGCGCGCCGAGGCGCGGGCGGCGGAGCGGGCGGCGGATGCCAACCCCGGCGAGGACACCGTGCCGCCGCCGCAGTGGAAGGCGGTGCGGGACCTGGCGATCTCGGCGCTGACCAGCAAGACCAAGGATCTGGAGGTTGCCGCCTGGCTGACCGAATCGCTGGTGCGCAGCGATGGGCTGCGCGGCCTGGCGGCGGGGGCGCATCTGATCGCCGGGCTGGCCGAGACGCTGTGGGACAGCAACCTGTTTCCGATGCCCGATGAGGATGGCATCGAGACACGGGTGGCGCCGGTCTCCGGGCTGAACGGCGAGGGCGGCGGCGGCACCCTCGAGCAGCCGCTGCGCAAGCTGCCGATGTTCAACCGGCCGGATGGCGGCGCGCTGTATTACTGGCAGTACGAGCAGGCGGAGGAACTGAAGAAGATCACCGACCCGGCGCGCATCAAGGCGCGGCTGCAAGCCGGCACCCTGCCGCTGGAGCAGGTGGAGACCGAGGCGCGGGCGGCGGGGCAGGCGCATTTCGCCGCGTTACGGCGTGCGGCCAAGGCGGCGGCGGCGGAATGGCAGCGGATGGGCGAGGTGCTGGACGAGAAGGCCGGTGCCGACGGCCCGCCGACCAGCCAGGTGCGCGAACTGGTGCAGGCGGTGATGGCGCTGATCCGGCGCTATGCGCCGCCCGAGGTGGAAGAGGGCCCGGAAGACGAGGCGGATGGCGAGGCTGCGGCCGGCGGCGAGGGTGGCGGGGGGGCGGCCGGCGGGATGGTTATGCGCCCGGCCCAGGCGCTGGTGAACCGTGAGGACATGCTGAAGGAGTTGGCGCGGATCAGCGAATACTTCCGCAAGACCGAGCCGCAATCGCCGCTGGCCTACACGCTGGAAGAGGCGATCCGGCGCGGACGCCTGACCTGGCCGCAACTGCTGGCCGAACTGGTTTCCGACACCGCGGTTCGCGACAGCATCCTGATGCAGCTCGGCATCCGGCCGACGTCGGACACGCCGGCGGCAGGATAGTCCCGGCCGCGAGGCATTGCCGCCACGGTAACGTGAAAGGTTCATTGACCAACGATGAGCCGCGTGTCTAACGTGCGAACCGTTCGCTGGTAGGGGGCGGGCTGGCAGAGGTCGGCCTGCTCCTGGCTGCGTTATAATTCGGTGCGCGTTTACGAACCGGCAGGGAGATAGCCATGAGTGGCAGTGTTCATGATAAATTGAACCGCGTTCGCAAGCCGCGGGTCCACATCACCTACGAGGTTGAGACGGAAGGCGCGCAGGTTGAGCGCGAGCTGCCGTTCGTGGTGGGGGTGATGGGCGATTTTTCCGGCGACCCGACCCAGCCGCTGCGGCCGATGGGCGAGCGCAAGTTCATCCAGATCGACCGTGACAACTTCAACGACGTGATGGCGCGCATGACGCCGGGCGTGAAGCTGAAGGTGGACAACACGCTGGCCGGCGATGGCAGCCAGATGGCGGTCGATCTGAAGTTCAATTCGATGGACGATTTCGAACCGGCGAAGATCGTCGACCAGGTGCCGGCGTTGAAGGCGCTGATGGAGACGCGCAACAAGCTGCGCGACCTGATGAGCAAGGTGGACCGGTCGGAAGACCTGGAGAACCTGCTGGAGCAGGTGCTGAAGAACGAGGATGAGTTGAAAACCCTGTCCGGCCAACTTGGCCTCGACAAGAAGGAGGGCTGATCGATGTCTGGCACTCAGGCAGCCCCCGGCGGCGCCACAACCGAGACCACCGAAGGCCTCAATATTCTCGACCAGGTGGTGGCCGCCACCAAGCAGACCGAACCGGATCGCGCCCAGGATCTGGTGAGGACGCTGGTTGAGCAGGCGCTCTCCGGCACGGTGACGTTCGACAAGAACCTCACCCGCACCTTCGACCGGGCGATCGCGGCGATCGACCGCAAGATGTCGGCGCAGCTGAACGAGATCATGCATGCGCAGAAGTTCCTGAAGCTGGAAGGCAGCTGGCGCGGGCTCAACCACCTGGTGATGAACAGCGAGACCGGAACGGCGCTGAAGATCAAGGTGCTGAACGCCTCCAAGCGCGACCTTACCCGCGACCTGACCAAGGCGGTGGAGTTCGACCAGAGCCAGTTGTTCAAGAAGATCTACGAGAACGAATTCGGCACTCCCGGCGGTGAGCCGTATGGCTCGCTGATCGGCGATTACGAGTGGAGCAACCATCCGGACGACGTGGAGACGCTGCGGCTGATCTCCAACGTGGCGGCCGGGGCGTTCGCGCCGTTCGTGTCGGCGGCGGCGGCGCAGATGTTCGGCTTCGATGACTGGACCGAACTGTCCAAGCCGCGCGATCTGGCGAAGATTTTCGAGACCCAGGAATACGCCAAGTGGCGCAGCTTCCGCGAGAGCGAGGACGCCCGCTTCGTTTCGCTGGTGATGCCGCGGGTGATCGCGCGCCTGCCTTACGGTGCTGCGACCAAGCCGATCGATGAGTTCGGCTACGAGGAGGCGCCGTATGATGACGCCGGCGCGGCGCGGCCGATGGGGCATCACGATTATTGCTGGATGAACGCCGCCTATACCATGGGCGTGCGGATGACCGATGCGTTCGCGAAATACGGCTTCTGCGTCGCCATTCGCGGCGCCGAGGGCGGTGGCAAGGTGGAAGGGCTGCCGAACCACGTGTTCACCTCCGACGACGGCGACATGGACGCGCAGTGCCCAACCGAGATCGGCATCACCGACCGCCGCGAGTTCGAGCTGTCCAACCAGGGCTTCCTGCCGCTGTGCCACTACAAGAACACCGACTACGCGGTGTTCTTCGGGGCGCAGACGGTGCAGAAGGCGAAGAAATACGATCGCCCGGAAGCCACCGCCAACGCGGCGATTTCGGCCCGGCTGCCGTACATCATGGCATCCAGCCGGTTCGCCCACTTCCTGAAGGTGATGGCGCGCGACAAGATCGGCAGCTTCCAGGAAGCCTCCGATGTGGAGATCATGCTGAATCGTTGGATCAAGAACTACGTCAACTCCAACGAGAACGCCGGCCAGGAGTCGAAGGCAAAATACCCGCTGCGCGAAGCCAAGGTGGAAGTGCGCGAGATTCCGGGCAAGCCGGGTTCATACAATGCTGTGGCGCATCTACGGCCCTGGCTGCAGATGGAAGAGCTGACCACCAGCATGCGGATGGTCGCGCGCATTCCGCAGAAAGCCTGATTCTGGGCCCGGTTCTGCCGAATCCGGTGGAACCGGGTCGCTGGTGCCGGACGTGACAGAGCAATCAGACATAGCAGGCCCGCCAGACCAGACGGGCCTGCCGGAGCGAGTGGATTTCACGGCTGCTGGAGATTCCCCGGCGGCCGTGGAGACCGCGCCGCTGCGGGATGCGGTGCTGTCTGGCCGATTCTTTTCGGCGGGTTTCCGTGATGAGGCCGAGCGGCTCGCGGCGTTCGGCGCGGTGCGCGGGGCTGCAAGCCTGCAAACCTGGTTCGGCGATGCGGCGGCGGCACGGCTTGCCCGCCGGCCCGAAGGCATCCGACTGGCGCTGGATCGTGATATCGCGGCGATCGACACGCTGATCGGCGAGCAATTGGATGCGGTGCTGCATCATCCGCGCCTCGCCCGGCTGGAGGGCAGCTGGCGCGGCCTGGCATGGTTGGCCGATGGCTTCGAGCCCGGCAACCGTATCAAGGTCAAGGTGCTGAACGCCGCGTGGTCGGAAATCTGCCGCGATCTGGAGCGGGCCGCCGAGTTTGACCAGAGCCATATGTTCCGCAAGATCTATGAGGACGAGTTCGGCATGCCCGGCGGCGAGCCGTACGGCCTGCTGGTCATCGACCACGAGGTGCGCCACCGCCCTGTCGCCGATGCGCCGACCGATGATGTGACCGCGCTCAAACTGCTGGCCGCGGTGGCCGCCGCTGCCTTCGTGCCGACGGTGCTGGCCGCGGCGCCGACCTTGCTGGAGGTGGATGGCTTTGCCGACCTCGCCGGCGTTGCCGATCCGGCGGCGCCGCTGCGCACCGCCGATTACGCGCGCTGGCGCGGGCTGTTCAACCAGGAGGATATTCGCTTCCTGGCGGTTACCCTGCCGCGGGTGCAGGCGCGCGGGCCGTGGCACGATGACCCGGCGCGGCAGGACGGGTTTCGCTACGATGAATTCGCCGGCGATGTCGGAGCGCGGGTCTGGTTCAATGCCGGCTACGGCTTTGCCGCCACGGTGGTGCGGGCGTTCGCCGCGTTCGCCTGGCCGGCGGATGTGCGCGGCGTGGAAACCGACCGGCGGGCCGGTGGGCTGGTCGACGACCTGCCGATCGAGCCGTTCACCACCGATCCTGGCGATAGCTGGGCGCGGCCGCCGCTGGAGGTGGTGCTGACCGACAAGCAGGAGCGCATCCTGGTGGATGCCGGGCTGATGCCGCTGTCGTCGATCCCGTTCACCGAAGATGCGGTGTTCGGCTCGGTGCGCAGCCTGCAGACGCCGCAGCAATATACCGGCGCCACGGCGTCGGCCGCCAACGCCAATGCCAGGCTGTCGACCCAGATCAACACCCTGTTGTGCGTGTCGCGATTCGCCCATTACGTGAAGATGCTGGGCCGCTCGATGGTTGGCTCGCTCCGTACCGGGGAGGAAATCGAGCGACAGCTGCAGTCCTGGCTGAGCACCTACATCAACTCCAACGTTTCTAGCGGCAGCGATGCGCGCTCCAAATACCCGCTGGTGTCCGGCCGGGTGACGGTGCGC
The DNA here is from genome assembly GCA_041691815.1 of Rhodospirillales bacterium. Classification (GTDB taxonomy): domain Bacteria; phylum Pseudomonadota; class Alphaproteobacteria; order Acetobacterales; family Acetobacteraceae; genus 70-18. Next base: position 3,192 of record JBEPTZ010000080.1, on the reverse strand, counting down.
GAGCGGCCCGGTCGGCCGGGGGTGTTTGGCTGCGTGGTGCAGTTGCAGCCGTATTTTCAGCTCGACGATGTCTCGGCGGCGTTTCGTCTGACCACCGACATCGTGGCGCCGGGGGCCAGCCTCCGATAGAACATGACGCTCAATGGCCGTGTCGGCGCGGGGCATTCCGCGCACATGGCGGCACCGCGGACCACGCGGCGAGGGACTGAAACCAGGATCACGCCGGCTCGTTCCGCCGGCCAGGGAAGGATGCAGGATAGCATGTCAGACACCGGCAAGATGGATAATGGCAAGGCGGATGCTGGCGATACCGCGGGCACCCTGTTCCGCGCCGGCAAGCTGGCGGCGGCGGTGGAGGCGGCCGGGGCGGCGGTGCGCAAGGCGCCGGGCGACCTCGGCGCACGGGTGCTGCTGGCCGAACTGCTGCTGTTCACCGGCAATCTGGAGCGCGCCGACGTCATCCTGGACGCTGCCGGCCAGGCCGACCCGGAAGCGATGATGGTGGTCGCCGAGTTCCGCCAGTTGCTGCGCGCCGACATCGCCCGCCGGCAATTGCGCCGCGACGGCCGGGTGCCGGAATTCCTCGATGGCGCCACCGAGAACATGCGCCTGGTGCTGGCAGCCCTGGTGGCGCAGCGCGGCGGCGACGCGGCGGAGGCGGCCAGGTTGGCTGCCGAAGCCGAGGCTGCGCGCCCGCACGTTTCCGGCCATGCCGGCGACGCCGCATTCGATGATTTCCGTGACGCCGATGACCTGTGCGCCGGCTTCTTCGAGGTGTTGACCAGCACCGGCAAGTATTTCTGGATCCCGACCGAGCGGGTGGAGAGCATCGAGTTCCACCCGCCGAAGCGCGCCCGCGACCTGATGTGGCGGCGCGCCAGCATGTCGGTGCGCAACGGCCCGGACGGCGACGTGTATCTCCCGGCGATCTACGGCACCGAGGATGCGGACCTGTCCGACGTATTGAAACTGGGGCGCGAGACCGACTGGAAGGGCGAGGCGCTGGTGCGTGGCGTGGGCCAGCGGCTGTTCCTGGTCGGCGAGGAGGCGATCAGCGTGATGGACCTTACCACGGTCGAATTCGCCGACGTGCCGGCGGCGTGAGCGGCCGGGGCTCAGGGCGCGGCGACGGCAATCGCATTGATGCGGCGCGCCGCGGTGGCCCGCGCGCCAAGCTGCCGCTGCTCGACCGGCTGATCGACGACTCGCCGGGCGACGAGCGCGATCCGCCGATGTCGGCCGGCGAGGCGCTGACCGCGCTGCGCATGTCGGTGCGGCGCGACCTGGAGGCGCTGCTGAATGCGCGGCGCCGCTGGCGCTCCTGGCCGGCGGAGCTGAAGGAACTCGACACCTCGCCGATCGGCTACGGCATTCCGGATTTCACCTCCGGCGCGATGAACGAGGCCGGGCGGCGGGAGCTGCTGCGCGCCGAGGTGGAGGCAACGATCCGGCGGTTCGAGCCGCGCATGGTGACGGTGAAGGTGTCGCTGATCGAGAACGCCGACAAGCTCGACGCCACCCTGCGACTGCGGATCGACGGGCTGCTGCATGCCGACCCGGCGCCCGAGCCGGTGGCGTTTGACACGATGGTGGACTCGACCACCGCCGACGTGTATGTCTCGTCACGAAATGACGTTTAGAATCAAAGGATAGCAGCGCGATGTCCGACGCATTGCTGCCCTATTTCAACCGCGAGCTGCAGGCGATCCGCAAGCTGGCGCAGGAATTCGCCGAGGCGCACCCGAAAGTGGCCGGGCGGTTGCGGATGTCCGGCGATGCGGTGGATGACCCGCATGTCGAGCGGCTGCTGGACGGCGTCGCCTTTCTGGCGGCCCGCGTGCATCACCGGCTGGACGACGAATTCCCCGAACTGACCGACGCGCTGCTGAGCGTGCTGTATCCGCATTACCTGGCGCCGGTGCCGTCCTGCACGGTGCTGCAGTTCGGCTGCCAGCCCGACCTGCTGGTGCCGTTCGAGGTGGCGCCGGGGCTGGCGCTGGACAGCGAGCCGGTGCGCGGCGAGTCCTGCCGCTTTCGCACCGCCTATCCGACGACGCTGTGGCCGGTGGAGATCGAAAGCATCCGGCTGTCCGGCCTGCCGCTGGCGGTGCCGGTCAACCCGCTGGCCGGCGGCGCGGTTTCGGCGCTGCGCATCGTGCTGAAATGCGCCAATCCGGAGGTGACCTTCGCGCAACTCGGGGTGGAGCAACTGCGCTTCTTCCTGCGCGCGCCGGCCAATATCTCGTTGCCGCTGTATGAACTGCTCTGCGGCCACGCGCTGTCGGTGGCCTATGCCGACGGGCCGACCGATCCGAACCCGGTGATCGTCGGCGCCGATTCGATCCGGCCGGTCGGCTTCGGGCCGCAAGAGGCGCTGTTTCCCTGGCCGGCGCGCAGTTTCTCCGGTTTTCGCCTGCTGACCGAGTATTTCGCGTTTCCGGAGAAATTCCTGTTCCTCGATTTCACCCGCATGGGCGGCAAGACGCTGGCCTCCGGCGGCAGCCAGTTGGAGATCTTCGTCTATCTCGATCGCGCCCTGCCGGAGCTTGAGCGGATGCTCGGCAATGACGTGATGGCGCTGGGCTGCACGCCTGCGGTCAACCTGTTCGAGCAGCGCTGCGAGCCGGTGCCGCTCAGCCATACCGATGTGGAATACCGCATCGTTCCCGATGTGCGCCGCCCCGGCGCGCTGGAGATCTGGGGGGTGGACCGGGTGCGGGAGTCGCGTTCGGACGGATCGTTCCGTCCCTGGCGACCGTTCTATCGCATGACACATGGCGATCCCGACGGTGCCGAGCCGGGCGGCTTCTACCACCTGATGCGGCGCGAATCGCCGGCGCCGCTGCGTGGCAGCGAGGTCTATCTTGCGCCGGACGATCCGGAATTCTCCGCCGACCGGCCGGCCGACACGGTGCTGTCGATCGATGCGCTGTGCACCAACCGGGACCTGCCGGGCGAATTGCCGTTCGGCCGCGGGCAGCCGCGCATGCGGCTTGCCGAGGGGGCGGCGGCGATCACCCGCGTCACCTGCCTCACCGCGCCGTCATCCACCTTGCGGGCGCCGTTGCGGGAGCGCGGCTTCTGGCGGCTGATCTCGCATCTGTCACTGGGGCATCTTTCGGTGGTCGGGGGGGGCGCGGGGGGGGCCGGGGGGGTTTAAAAAAAAACCAGCCCCCCCCCCCGACACCACAC
>JBEPTZ010000079.1:0-19690 GCA_041691815.1 Rhodospirillales bacterium | reverse complement strand
TGCCTTACCGCCTTCTCAAACTGGCTGACTATCCTGGGTAAGCAGGAAAACTTTTCATCCATTTTGGAGACTCCGGCGTCTCCGCATCACCGCTGTTGCAAGGCGGATGGTTTTTTTGGTTCTTTTTTTGCAAAAAAAGAACTCTTCCTGGCTGTTGCTCATGGCCGCTGAACGCTCCGCCGCCGACGAGCACGCCGAGGACGGTGCCGCGCTGGTCGCAGCACCCACCGAGGAGGTGCTCGACCTCACCAGGCTGGAGCCGTTCCTGCGCGCCAGCCTGCCAGAAACACAAGGCCCACTCAGCACCTTCCGCTTCGCCGGCGGCCACGCCAACCTCACCTATCTGCTGCGCTTCGGCGACGGCGAGGAATACATCCTGCGCCGCCCGCCGCTCGGCCCGATCCCGCCCGGCGCCCACGACATGAAGCGCGAGCACCGGGTGCTGAGCCGGTTGAACCCGGCCTTCCCGCTGGCCCCGCGCAGCCTGCTGCTATGCGAGGATGACAGTCTGATCGGTGCCATCTTCGTCATCACCGAACGCCGCCGCGGCCTCAACATCATGCTCGACATGCCCGATCGCTATCGCGGCCAGCCCACCCTCAACCGCCGCATCGGCGAGATGCTGATCGACCGGCTGGTGGAGTTGCACCGGGTCGATGCCGAGGCTGTCGGCCTGGGTGATCTCGGCCACCCGGAGGGCTTCGTGCAGCGCCAATTGGAGGGTTGGGCGAAGCGCTGGGAGGCAGCACTGGACAAGCCCTATCGGCAAACCGCACCCTTGCTCGCCTGGCTGCGCGCCGGCCTCCCCAAACCGCAGGGTGCCGGCATCGTGCACAACGACTGGAAGCTCGACAACCTGCTGCTCGACCCCGCCGACCCGGCCACCCCGACCGCAGTGCTGGACTGGGACATGTGCTCGCGCGGCGACCCGCTGCTCGATCTCGGCTACCTGCTGAACTACTGGGCCGACCCCGGCGACCCCGCCCACTGGGTTGCCGCCGCCGCCATGCCGACCTGGCATCCCGGCTTCCCCAGCCGCGCCGAGGCGATCGCCCGTTATGCCGCCGCCAGCGGATTGGAGCTGTCCGGCATCGGCTGGTACCAGGTGTTCACCGCCTTCAAGCTGGCGGTGATCATCCAGCAGATCTACATCCGCTACCTGAGGGGCCAGACCACCGATCGGCGGTTTGCCGATTATGGCACGCGGGTGGAATCCCTGATCGACAAGGCAATGGTTATGACTCATACCTAACTGGGGGATACAAGCATGCATATCGCCGCCACCACCCCGTCCGGCGCCGCCGCGGTGCCTGATTCGCACGGCCTGAACCTGTGGCGGGCCGACCAGTTTTTACCGAAACTGGCCCGGTTTTATCTCCCAGATGCGCTGTTTTCCCACCTCCAGGAACCGCTCGACCGCCTCGGCGCGCTTGCCGGCGGCACGCTGGACGACCTCGCGGGGGTCGCCGACCACAATCCGCCGGTGCTGCACCACCGCAATCGCACCGGCCTCGATGCGCAGCGGATCGAAAAACACCCCGCCTATCAGGAGATGGAGCGGCTGGCATTCGGCGAGTTCGGCATCGCCGCGATGTCGCATCGTGGCGGCGTGCTGGGCTGGCCGGAGAAGCTGCCGCCGCTGGCCAAGTACCTGATAGTCTACCTTTTTGTTCAGGCCGAGTTCGGCCTGATGTGCCCGGTCAGCATGACCGACAGCCTCACCCGCACCCTGCGCAGATACGGCGACCAGGCGCTGGTCGACCGCTACCTGCCGGCATTGACCAGCCAGGACATGGACACGCTGTGCCAGGGCGCGATGTTCATGACCGAACAGGGCGCGGGCTCCGACATCGCCGCCACCGAAGTGCGCGCCGAACCGGGGCCGGACGGAATGTGGAAACTCAATGGTGACAAGTGGTTCTGCTCCAATCCTGATGCAGGACTGGCAATGGTGCTGGCCCGCCCGGAGGGTGCTGCACCCGGCATCAAGGGCGTCGGCCTGTTCCTGCTGCCGCGGCTGCTTCCGGACGGCAGCGCCAACGCCTATCGCATCCTGCGGCTGAAGGACAAGCTCGGCACCCACTCGATGGCCTCGGGCGAAATCCGCCTGGAGGGGGCGCTGGCCTGGCCGGTCGGCGACCTCGGCGCCGGGTTCCGGCAGATGGCCGACATGGTCAATAATTCGCGTCTTTCCAACGGGGTGCGCGCCGCCGGCATGATGCGCAGGGCGGTCACCGAGGCGCTGTACATCGCCCATCGCCGCGTCGCCTTCGGCCGCAAGCTGGTCGAGTTGCCGCTGATGCGCCGGCAACTGGCCAAGATGCTGATCCGCGCCGAGCAGGCCCGCAGCATGATGTTCCAGACCGCCGAGGTGCTGCGCCGCGCTGATGCCGGCGAGGAAGGAGCCTATGCGCTGCTGCGCATCCTGACCCCGTTGATCAAGTTCCGCGCCTGCCGCGACGCCCGCCAAGTCACTGGAGACGCAATGGAAGTGCGCGGCGGCTGCGGCTATATCGAGGAATTCGCCGACGCCCGCCTGCTGCGCGACGCCCATCTCGGCTCGATCTGGGAGGGCACCAGCAACATCGTCGCACTCGACGTGCTGCGCGCCGCCCGCCGCGAGGGCAGCCTGGATGCGTTGACCGCTCACGTCAGAAATCTCTGCCAGGAGATTGATTTACCTGAGACATGGCCGGCCATGCAGCGCGCCGTCCAGCTCGCCGAGGCCGCCGCCACCGCGCCGGAACTGGCCCGCCAGGCGGCCTCGGCGCTGTATCATGTCACCTCGGCGGCGGCGATGGCGTGGGAGGCGGCGCGGATCGCCGCACCGGACCGGCTGGCGCTGGCGCGGCTGGTGCTGCGCCATCGGGTGCTGCCGCGCGACCCGCTGGCCGCCGGGCAGACTGATGACGGATTGATCGCATTCTTACCCGATCCGGGTGCCTAATAGCTTGCGGCTGTTTCAATTCGTTGATTACACTGTGTCCACCTCTCGCGTAGAATCGGTGGACAACAGGGAGTTGACGATGCGCCAGATCATTTTGCCGTTCCTGCTGGCTTTCGGCCTGCTTTTCAGCGCTGCCGATCCGGCCGCCGCGCAGGTGCGCCAGGCGCCGGAGCCGAGCGGCGGCAGTGCGGTCGGGTTCCGCGCCTGCAACAAGACCTCGGCCCGCATGGAAGTCGGCAAGGCACTGAATGTGAAGTCGAATTCCAGTTCCGCTGACGATATCATCTCCGAGGGCTGGTACAAGTTGAACCCCGGCGAATGCGTCACGCTGTACCCCGGCAAGCTGGGATACCGCTACTATCTGGTGTTCGCGCAGGAGATCAACGGCTCGCGCATCTGGGGCGGCAACATCCCGGTCTGCGTCAGCCACGAGCGCTTCAAGATCCGCACCACCCAGTGCGGCGATGGCTATAACCGCCGGATGTTCAAGGAAGTCGACACCGGCGACGAGCGCAACGGCTGGACCCACAACTTCACCGACTGACGCATGCGCGATGGGAGTCCCGCCATCGGGACTTCCGTCCGCCGAATCAACGCGTTGTTCGGTGTAAAGCGTACGCAGCCGGTTGCGGTGCCGTGGGTCACGCTGATCGGCCGCCCAGATAAGCGCATATTGCCATGGCTGTACCGCGCCACGCTATTGCCGGATCAGAATTCCGTTGGCGATATTGATCTTGTCGAGCGGTTGCCGCCAACCTTTTCCTTTCTTCTCCGTGCCTCTGTGGTGGATCTTGGTTGCTGGCAAACAGCATCGCCGAATTCATAGATGGATAGGGCGTAAACGGCTCATGCCGGAGGAATAAGTCGAACCCATACCGTGTCCATTCAAATATCCGGATTCTGGGTGGCGAGTCGCCCTTGGCGCTACGGCCATTCCAGAGTTACCGACGTCCCGGATTTTCAGGCGACAGGTGTACATAACAGTTTCTGCGCTTTACGGCGAGTTCCACGCGCGATACCAAACCTCGCTGGTGACGGAAGAGTCGTCACCAGCGAGGTTTGGTATTACTCGGTGTACAACTCGCGCAGCCGCTCCCGGCGCCTCGGGGTCAGGCCGATGCGGTCGGCCAGGTAGGCGTCCATGCCGCCGTGGCTGCGTTGCACCGCATCCAGTGCTGCGTTGAGGAATTCCGGGAACACCCGCAGCAGGGTGGCCGCCACCACCGGCGGCAGGGTGGCGGCCAGTTCGGGATCGCGGGCCCAGAGCCGGTTGGTGGCCAGGTAGTCGGCGCGGATCGCCTCCTCCGGTACGCCGAGGGACGCCAGCACCAGGGCGGCGCCGAAGCCGGTGCGGTCCTTGCCGGCGGTGCAGTGGAACAGCAGCGCGCCATCGTCATCGTCGCGCAGCAGCAGGTTGAACATCGCGCGATACTGGTGATGCCAGTCGGTGGCATAGGCGCCGTAGGCCTGCTGCATCACCTGCATCACGTCGGCGGCGGTGGCGGCGTGGTTGGCGATCAGGTCGCGCAGCGAGGCGCCGATGGTGGGCTGGATGCCGAGGGCATGGATGGTGGCACCTTGCGGCACGCGACTGGGGGATTTCTCGCGCTCGAGGTCGCCGCGGAAATCGCAGATATGCCGCAGCTGCAGCGCCTGCAGCTTTTGCAGGTCGCTTGGGGTCAATGCGTTGAGTGCCGCGGAGCGGTAGATGCGGCCGAAGCGGACGCGCCTGCCGTCGCCGGTGGGCCAGCCGCCGAGGTCGCGCAGGTTGGAGGCCCCTTGCAGCGGCACCGCGTGCGGCAGGTCATCGGCATCGTTCATGCGCGGTCTCCGTGGTCGAATTCGAAGCGGTAGCCGCTGCCCTGGCGGCGCACCCAGCCGGTGTGCGGGGCGCCGAAATGGCCGGGGAACATGCGGCAGCCGGTCTCGGCGCAATGCTCCAGCACGCGCCGGCGGGAGCGGACTGCTTCGGCCGGGTCGGCACAGAAGCGGCTGCTCCATTCCGGGCGCCAGACCTGGATCGGCTGGTGCAGCACGTCGCCGACGAACATGCCCTCCTGGCCCCCCGACAGAAGCCGCAGCACCACGTGTCCGGGGGAGTGGCCGGGGGCGGGCTCGATCAGCAGGCCGTCAGCGATCTGGTCGGTCATCTCCACCACCTGGTCCTGGCCGGCGGCGATCACCGGATGCACCGAGTCCTGGAAGATCAGCCGGCTGACTTCCGGCAGGGCGGGGTTTTTCGCCGGGTCCCAGTGGTCGCGGTCGGTGCGGGAGAACACGTATTTGGCGTTGGGGAAGGTGGGGACCCAGCGACCGTCGACCAGTTTTGTGTTCCAGCCGACATGGTCGACGTGCAGATGGGTGCACAGCACGTAGTCGACCTGTTCGGGCGCCACCCCGGCTTCGGCCAGGCGTTGCAGATAGGGGGTGTCGAGCATGTGGAAGCGGTCGAAGCCGGGCCGGTTCTTGCCGTTGCCGCAGCAGCTATCGACCAGGATGGTGTGGTGCCTGGTGCGGATCAGCCAGGAATGGATCGACGAGATGAAGCGGCCGGTGGCGGCTTCGTAGTAGTTCGGCTGCAGCCAGTGGCCGTGCTCTTTCAGGATCTCGGGGTCCCAGTCGGGCAGCAGGTGTTCGGCGGGGAAGCCGGGCTTCAGCATCTCCTCGATGCGGGTCACCGTCGCCTCGCCGATCATCCTGGTGGTCATGCCGCGTTCCCCGGTTGGGCGGCAAGCAGACTAGAGAATCGGGTGGCGCGCAACCGTTGGCGGCTACAGCCGCTCCCACATGCCGGTTTCGGTGTCCAGGCGGGCATGCTCCTCACCGCGGAAATCGCCCTGCGAGACGATGCCGACCACCCGGCCCTGGTCGCAGATCGGCACATGGCGGAAGCCGCCATCCTGCATCAGCCGCAGCGCGTGGATCGCGGTGGTGCCGGGGGCCATGTGCACCGGATCGGCGGTCATGGCGCGCGACAACGGGGTGCCGGCGGCGGGCTTGCCGTCGGCCAGCAGCCGCACCGCATCGCGGCCGGTGAAGATGCCGCGCAGGCGGCCCTCGTTGTCGAGCACCAGCACCGCGCCGATGCGGTGGCGGTGCATTTCGGCGCAGGCCTGCTGCACGGTGGCGCTGTCCGGCAGGGTGACCGGGGCGCGGCGGACGATCTCGGACATGCGGCGTTGGGTCATGGCGGGTTCCTTCGGGTTCCCGAGCATGAAGCCGGGTCGCGCGGTGCGCCTTGATCCAGGACAAGCCTGCTGGCGCCGGCCGGCCGGAATGTGACACAACTTGCGGCCCGACAGATGGAGCGCCCGGTGAGCGATTATTTCTACGAACCCCGCAAGGGCCACGGCCTGCCGCATGATCCGTTCAAGGCGATCGTGGCACCACGGCCGATCGGCTGGATTTCCAGCCTGGATGCCGAGGGGCTGCCGAACCTGGCGCCGTACAGCTTCTTCAATGCGTTCGCGACATTCCCGCCGATCGTCGGCTTCGCCAGCGAGGGGCGCAAGGACAGCGTCGATAACGTGGAGGCGACCGGCGAGTTCGTCTGCAATCTGGTCGGCATGGAACTGGCCGAGGCGATGAACGCCACCTCGGCCGGCGTGCGGCATGGGGTGGACGAGATGGCGCTGGCCGGGCTGGAGGCCGCCGCCTGCACGGTGGTGAAGCCGCCGCGGGTGGCCAGGGCGGCGGCGGCGCTGGAGTGCAAGCTGCTGCAGGTGCTGCGGCTGGCCGGGATCGATGGCGTGCCGCTGGACAACTGGGTGGTGTTCGGCGAGGTGGTGGGGGTGCATATCGCCGAGCGCTTCCTGGTCGGCGGCCGGTTCGATACCGCGGCGGCGCAGCCGGTGGCGCGCTGCGGCTATCGGGCGGATTACGCTGTGGTGACCAGGCTGTTCGAGATGGTGCGGCCGGCCTGACCGGCCAGAGCGGGATACCTTCTGGTAGGCGAAGGCATCCACTCTGGCAGTTCGTTTTGCCGCGTGATTCAGACCTTCGTGTGATTCCACCTATGGTCATCACGCTCTACAGCAGCACCGATTGTCGCGGCTGCGGTGCGGCGGCGATCGGTGTGCCGGGCAGGGTCGGGATGCCGCAGTCGGTGAGGGTGGCGGCGATGGCGTCGAGCTCGGCGGGGCTGCGGGTGTGGTCGGCGGCGTCGCCCGAGGGAACCCAGATCACGGTTTCGTAGCGGGCGCGGGTGAGCAGCACGCGGTAGGTGTTGAGGCGGTTGGCGGCGGCTTCCGGGTCGTGGCGGTTCAGCCATCTGGTGCCGGCGAGTGCGCGGGGGCGCCAGGTGTTGGCGGCGCGGATCAGGTCGCCGCCCCAGCACAGGCCGACGAAGTCGAGTTCCAGGCCCTGGCAGGAGAATTCGGTGGCCACCGTGTCGAGCGCGTCGCTGGCGCGGATGTCGGCGGGGAAGCGGTCGAGGAACCAGTGGGCGACGGCGCTGGGTTCGGTGTGCGGCAGTTCGGCGCCGAGGCCCTCGGCGCGCAGGCGCTTGGCGCCGGAGGAGGCGAGCAGCCCGGCGCGGCGCAGGCCACGGGCGGCGGCGCGCAGATGGGCGCGCATCGCGGCGAGGTCGCGGGTGAGCAGGAACGGCAGCGGCGGGTGGTCGCGGGCGATCGCGGCGGCGGTTGGCTGGTCGCTGGCCAGCACGGCGTCGACCCAGGCGGCGGCGTGCGGGTTGCGCAGGCTGCGGACCGGGACGGCGAGGTGCAGGCTGGGGTCGGTGTGCAGGCCGGGCAGGGCAGGGAGGCGCTGGCGGCTGTCCGCGGCGGCGGCGAGGGTGAGCGGCGAGGCGATGGCGTGCCATTGCCGGCGGGCGGCCAGTGCTGTGCCCCATTCGGCGAGGCCGCCTTCGCCGGTGTGGATTTCCTGGCCGTTGCCGATCAGGCAGATGATCGCCGCCCAGTCCTGATGGCGGCCGAGAATGTCGAGCAGGTGGCCGGGTTCGGAATCGTGCAGTTGGGTGGCGCGGTCGCGGCTTTTGCTGATGGCGTGGGCGGCCGACCAGGCGCGCTGGGCCTCGTCGATCACCACGACGTGCTCGTGCGGTGGCGCGGTCTGGCTGACGTTGCTGTCGCGGAACAGCGGCAGCGCCTGGATGGCGGATTCCATTCGCTGGCGGGCGCCGCGCAGGCCTTCAGGGTGGGTGGCGGCGGCGTCGCGGGCCAGGGCCTCGCGCAGCACGTGGACCAGGCTGGGGTTGCCGGTGAGGAACACCGCGCCGGCGGCGCGGCCGGTGCCGAACACCGCGTTGAGGCCGCACAGCGTCTTGCCGGCGCCGGGGATGCCGGTGACGAACAGGATGATGTGGCGGCGCCCGGCCTCGGCGGCGTGGATCGCGGCGAGGATGGCGTCGGTGGTGGCGGTGAGGTTGTGGGCGTCGGCGCGGGCGGCGGCAATGTCGGCGACGCCGTGGGTGCTGAACAGGCTGCGGGCGGCTTCGACGATGCCGGGGATCGGGCGGTAGGGGGCGTGTTCCCAGGCGGCGACGTCGAGCGGGGCGACTGGCGGCAGGCGGTGCCAGAGGTCGCGCAGCAGGGTGCCGAGCGAGGCGGCGGAGGCTTCCAGCACGGTGGCGGCGCCGGCGATCGGCAGTGGCCAGTTGGGGACAGCGGGCCTTGCGTGGGTGGCGATCAGAATCGGGACGATCGGGTGGGCGCGGGAGGCGGGGTGGAAGTCCTGCAGGTCGATGGCGTAGTCCTCGACCTGGGCGCGATCCTGGTTGCTGAACTGGGTGGCACCGGCCTTGAACTCCAGCACCAGCACGGCGCGCGGGGTGACCAGCACGGCGTCGATGCGGCGGCCGAGGCGCTGGATGTCGTATTCCAGCAGCAGGCGCCAGGCGGCGGCTTGCGGCCAGAGGGCGAGGGCGGCGTGCAGGGCGCGGAGGGTTTCGGCCCAGGCGCGCAGTTGCCGCGGTTCGTTGCCACGGAAGCGCTGGGCGTCGTCATAGGCCAGGCGTGCGACCAGCGGTTGCGGGTCGGCGGCAAGGAAATCGGCGACGGTGCGGCTGAGCATCCGGCCAGGCTAGGCGGGGAGGATGATGTTGCGCAAGAGTATCCGTTGTGGCCGGGTGGGGGACGCTACCGGCGCTGCGTTGGCGGCGGTTCGAAGCGGGGCACCGTTACCATCGGGGTGATCTGCAGGCCGCGCGGAGTCAGTTGCGTCGAGACCACGCTGGCTGCGGCGATGGCTGCCACGGCGCCGAGCAGGATCAGCAGGCCGGCGCGCCACGCGACCTTGCGCGGCGGGCCCTGGCCGAAGCGCGGGTCGGCGGTGGGGAACAGCGCGTCGAGGCCGGCGGCGCAACCGGCGAGCGGTGCGGGGGGCAATTGCTCGCCGCGGGTTGGCCAGTCGAGGATCTGATAGCTGCCGCGCGCCAGATCGAGTTCCATCGCCAGGCCGTGGCCGCGGTGGCGGTAGCTGCGCAGGCCGAGCCGGACACAGGCCGGGCGCGGGAAACTCACCTGCGCGTCCCAGGCGGTGCCGCGCAGGTCGAGCGCCACCGCGCCGCTGGGCAGCAGGGTCACCAGCGGCGAATTCACCCAGTGCGAATTGCTCCATTCCACGCCTTCGAGGTCGACGCGGATGGTGCCGTCGGGCGAGAAGCGGCGGTAGGCGGGCGAGCGGCCGTGCTGCTCGGCGGCCTTGCGGGCGTCGCCCACTGCCGCGCGCAGTTCGCTCAGCGGTCGCTCCGCGGCGGCGGTGCCCAGCACGGTGAAGCGGCGGGCGGCGGGGTCGATGCGGAACATGGTCTCGAACATGTTCTGGCCGACATGCAGCAGCAGGCTGCCATCGGGGCGGGCGCTGATGCGGCTCGATGACCAGCCGGCACAGTCGAGCAGTACCTCGCCGGTGGCCGCATCGATCAGCAATGCCGAGGTGGTCGGCTGGGCGTCGGCGGGTTCATCGGCCTGCGGCCGGAAACGCAGCGAGCCATCCGCCGAGACGGCTTGCTGTTCGGCCTGCCGATCGGTCGGAACGTAGAAACCCCACACCCCGTTGGAGAGTTCGCCGGCGGCGAAGCGCACCGGGGCGGCCGGCTCGCCGATCTCGTAGCACTCGTATTGATGGGTCTGCGCGGGATAGCTGGGATGCGGCAGCATCACCGTGCCGCCGCCGGTGTCGCGCCAGTGATGCTGCCAGACCGCGAACCCGTCGATCGTCAGCTGGTCGTTCTCGAAGCCGACATGCACGGCGCGCCAGCCGTTCGCCACCGGCCCCATGGGCGGTTGCGGTGGAGCGGGACGCGGGGCAGGCGGCAGGCTGGCGACAGCGGTTGGGACAAGCGCGGCGGGGACAGCTTGTGGGGTGCCGCCGAAGATCGACCGCCGCAGCCGGTTCAGGCGGAAGCCGAGGGCAAAGCCGATTCCGCACGACACCACCCAGGGTACCGCGACGATGGGAAACACCAGCGCCAGGCCGTAGAACGCGGTCCCGATCGGATAGGCGCCGTGGTGGACGACGGCTTCCCAGATGGTGACCACGGAGGTGGCGATGAACGGCAGCAGCAACCAGCCGAGCATGGCCCAAGCGAGCCAGCGGCGCGGCAGCACGGCGAGCAGCAACGCCGGGGCGGCGATGGCGATCGCCAGGATCAGGAGCCACCAGGTCGGCATGCTGTGATATCCGCCTCTCGAGTTGCGACCGGTGATCGATCACGCCATCCGCTGCGCAATCGAATTATCACGATAACAGCACGATGCAAATCCGCTCACACCGATTGTGCGTGGCGGCGGCGAACCGTGCCGGCTACCGCGCGTAGGTGACCGGCAGGGCGGTGGTGTATTTCAGGGTCTCCATCGAGAAGCTGGAGCTTACATCGAAGATGTCGATCTCGCGGATGATGCGCTTGTAGACGGCGTCGTAGCCGGCGATATCGGGCACCACGACGCGCAGTAGGTAATCCACCGTGCCGGACATGCGGTAGAATTCCACCACTTCCGGGATCGCCGCGATCACCGCACAAAGGCGGTCGGCCCAGGCCATCGAGTGCTGGTTGGTGCGGATCTGCACGAACACGCTGACCGCGACGTTCATCTTGCGGGCGTCGAGCAGGGCGACGCGGGCGCGGATGATGCCGGCCTCGGTGAGCGCCTGGATGCGCCGCCAGCAGGGTGAGGCGGAGATGCCGGCGCGGGCGGCGATGTCGGCCACCGGCATGGCGGCATCTTCCTGCAGGGCAGCGAGGATTTTCTGGTTGATCGCGTCCATGGGCGTTTCATGCCTTCATATGGCCGTTATGGGGTATGAGATTGCAGCATATCGCAGAGTGTGTGGGCAATACGCATCCGGATTGCTGCGGTTGGCGATTAACCTCCGTCGATCAGCAGGAGCGCGCGCCATGGCCAAGATTTCGTTCACCGAACATCCCGCCAGCGTCGGCGAGAATTATGCCGAGCATTTCGCGATGTCGTGGGGCTTCGGCTTCGCGATGCTGCGCGGCGGACTGGCTTGCCTGGTGCATGGGATTTTCCCGTTCCTGTGCACCTCCACCGGGTCGAGCACCATCCGCGCGCTGCATGAGCGGATGGTGACGCATCGGGTGCGCGGCCAGGCGCCGGTGGCCGAACCGCAGCGTTAGCTGGGCCTGACGCGGCTGGTTGATCCAGATCAAGCTGTCGGCCGGCCATCCGGTGCAGCCTCGGGGGCATGGATACCGCAGGGCTGATCGCGCGCTACGACGTTCCGGTGCCGCGCTACACCAGTTATCCCACCGCACCGTATTTCAGCGCGGCGGTGGATGGCGCGGTGTATGGCGGCTGGCTGGCGGCGCTGCCGGCGGAGGCGGCGCTGTCGCTTTACCTGCATGTGCCGTTCTGCGCCGAGTTGTGCTGGTTCTGCGGCTGCCACACCACGGCGACCCGCAATGTGGCCGCACTCAATGCCTATGCCGACACCTTGCTGGCGGAGATCGACCTTCTGGCGGCGGCGATCGGCCGGCGGCTGCCTGTGGCGCATGTGCACTGGGGCGGCGGCACCCCCACCGCGCTGCCGCCGCAGCGGCTGCTGGAGGTGATGGCGGCGCTGCGGCGGCATTTCGCGTTCGCGGCCGATGCCGAGATCGCCGTCGAGGTCGATCCGCGCACCGCCGGGACGGAGGCGATCGCCGCACTGGGGGCGATGGGCTGCACCCGGGCCAGCCTGGGGGTGCAGGATTTCGATCCGCAGGTGCAGGCGGCGGTGAACCGGCACCAGAGCTATGAGCAGACCCGCGATTGCGCCGCGGCACTGCGCGCGGCCGGCGTCGGCTCGATCAATCTGGACCTGATGTACGGGCTGCCGCACCAGACCGAGGCCGGGGTGGCGGGCACGGTGGCGCAGGCGCTGACGATCAGCCCCGATCGGGTGGCGGTGTTCGGCTACGCGCATGTGCCGTGGATGAAGAAGCACCAGACCCTGCTACCAGAGGCGGCGCTGCCGGATGCGGCGGCCCGGTTTGCGCAGCGCGCGGCGGCCGAGGCGGCGATCCTGGCGCAGGGCTGGCGGGCGGTCGGGCTCGACCATTACGCCCGCCCGGACGATGCGCTGGCACGGTCCGCCGAGGCCGGCACGCTGCGGCGCAATTTCCAGGGCTATACCACCGACGCGGCGCCAGTGCTGCTGGGGATCGGCGCCTCGTCGATCGGCGCCCTGCCGCAGGGCTACGCGCAGAACGAGGCGGCGACGCCTGCCTGGCGCGATGCGGTGCGGGCCGGTCGGCTGCCGATCCGTCGCGGCGTGGCGCTGGGTGCCGAAGACCGGCTGCGCCGCGCGGTGATCGAGCGGCTGATGTGCGACGGCACGGTGGACCTCGACGCGATTGCCGCCGCGCATGGTGCCGACCCGGCCGGGCTGCGCGCCGCCGGCCCGGCGCTGGCGGGCATGGCGCAGGACGGGCTGCTGCACTGGGACGGGCGGGTGGTGCGGCTCTCCGCGACCGGCCGGCCGTTCGTGCGCAATGTCGCGGCGGCGTTCGACAGCTATTTCCGGCCCGAGGCGGGGCGGCACGCGCGGGCGGTTTAGAGCGCGATGACCGTAGGTGGAATCACACGATGGTCTGAATCGCGCAACAAAACAACGAGCGGCAGCATGATGCCTTCGCCTGCCGGAAGGCATCGTGCTCTGGCCCGGCTCAGAACGGCATCACCACATCCAGCACCTGCTGGCCCCAGCGCGGGGTCTGCACGTCGGTGAGCTGGCCGCGGCCGCCATAGGCTATGCGGGCTTCGGCCATGCGGTCGCTGGTCACCGTGTTGTCGCTGGCGATGTCCTGCGGGCGGATCACCCCGGTGACGCCGAGGTTGCGCAGCTCGGAGTTCACCCGCACCTCCTGGCGGGCGGCGACCACCAGATTGCCGTTCGGCAGCACCTGGGTGATGACGCCGGCCAGCCGCAGGGTGACGGTCTCGTTGCGCTTGATCTGGGCGGTGCCGGTGTTGCCGTTGCTGCTGCTGGTGGACAGCAGGCTGGAGGCGACCGCGCCGGCCAGCATCTTCGGGATGGTGGCCTCCAGGCCGAAGATGTTGGGCAGGCCGAGGCCCTCGTTGCCGCTGCGGGTGGCGGCGGTGGCGTTCTGCAATTGGGCGGCGTCGGCGATGTTGACCAGCACGGTGATGATGTCGCCGACCTGGGCGGCGCGCTGGTCCTTGAAGAAGGCGCGGCTGCCGTTGCGCCATAGCGCGTTCGGCGCCGGCGAGGCGACCTGGACCGCCGGCATCGGCATGGTCAGCGGGCGATAGCCGGGCGAGCGGGTGGGGTCGGAGCTGGCGGTCATCGCCGGTGGGCTGCCGATCTCGGACAGGCGTTGCAGCGAGCCGCAGGCCGACAGCAATGGCAGCAGCAGCAGTGCCGGGGCGATGCGGGGGTTCATCGCCCGGCCACCCGTGTCGCGTAGCTGCTATAATAGCCGCCACCGCCGCCTGGGGGCGTGATCGGGGTGCTGCCGGCGGTGACGCGGACCTGGCCGGGGCCGGTGATCTCGGCCTCCAGCACGGCGCGCGAGGCGGGGTTGAGCACCGCGATGCGGGCGCCGACCGGGCCGCCTTGCAGCGCCTCGCCCTGGGCCAGCAGCAGCAGGCCGGGGGCCAGCAGGCGCATCGCCACCCTGGCACCCTTGGCGACGGCTTCGGGCTTTTCCAGGTCGGAGCGGCGGAGAGGTTCTCCGGGGCGGGCCATGCGGCGCAGCGCCATGCCCTCGGCGGCGGCGGGGTCGCGCAGCATGTCGCCCTGGGCGAGGCGGGCCGGGACGCGGGCCAGGCGCAAATCGGCGGCGTGCAGCAGGCTGCCGGCCGGCAGGCGGTGGGTCGGCACCGGCAGGCTGACCATCTCCTGCAACCGGCCGGCGACGCGCAGCCGCAGCGGCGCCATGCCGTCGGCGGTGACGATCAGTTGCGCGGTGAAATTGCCGGCGCCGTCCTGGTAGGCGAGTTGCTCGACGGCTAGGTCTGGTGTCGCGTGCTCGGGGATCAGCGGGGCGGTGAAGCCGGGCAGGTCGATATCGGCATCCTCCGGCGCGCCGACCGCGATCAGCGCCGTGCGCAGGGCGGCGAGTGTCGCGGCGCGGTCGAGCAGGCGGCCGGGGCGGTCGAGCACGATGCGGTCGCCGGGTGAGGATGGCCGCCAGTCGACGCCGAACTGGCGGGCGATGGCGGCGAGCTGGCCGGCCTCGACCACGATGCGGGCGCCGGGCGAGGGGGCCGGGCCGAGCACCCGGGCGGCATCCGGCCCGGCGTTATCGAACAGGTCGGACAGCCGGACCACGCCGGCGGTGAGCGTGGTCATCGGCCGCAGTGTGGCGCCCCAGGCCGGCGGTGGGGTTTGCAGCAGGCCAGCGAGCAGCGCCAGCAGGGCGAACAGCAGCGATTTCATGGCGGGGGCTCCTGGCCGGCTCAACGCAGATTGGTGAGGGTGGAGAGCATCTGGTCGGCGGTGGTGATCACCTTGCTGTTCATCTCGTAGGCGCGCTGGGCGGTGATCAGGTTGGTGATCTCGCTGACCACGTTGACGTTGCTGGTCTCGACGAAGCCTTGCAGCACCGAGCCGAAGCCGGGCGAGGCCGGCACGCCGGTGACCGGGGCGCCGCTGGCGGTGCTTTGCAGGAACAGATTGCCGCCCTGGGCGTCGAGTCCGGTCTCGTTGGGAAAAACCGCCAGCTGGATCTGGCCGACCAGCGCCGGCGCGGTCTGCCCATCGAGCGTCACCTGCACCTGGCCGGCGCTGTTGATGGTAACGTTGGTGGCGTTGGACGGGATGGTGATGCCGGGCTGCACCACGTAGCCGTCGGCGGTGACGATCTGGCCCTCCGGCGACAGCGACAGCGTGCCGTCGCGGGTATAGGCGGTGTCGCCGTTGGGCAGCGCGATCTGGAAATAGCCGCCGCCGCGGATCGCCAGGTCGAGGCTGTTCGAGGTCTGTTGCAGGTTGCCCTGCTCGTTGATCCGGTAGATCGCCGCCGTCTTGACGCCGAGGCCGACCTGGGCGCCGGCCGGCACCACCGATCCGGCATCGGACGAGTTGGAGCCGACCCGGCGCAGGTTCTGGTAGATCAGGTCCTGAAACTCGGCGCGGCGGCGCTTGAAGCCGGTGGTGGTCATGTTGGCGATGTTGTTGGAGATGACTTCGACGTTGGTGGACTGGGCCTGCATGCCGGTGCCGGCGATGTCGAGCGCGCGCATTAGTGCTCCGACTGGGATGGAAGGTTCAACATGCGTCAGAGCACTCCCTTGATTTGGTGGACCGATTCAGCTGACGGGCGGAAGTGCCCGTCAGCATCGGGCCACTAGCTCCGCTGCTGGGTGATCTTGTCGATGGCGCCCTGCTGGCGGTCCGCCTCGGCCTGGATGAACTGGCTGGTGAACTGGAACTCGCGCAGATCGGCCATCATGCGGGTGAGTTCCAGGGTGGGCTGGATGTTGCTGCCCTCGATCGCGCCCTGGGTGAGGCGGGGGTTGGCGAGCGGCGTGGTGGTGGTGGCGTCGGGGTTCAGCAGCCGGCCGCCCTCGGCGACCAACTTCTGCGGCTCGGCGACGCTGACCACGGCGAGGTGGGCGATCTGGCCGTTCCTGCTGCTGATGGTGCCGTCGCCGGCGATGGCGATGCCGGTGTCGGCGGGGGCGAACTGGATCGGCCGGCCGTTGGTGTCCAGCACCTGGTTGCCGAGGCCGTCGGTGAGCGCGCCGCCGGCTGACAGCGAGAAATGCCCGGCGCGGGTCAGGCGGATGCCCTGGTCGGTCTGCACGGTGAAGTAGCCGGGGCCGGAGAGGGCCACATCGAGCGGGTTGCCGGTCTGGCTCAGCGCGCCCGGTGTGGTGTCGCGCCAGGTGGCGCGGTCCTGGGTGAAGGCGATGGTCTCGCCGCTTTTGGTGTGGTTCAGCCAGTCGGCGAACACGGTGCGCTCGGCCTGGTAGCCGGGGGTGCCGGCGTTGGCGAAGTTGGTGGCGGTGACATCCATCGCCCGCTGCTGGGCGGACAGGCGGGACAGGGCGATTGCGGTGTTCAGGTCCATCGGCGTGGCCTCGTTGTGGCCGGGTGGGCATCGCAAGCGGCGTGCCAGGGCGGGGGCGGCGGAAATGCTGCGGCGGTGGCCGGCGCCCGGCGGCATCTGCCGGGGGCGGGGCGGTGGCACCCGGCAGAAATGGCCGCGTTCGCAAGGCTTCGTTAACGCCTGGGCGGCAGACTGTGATCGCCCGCCAAACCGGCGGGTTTGGCAAACAGGATGTGTCATGGGTGCAGCCGCCACGACGATCGGCCAGGGTGGGATGGAGCCGGCGACCAAACCGGGCGGGCGGCGCAAGCTGGTGCTGCTGGCCGCCCCGGTGGCGCTGGCGGCGGTCGGCGCCGGGCTGTGGTTCGGGGGCATCCTGCCGCCGCTGCTGGGGATCGGCGGGCATGCCGCCAAGGGCGCGCAGGAGGCGGCCAGGCCGGCGGCGCCGGTCTATCTGGAGATGCCGGAGATCGTCGCCAACCTGAATGCCGGGCCGCGCCGTTCCAGCTACATCAAGCTGCACAGCCGGCTGGAACTCGGCCGCGCCGAGGACGCCGACACGGTGAAGGCGGCGATGCCCCGGCTGCTGGACATGTTTCAGACCTATCTGCGCGACATGAGCCCCGAGGAGTTGCGCGGCAGCGCCGGCACCTATCGGCTGCGCGAGGAACTGATCGCCCGCGCCAACGCCGCGGTTGCGCCGGCCAGGGTGGTGGATGTGCTGTTCACCGAAATGCTGGTCCAGTGAGCGATACCGATCCGGCTGCGGAGTCGCGCGACGAGGATGCGCTGGCGGCCGCCTGGGGCGCCGAGCTTGAGGGGGAGACTGCGGCGGAGGCCGCGCCGGAACGGGTGCTGAACCAGGCCGAGATCGACAGCCTGCTGGGCTTCGATGACGGGCCGGACGGCGGCGAGCATCGCAGCGGCATGCAGCGGATCATCAGCTCCGGTCTTGTTTCCTACGAGCGGCTGCCGATGCTGGAGATCGTGTTCGATCGTCTGGTGCGGATCATGTCCACCAGCCTGCGCAACTTCACCAGCGACAACGTCGAAGTCGGCATCGACAACATCCTGTCGTTGCGGTTCGGCGATTACCTGAACTCGATCCCGCTGCCGGCGATGCTGGCGGTGTTCAAGGCCGAGGAGTGGGACAATTACGGCCTGATGGTGGTCGACAGCGCGATGATCTACTCGATCGTCGACGTGCTGCTCGGCGGCAGGCGGGGCACCGCTGCGATGCGCATCGAGGGCCGGCCGTACACCACCATCGAGCGTACCCTGGTCGAGCGGCTGATCCATGTGGTGCTGGCCGATCTGTCGGTGAGCTTCGACCCGCTGTGCCCGGTGACCTTCCGGTTCGAGCGACTGGAAGTGAACCCGCGCTTCGCCACCATCTCGCGGCTGTCCAACGCCGCGGTACTCGCACGGTTGCGCGTCGATATGGAGGATCGCGGTGGCAAGCTGGAATTGCTGCTGCCGTACGCCACGCTGGAGCCGGTGCGCGAATTGCTGCTGCAGCAGTTCATGGGTGAGAAATTCGGCCGCGATTCGATCTGGGAGACGCATCTGGCCGAGGAGTTGTGGAACACCGAGATCGACCTCGACGTGGTGCTGGACGAGCAGGTGATGCCGCTGTCGGACGTGATGGCTTTGCAGCCGGGCAGCCGGATCGTGCTCGGCGCCACCATCGGTGCCTCGGTGCTGCTGCGCTGCGGCGCGATGGCGATGTTCGAGGGCAAGGTCGGGCGGCGCAAGAACCGCATGGCGGTGCGTATCGAGCGTGAACTGCCGCGGCTGCTGCCGGGTGGCGAACGCTAACAAGGGGAGATGGGCAGAAGGCCCATCCGGGGGCGCCATGAACGGCATCGCAACAGGCGGGATGCAATGGATACTGGAGATCGTGCTGATCGTGCTGCTGGCGGGAACCTTGTTCCACGCCATCCGGTTGGAGCGGGCGCTCGGCGTGCTGAAGCGCGACCGCGCGGCGCTGGAGGCGCTGGTGGCGGAGTTCAACGCCTCCTCGCACGCCGCCGAGCAGGGGGTGGAGCGGCTGCGCGAGGCGGCCGAGGGCACCGGCCGGCAGATTGTGCGGCAGATGGAGGCCGGCGGCCGGCTGAAGGACGACCTGCTGTTCCTCAACGATCGCGGCGAGAAGCTGGCCGACCGGCTGGACCGGCTGGTGCGCGCGGCGCGGGTGCTGGATCAGCCGGTGGCCGCTGCCGCCCCAGAGCTGCTGCTCCGGGAGCCGCTGCCCCGCGAACCGATGGCCTGGGCGCCGCCGCGCGAGCCGGAGCCGGAGCCGCGGCTGGCCGATCTCAGCGAGGTGGCGCCGCGGGTGCGCAGCCAGGCCGAGCGCGACCTGCTGCGGGCGTTGCGGCTGAGCAAATGACGCGCCAGCCGGGGAGGGGAATATGAGCCGTGGTTTCCATCGCCCGCGCCTGCTGCCGATGACCATCGCGGCGATGGCGGTGCTGCTGCTGGTGAAATCGGCGGTGCTGGTGCGCGCCGCGGTGCCGGAAGCCGCCCATGCCGCGCCGGCCGAACCGGCCAGGGCGGTTGCCGCCACACCGCCGGCGCCGCCACCCGGCATCGCGCCGTCAGCGCCGATCGCCTGCGCCGCGCCCCCGGTCGGTGACGACGAGCGCAAGCTGCTGCTCGATCTGCGCCATCGCAGCGCCGAGCTGGATGCCCGCGCCGCCGGGCTCACCGCGCGCGAGGGCGTGCTGGCGGCGGCGGAAAAACGCATCGGCGCGCGGGTCGCCGAACTCACCTCGCTGCAACAGCGGTTGGAGAGCCTGAACACCGCCCGCAAGGCGCGCGAGAGCGCCAACTGGCAGGGGTTGGTGAAGCTCTACGAAACCATGAAACCGCGCGATGCGGCGGCGATCTTCAACGATCTCGACCGCAACGTGCTGCTTCAGGTGCTCGACCGGATGAACGAGCGCAAGGCCGCCCCGGTGCTGGCGGCGATGCAGCCCGAGCGTGCCCGCCAGGTGACCGCCGAACTGGCGCAACTGCGCGCCGGCGAGAACCGCGTACCCCCCGCCCCGGCCGCCAGAACCGGCGGCTGAACCTGATGCCTGCGTGAAAAGGGATCCTGCTTAGCCATCTTGCTCAGCCGTTCGGGGAGTTGTACGAAACAAGAACGTTGATGATTTAGCGGAGGAATTCGATGGCTCGAAATTCTGTGCAGTTTCAGCGGGGGCTGAGCGAGGTTGAATTTGATCGTCTGTATGGCACGGATGAGCAATGCCGCGCGGTGGTGA
>JBEPTZ010000078.1:0-20355 GCA_041691815.1 Rhodospirillales bacterium | reverse complement strand
CCCCCACATTGCGGGTCCCCTTTTGGCCTCTATCGCCCCGGCCCCCCCCGCCGCGGCGCCGCCCCGGGGTCTCGCCGTCGCCGCCATCCGCCGCATGCCGCGCAGCCAGTCGACTCTGCGGAATACGAAAAATGTCGAAAAATGTCTGAACAACGTGGCGAGCACTTGTGCGTGCCCCGACACGGACCCTATTATAGCGATATCGATATAATGTGATGTTTTGTAAACTGCAACGTCTCGTCATTCAATGTTCGCTGCGGGGGCAATCTTGCTCCCGCGATCCAGAAAGACCGGTCCTCATGCGTCATTTTCGTCCCGAGCGCCTCCATTATGTCACGGCGGTTGCCGTCTGCGCCGTCTTCGGCGTTATGCAGTCGGCTGCGGCCGCACCGACAGTCGACGGCGTGTTGAGCGCGGGTGAATACGGAGCCGCGACCGCAATCGTGACCTACAATCCGGGGGCCGCGACAAGCAATTTCGGTGCCCCGACGACCGAGAGCAATGCGATCGGCTATTCGATTTATCTCAATGATACTGGTGGTTCGCTCTATGGACTGCTGCAGACGGATGCCGCTGGCGGCGGCAGTGCCGCTGGGGCGTTCGCTAATCTGTATTTCGATCTCGATCCCCAGAACAATAACGGTTCGGACCTGGGATTCGAAGTGACGAATCTGCGCGCGTTCATTCCCGGTGTTTCAGGTTATATGGCGACTCCGGGCGTAATGGTCTCGATCAGTTCGGACCAGAGCACGATCGAATTCTCGATCCCTAACAGCTACTTCACCGCGGCAATTGCCGGGTTGGACTATTATCCCGGCCAGAGCTTCCCCGACGCGTCCAACCCGACCGTGGCACTGCGCTTGTCGCAGAGCTTTGGCTATTCGGTTGCCGGTGGTGCAGACTATGGGGTGAACCGGCTTGGCGCATTCGACGTGGTGGCGCCGGTCCCCGAACCCGCCAGCATGGCCCTGCTCGGCGCCGGCCTGTTCTCGCTGGCGATGATCCGCCGCCGCCGCAACCAGGCCTGAACTTCGCCCGGCGCGGGCCGCCTCAACCGGGGCGGCCCGCCGCGTCCAGGATCGCCCGCAACAACCGCCCGAATTGCCCGCCGCTGACAGCGCGATCCTTCACATCGGTATCCACCCGATGCACCACCACCGCGTCCAGCGCCGGCACCACCACCACGTAATGCCCGCCGGCGCCATTCGCCGAATACGTCCCCGCCGGCACCGCCGAGCCGGGAAACAGCAGCCCGGCGCGCGAGACCCACCACATATAGCCATAAGCGCCGCGCGCCCCAGCGTCGGAGACCGGCGCCGTGCTCGCCGCCACCCAGTCCGCCGGCACCAGCGGCGCACCGCCATAACGCCCATGCCGCAGGAACAACTGCCCAAACCGTGCCAGGTCGCGCGCCGTCATGCGGAACGGATAGGCCGGATGCACCGAGGCCTCCAGCGCCACATAGCTGCCGTCCCGCTCCGGCTCGAAATCCTGCATCCCCAGCGGCTTGCCGATCCTCTCTGCGAAATCGGTGTGAATCTCCGTCCCGGTCAACTGCCGGAAGATGCTACCCAGCGCGTTGAAATCCCAGTTGTTGTAGCACCAGGTCGTCCCCGGCCCGGCGCTGTGCCGCGCCGGCTTGATCGCCAGCATCCACGCCGACTCATAGCCGCTCGGATGATACACGCCCGACCGCGCGCACAGCAGATCGAGCACATTGGCCAGCTTCTCCCGCTCGCTCAGCCCCAGCCGGTCATCGATCCCCAGCCCGCCCAGCGTCGCCTCCAGGTCGATCCGCCCGGCCGCATGATGGATGCCGATCAGCGCCGACAGCAGGCTCTTGCGGATCGAATGCACATTATAGCGCCGCTCCACCGCCCCCCAGGCATCCACCACAAGCCCGCCGGCCACCACCATCACCGCCGCGGTGTTCATGCCGGCGGCGATCTCCCGCGCCCGCGCCAGCCCATCCGCCGACCACCCGGCCGCCGCCGGGCTGTTCCAGCGCGGCCAGTTGCCCACATCCGCGTCCATCCTCACCCTCCCAGAAACAGCCGCCGCACCTCGGGGTCCTCGGCCATCGCCCGCGCCGGCCCGCTGCGCGCGGTGCGCCCGTCCACCAGCACCACCCCCTGGTCGGCAATCATCAACGCTTCCCGCGCGTTCTGCTCCACCATCACGATCGCCGTGCCCTCGGCATGGATCGCGGCAATACTGTCGAACAGCGTCTCGGCCGCCTTCGGCGACAGCCCGGCCGACGGCTCATCCAGCAGCAGCAGCTTCGGCTGCACCATCAGCGCCATCGCCATCGCCAGGATCTGCCGCTGCCCGCCCGACAACGTCCGCGCCGCCTGCCGCCGCTTCTCCGCCAGGATAGGAAACCGCCCGAACAGCGCCTCGATCCGCCCATGTGCGGCGCGCGATTCGAGAAACCCGCCCATCTCCAGGTTTTCCCGTACTGTCATGGTCGGGAACACGTTGGCCTCCTGCGGCACGAACGCGATCCCCGCCCGCGCCCGCGCCCGTGGCGACAGCGCCTCGATCGGCCGCTCCTCCAGCAGGATGCGGCCGGATTTGAGCCGCAGCAGCCCGGCGATGGCCTTCAGCAGGGTGGACTTGCCGGCGCCGTTCGGCCCGATGATCGCCACCAGCTCGCGCGGCTCCACCCGCAACTCGGCGCCCTTCAGAATCTCGTCCGCGGCGCCGTAGCCGCAGACCACTGCATTCGAATGCAGAAGACTCATCTCAGGCCCATTTCCGGCTGCCCATATAGGCCTCCTGCACGTCACTATTTGCCGAAATCTCGCTGAATTTGCCCTCGATCAGCCGCTTTCCCTCGGCCATGACGATCACCGGATCGCACAGCCTGGCGATCAGGTCCATGTGATGCTCGATCACCAGGAAGGTGATGCCATCGGCGCACAGCCCGCGCAGGTGCTCGGCGATCTCCTCGGCCAGACTCGGGTTCACCCCGGCGATCGGTTCGTCGAGCATGATCAGCTTCGGGCGCGCCATCAGCGCCCGGCCGATCTCCAGCAGCT
Organism: Rhodospirillales bacterium; assembly: GCA_041691815.1. Classification (GTDB taxonomy): domain Bacteria; phylum Pseudomonadota; class Alphaproteobacteria; order Acetobacterales; family Acetobacteraceae; genus 70-18. The sequence goes on along the minus strand of JBEPTZ010000078.1, from coordinate 17,314 downwards.
TCTTCTGTCCGCCGGACAGCGCCGCGGCGGGATTATTGGCCACCTGCAAGAGGTTAAGCCGCCGCGCGATCTCCACCGCGCGCACCCGCGCCGCCTCCTCCGCCGCCCGCCCGCCGCCCAGCAGTGCCACGCCAAGCGCCTCGCCGGGCTGGTCGGCGGCATACAGCATCAGGTTGTCCAGCACCGACAGGCGCGGGATGCCGCGGGCGATCTGGAAGGTGCGGGTCAGCCCGCTGCGGGTGATCTGGTCGGACCGCCAGCCGGTGATGTCGCGGCCATCAAATACCACTTTTCCGCCATCCGGCGGCACCACGCCGCTGATGCATTGGAATGCAGTGGTTTTTCCTGCCCCGTTCGGCCCGATCAGCGCGGTGATCGTGCCGGCCCGCACCTCCAGATCCACGCCGCGCAACGCCTGCACCCCGTAATACGAGCGCGTCAGCCCCCGCACCGACAGCAAGGCGCTCATGCAAACGCCGAAGCGTCGAACCCATCCGGCAGCACACCGCGCGGGCGGATCAGGTCGTACGGTCCGCGCGGCAGATACTGGCCGCTGCCGGGTTCGGCCTGCACCTTGCCATCGCGCATCACCACCTCGCCACGCCGCAGCGTGGCCACCGGCCAGCCGGTCACCTGCATGCCTTCGTAGGGGGTATAATCCATAACATGCTGCATCAAGTCGTTGGTAAGCGTGACCTTTTTCGCTGGGTCCCACAGCACCAGATCGGCATCGAAGCCAGGCGCGATGCTGCCCTTGCGCGGATACAGCCCGAACAGCCTGGCCGGATTGGTGGCGGTGATCCGCACGAACTGGTTGAGATCGATCCGCCCTTTGCCGACCCCCTCGCTGAACAATATCGGCAGCCGCGCGGCGAGCCCCGGCACGCCGTTCGGAATATCGCGAAACGGCGCATCCACCCCGTTCACCCGCTTGCCGCGCGGCCCGCCATAGCTCCAGCCGCTGTGGTCGGAGGACACCACATCCAGCGTGCCGCGCCGCACATCATCCCATAGTGCGATGGTATCCGCCTCGTTGCGCGGCGCCGGGGAGCACATGAATTTCGCGCCCTCGAAGCCCGGCCGGTCGATATGCGCGGCGGTCAGGGTGAAATATTGCGGGCAGGTCTCGCCCCACACTTTCAGCCCGCGCGCCTGGGCGGCGGCGATTTCGGCGGCGACCTCGCTGCACGAGACATGGAAGATCTGGATCGGCTGGTCGACCAGTTCGGCCAGCGCGATGGCGCGATGGGTGGCCTCGCGCTCGACCATGCGCGGGCGCGCCCAGGCGTGGTATTTCGGCTGGGTGCGGCCGTCTTTCAGCAGCGCCTCGGTGCGCCAGTTGATCGCCTCGTAATTCTCGCAATGCACCGTCACCAGCGCCCCGGCGCGGCGGGCGGCGGCCAGCACGCGCAGGAAGCCGCGATCGTCCAGGTGCAGCGGGTCGTAGGTGAGGAACACTTTCAGGCTGCGCACGCCCTCGCTGACCACTTGCGGAATCTGTTTCCAGACAACGTCATCCGAGGCATCGGTGATAATCTGGTGGAAGCCGTAATCGACCATCGCCTGCTGCGCGCGGAAACGGTATTCGGCCAGCGGCGCCAGGATGCCGGCGCCCTTGAACTGGGTGGAGAAGCTGACCACCGAGGTGGTGCCGCCGGCAAAACAGGCGCGGCTGCCGGTCTCCCAGGTCTCCTCGTCGGCCCCGCCGCCCTCCTGCAATTGCTCGATATGGCAATGCGTATCCACCCCGCCCGGCAGCACCAGCAGCCCGCCGGCATCGAGGCTCGCCGCCCCCTCCAGCCGCTCGCCGACCGCGGCAATCCGCCCGGCACGGATGCCGACATCGGCGCGCACCGTGTCGCTGCCGGTGACCACCGTGCCGCCGCGCACCACCAGATCGTACTCTGCCATCTTGTGCTCCCGGTCCGCGCTGTTCAGGCTCGCAGTGCAACCGATTTCACCTGCTGCCGCAAGGATATGCGGCCGGAGACCAGCCCATGCGCCTGAACCATTCCGCGATCCGCCCGACTGGCGAGGCGGTGACCATCCAGTTCGAGGGGCAGGACATCCCGGCGCTGGCCGGCGAGACGGTGGCGGCGGCGCTGTCGGCGGCCGGGATCGTGGCGTATCGCACCACCGCCGGCGGCGCGCCGCGCGGGCTATATTGCGGCATCGGCGCCTGTTTCGACTGCGTGGTGACGGTGGACGGCCAGACCGGCCGCCGCGCCTGCCTGGAGAAGGTGCGCCACGGCATGCTTGTGACCGGCGCGATGCCGCTCGATCTCGCGCCGTTGGCCCCCGAGCCGACCGCCGCCCAGGCCGAGGATCGCGCCTGTGACGTGCTGGTGGTCGGTGCCGGGCCGGCCGGGCTGGCCGCCGCGATTGCCGCCGCCGAGGCCGGGGCAAGTGTGGTGGTGCTGGATGAGCGGGCCGCACCCGGTGGGCAGTATCACAAGCCGCTCGCCCCCAGCCATGCGCATGACGCGCCGGATGTGCAGTTCCGCGAGGGCGCCTCGCTGGCGGCGCGGGCCGGGCGCGCCGGGGTGGTGCTGCTGCAGGATGCGACGGTGTGGGGCGGGTTCGAGCGTGGCGAGGAACTGGCCGCGGTGGTTGCCGGCCGCGCCGTCACCTTTCACCCGAAGCGGCTGATCCTGGCTCCCGGCGCGCATGAGCGGCCGATGCCGCTGCCGGGCTGGACCCTGCCCGGCGTGATGACCACCGGCGCGTTGCAGACCCTGGCCCGCGCCCAGCGCGTCTCGCCGGGGCAGCGGGTGTTGATCGCCGGCAGCGGGCCGCTGAACCTGCAACTGGCCTGCGAACTGGTGGCTGGCGGGGTGCAGGTGGCCGCCGTCATCGAGGCGGCGGCGAAACCCTCGCTGCGCGGGTTGCGGCATGGCTGGGCGATGCTGCGCGCGGCACCAGGGCTGGTGCGCCAGGGCCTCGGCTATCTCGCGGCGCTGGAGCGGGCACGCGTGGGCATCATCTGGGAGAGTCGGCTGACCCATCTGGAGGGCGAGGGCAGGGTGGCGGTGGCGCATCTGGCCACGCCCACCGGCCCGCGCGCCATCGCCGCCGAGGTGGTGGCGATGAATCTCGGCTTCCAGCCGGAAACCGGGCTGGCGCGGGCGCTGGATATCCCGCATCGCTTCGTCGACGAAGGGCTGGGGCATCTGGCCACCGAAACCGACGCTGATGGCCGCACCGCGCTGGCGAACGTGTTCGCGGTCGGCGATGGCGCCGCACTTGGCGGTTCGCGGGTGGCGCTGGCGCGCGGGCGACTGGCCGGGTTGGCGGCGGCGCGCGACCTCGGGCTGGCAGCACCGGATGAGCCGGCATTGCGGGCGGCGCTGGCCCGCGCGCAGGCGTTTCAGCGGGCGCTGTGGGCGCTGTTTCCGCCGCCGCCGCCCGACGCGATCGCCGACGACACCATCATCTGCCGCTGCGAGGAGGTGACCGCCGGCCGGCTGCGCCAGGAGATCGCCGGCGGCCTCGTCTCGATCGCCGCGCTGAAGAAGGCGACGCGGGCCGGCATGGGGCGCTGCCAGGGCCGGTTCTGCGCCGCCAGCATCGCCCGGCTGTGCCCCGACGCACCCAAGGCCGACGCCTTCGCCGCGCCGCGGGTGCCGGTGAAGCCGGTGCCGGCCGCCGCCCTGATGTTCGAGGCCGGCGAGTTCGAGGCGCCGCTGCTCGATGACCCGACGCCGAACCAGCGGCTGCTGCCGGTGCGCAATGCCGATCGGCCGGCCGAGGCGGCCGATATCGTGGTGATCGGTGGCGGCTCGGTGGGGCTGGCGGCGGCCTATTACCTCGCGAAAGACGGCGCCGATGTGCTGGTGATTGACCGTGACGAGACCGGCATGGCGGCCGCCACCGCCAATGCCGGCAGCCTGCATGTGCAGTTGCTCAGCTATGATTTCGGCCACCCCGGTATGGAGCCGGATGGCGGCCCGGCGGCGCATACCCTGCCGCTGTCGCTGCGCAGCATCGCGCTGTGGAAGGAGATCGCCGCCGAGGCCGGCGAGAGCCTCGGCATCTCCACCCGGGGCGGGCTGATGCTGGCCGCCACCGAGGACGATCTTGTCTGGCTGCGCGCCAAGCAGGCGATGGAGGCGCGCTGGGGCATCGAGAGCCATCTGATCGGCGCCAACGAGTTGCGCGCCCTGGCGCCGAGTCTGTCGCCGGACCTGCTCGGCGCGGTGTTCTGCCCGGCCGAGGGGCGGATCGACCCGCTGCGCGGCACCATGGCGCTGGCCCGGCTGGCGCAGCAGCATGGCGCACGGATGCTGAAGGGCGCCGAGGTGACCGGCATCCGGCGCGAAGGCAGCTTCTGGCAGGTGCGGACTGCCACCGGCACCGTGATGGCCGGAAAAGTGGTGAATTGCGGCGGGCCGTGGGCGAAGCGGATCGGTGCGATGGTCGGGCTCGACCTGCCGGTGACCGGCACCGTGCAGCAGGTGATCGTCACCGAACCGGCGCCGCCGCTGGTGGGCCATCTGGTGGCGCTGTCGCACCGGCATCTGTCGCTCAAACAGCAGGACAGCGGCGGGCTGCTGGTCGGCGGCGGCTGGTTTGGGGCGTACGACGCGAAGGACGGCCGCACCCGCAATCTGCGGCGCAATATCGAGGGCAATCTGTGGGTGGCGGCACAGGTGCTGCCGGCGCTGCGCGGGCTGTCGATCATCCGCTCGTGGACCGGCATCAACACCGCGATCGACCGCGCGCCGCTGCTCGGCGAGGCGCCGGGGCTGCCGGGGTTCTTCAACGCGGTAACCGCCAACGGGTATACGCTGGGGCCGGTGGCCGGGCGGTTGACGGCGGATGCGGTGTTGCGGGGGGAGCGGCCGAATCCGTGGTACACGCTGGAGCGATTCGGGTAAGAAGCAAGTAAGTCTTCTTTGTTTGAAAACAAAGAAGCAAAAAAACTTTATCCCTTTGGCGTCACAGCGGCAGTTCTGAGGTCTGCTTGATGATTTGGCTCGGCACGTCGGTTTTCACGTTCTGCACGCCCCGGATGCGGCTCAGATGCTCGGACTGGAAGCGGCGGTAATCGGCGATGTCGGCGGCGACCACCCGCACCATCGCGTCGCAATCGCCGAGCATCAGGTAGCATTCCAGCACCTCGGGCAGCCTGATGACCTCGGCCATGAAATGCTCGATGGTGTCCTCGTCCTGCGCCTTCAGCCAGATGCGGACGAACAGCGTGAGGCCGCGGCCGATCTTGGCCGGGTCCAGCACCGCGACGTAACGGGCGATGACGCCGGCCTCCTCCAGCAGTCGCACCCGGCGCAGGCAGGGCGACGGCGACAGCCCGACGGCGCGGGCCAGGTCGTTGTTCTGCATGCGGCCGTCGCGCTGCAGGGTGCGCAGGATGCGGCGATCGATGGCATCGAGGTTCATGGCATATACTAGCATGAACTGTCGGAAATGCGGTGAGATATGCCGGTGCGGTGGCAATCTGGCGCAGGATACGCAACCGAATGGCGCGAGGCATGGTCTATTCTGCCCGCGCAAGTGGAGCCTTCACGATGGATGCCGACACCGCCGCGCCGCGCCGCGCCGAGACCATCGCCGAGATCCGCCAGGGGGTCGCGGCTGCCTTGCCGATGATGCTTGGGATGATCCCGGCGGCGCTGGTGCTCGGCGCCCAGGCGGCGCAGAAGGGCTTCAGCGTCGCCGAGGTGCCGCTGCTGACCGGGCTGAACTTCGCCGGCGGCTCGGAGTTCGCGGCGGTGGCGCTGTGGACCTCGCCGCCGCATATCCTGCTGATCGTGGCGATCACCTTGCTGATCAACAGCCGGCATATCCTGATGGGCGCCGCACTGGCGCCTTATCTCCGGCATCTGCCGCGGCGCATCGTCTATCCGGCGCTGTTCCTGATGTGCGACGAAAGCTGGGCGCTGGCGCTGGTCGACGCGCGGCGGGGGGGCGGGTTTCGGCTGGCGCATTATCTCGGGCTGGCGGTGGCGCTGTACGTCACCTGGGTGGCGTTCACTGCGCTGGGCGGGGCGATCGGGCCGGTGTTCGGCGATGCGCGAAGCTGGGGGCTGGATATGGCGTTCCCGGCGATCTTCCTGGTGCTGCTGCGCGGGTTCTGGACCGGGGCGGCGGCGGCGCGGCCGTGGCTGGTGAGCCTGGTGGTGGCGGTGGCCGCCTATCTGCTGCTGCCTGGCGCCTGGTATGTGGCGGCCGGCGCGCTGTCGGGGCTGGCGGCGGCGTTCCTGCTCGCCGGGAGCGAGGCATGATCCACGGCACAACGCTGCTGACCATTCTGCTGATGGCCTCGGCCACCTATGCCACCCGGGCGCTCGGCTACACCGTGCTGCGCGGCCGCACGCTGAGCCGGCGGGCCAGGGTGATGATGGAGGCGGCACCGCCCTGCGTGCTGATCTCGGTGATCGCGCCGGCATTTGCCTCGCGCGAACCGGCCGATCTGCTGGCGCTGGCGATCACCCTGCTGGCGGCCAGCCGGCTGCCGATGCTGGCGACCGTGCTGATCGGCATCGCCTCGGCCGGCCTGCTGCGGCATGTGCTGGGGTAGCGGGTGGCGACCGTCACCTTCATCACCCACCCCGACGTGGTGATCGACGCCGCGGTGCCGGTGTGCGACTGGCCGTTATTGCCGCGCGGACTGGCGCGGATGCGGCGCGCGCTGCGGCTGCCTTGGGTGGCCGGTCTGCGCGCGGTGTGGTGCAGCAACGAGCGCAAGGCGCGTGATGGCGCGGAGATCCTGGCCGGGCATTGCGGCCTGGTGGCGCGGGTGCTGGCTGGGCTGGGGGAGAATGACCGGTCGGCGACCGGCTATCTGCCGCGCGCCGAGTTCGAGGCGGTGGCCGATCTGTTCTTCGCGCATCCGGAGCAGAGCGTTCGCGGCTGGGAGCGGGCGGTGGATGCCCAGCGGCGCATCGTGGCCGCGATCGAGGCGGTGATCGCTGCGTCCGGCGCGGGTGATATTGCGGTGGTCGCGCATGGCGGCGTCGGAACGCTGCTGCTCTGCCATCTGCGCGGCGAGGCGATCGGGCGGCAACACGACCAGCCGGCGAACAACGGTGGCAATTACTTCGCCTTCGACGCCGAAACCCGTCGGCTTCTGCATGGCTGGGAGCCGGTTGATCGCTGAGCCGGTGTTATGCGGCGGCGTCCGCTGCGGGCCGTCTGTTGGGCGGTCTGGCGGGTTGACTAGTGTTCGCTTTTCGTTCTAGGCTGTCCAAGCAGCATCGACGAGGGAACAGCGTGGAACAGGACCCGCTCTTCGAGCAGCTATGGCACGGCGCCGCGCCGATGGAGGACTGGACCGCCTCGGTGGCGGGCGGGGTCGCGAGGCCGCTGGCGGACGGGGTGGCGAGCCTGCACACCGGCTATCTGTTCGGCAACGCAACCGCCATCCGCACCGCGGCCGGGCTGGTGCTGGTGGATACCGGCAGCCGGGAGACCGCGCACCAGACCCTCGCCGCGTTGCGCCGGTGGGATGACGGCCCGGTGCATACCGTCATCTATACCCATGGCCATATCGACCACAGCTGGGGCGCCAGGTTGCTGGATGCCGAGGCCGATGCGCGGGGGGTTGCCCGGCCGCGCATCATTGCCCACCGCAACGTGCTCTATCGGTTCGACCGCTACGACGCGACGCACGCGTTGAACAGCCTGGTGATGGGCCGGCAGTTCGATCAGCCCGGCTACAGCTTTCCGGAAGGCCATCGCCGGCCGGACGCGGTGTATGACGACCGGCTGGCGCTGAGCATCGGCGGCCGGCGGATCGAGTTGGCGCATGGCCGTGGCGAGACCGACGACGCCAGCTTCGTGTGGCTGCCGGAGCAGCGCGTGCTGGTCAGTGGCGACTTCGTCATCTGGGTGTTCCCGAATGCCGGCAATCCGCGCAAGGTGCAGCGCTATGCGCCGGAATGGGCGGACGCGCTGCGCCGGATGCAGGCGCTGCGGCCGGAGGTGCTGGTGCCCGGCCACGGCCCGCCGGTCGCCGGCACGGAGCGGGTGGCGCAGATGCTGGGCGAGGGTGCCGAGGTGCTGGAGAGCCTGACCCGCCAGACGCTGGCGCTGATGAACGGCGGCAGCACGCTGAACCAGGTGCTGCACGCGGTTTCGGCACCCGAGGCGCTGCTGGCGAGGCCATATCTGCGGCCGAAATACGACGACCCGGAATTCGTCGTGCGCGGTATCTGGCACCTTTATGGCGGCTGGTTCGACGGTGACCCGGCGCATCTCAAGCCCGCTCCGGCGGCGGAACTGGCGGCCGAGATCGCGGCGCTGGCCGGCGGCGCGGCGGTGCTGGCAGAGCGGGCGGCGCTGCTGGCAGGACAGGGAAATTCCAGGCTGGCGGCGCAACTGGTCGAACTGGCGAGCGCCGCGTCGCCGGATGCCGCGGCGATCCAGGCGACGCGCGCCGCAGTCTATGCACGTTGTGTGGAGGCGGAGACCTCGCTGATCGGCAAGGCGCTGTTTGCCGTCTACCAGCGTGAGGCGGTGGCGCGGTCCGCCGGCTGAATGGCTGTGCTTCCGCCCGCCGCCGCCGGCCGGTAGGATGCGCGCGCCAACCCGGAGGACCGATCCTTGCGCCAGCGCCCGATCCCGGCTGTCTTCATGCGCGGCGGCACCAGCAAGGCGCTGATGCTTCATGCGCGCGATTTGCCGGCGGACCGGGAGGCATGGGCGCCGATCTTCACCGCCGCGATGGGCTCGCCGGACCCGTATGGGCGGCAGCTTGACGGCATGGGCGGCGGCATCTCGTCGCTGTCCAAGGTGTGCGTGCTGGCGCCGTCGCAACGGGCGGATGCCGATATCGACTATACCTTCGCCCAGGTGGTGATCCGCGAGGCGCGGGTGGACTACCGGCAGAACTGCGGCAACATGAGCTCGGCGGTCGGGCCGTTCGCGGTCGACGAGGGGCTGGTGGCGGCGGGTGGCGAGACCGCGACGGTGCGGATCTACAACACCAACACGAAAAAGCTCATCCACGGCAGCTTTCCGCTGGAGGACGGCATGGCGCGCTATGACGGCGCGCTGGTGATCCCCGGCGTCAGCGGCTCCGGCGCGCCGGTGCGGCTGGATTTCCTGCAGCCGGGCGGCGCGACCACTGGAAAGCTGCTGCCAACCGGCCAGCCGCGCGATGTGCTGCAGGTGCCGGGGTTCGGCGCCATCGAGGCCTCGATGGTGGATGCCGCCAATGCCGCGGTGTTCGTGCGGGCCAAGGATGTCGGCATGCCGGCTGCCGCGCTGCCCGACGAGATCGAGGCGCGGCCCGACCTGCTGGCGCTGCTGGATGCAATCCGCCGGCAGGCCTCGGTGCGGATGGGCATCGCGCCGGATGCCGAGGCGGCGGGGCGGATCACCAGCGTGCCGTTCATCTGCATGGTGGCGCCGCCGAGCGACAGCCCGAGCCTCGCCGGGGCGGCGATCGCAGCAGCGGAGATGGACCTGCTGGCGCGCGCGATGTCGAACGGCCAGGCACACCGGGCACTGCCGCTGACCATCTCGCTATGCACCGCGGTGGCGGCGCTGATCGACGACACGCTGGTGGCCGAGGTGCTGCGTGGCGGCGGCGGGATGCTGCGGCTGGGCATGCCGTCGGGCATCCTCAACGTCGGGGCGGAGGTGGCGCGGCAAGATGGCGCCTGGGTGGCCCTTGCCGGCTCGTTCTACCGCACCGCGCGGCGGCTGTTCGACGGGCGGGTTTGGGTGCCTGGCTGAGGGGCGATTGCCGAGGCGCGGGTTTTGCGCTGGTGTAGCCGTAACGAGGAGAACGCCGATGACTTATGACCCGCCCCGGCATGCGACCCAGCACTGGAACGTCACCAAGCCGTCGGCCAGCGGCCGGCGCGGCGTGGTGGTGTCGCAGGCGCGCGACGCGGCGCTGGCCGGGGTGGCGGTGCTGGAGGCCGGCGGCAATGCGGTGGATGCCGCGGTCGCCACCGCCTTCGCGCTGGCCACCATGGAGCCGTGGAACTCCGGCCTCGGCGGCATCGGCTTCGGCATGGTGCATATGGCCGGCGAGGCGAATGCCCAGGTGGTGGATTTCGGCCCGGTGTCGCCGCGCCACCTGAGCCCGGCCAACTTCAGGCTCACCGGCAAGATGACCACTGAGTTGTTCCGCTGGGAGGGGGTGGAGGGCGATGCCAACATCCACGGCCCGCTGTCGGTCGCGGTGCCGAGTTCGGTGGCCGGCTACGAGAAGCTGCACAGCACCTGGGGCCGGCTGCCGCTCGCCGAGGTGATGGCGCCGGCGGTGGCGCTGGCTAGGCGCGGGCTGCCGGTGGACTGGTTTTCGACGTTGAAGATCCTCGGCTCGGCCAGCGTGCTGGCGAAGTATCCGGAGAGTGCCCGCGTCTATCTGCGCGACGGCCTGCCGCCGCAGCCGGCCGCCGATGGCGGCGCCAGCTACATCGTCCAGGGGCGGCTGGCCGACACGCTGGAGCGGCTCGGCCATGCCGGGCTGCGCGACTATTATGAGGGCGACATCGCCGCCTCGATCGCCGCCGACATCAAGGCGGCCGGCGGGGTGATCGATGCCGGCGACCTCGCCGCCACCAGGGCGGTGCTGCGCGAGGCGACCCAGGTGGCATGGCGCCGCGGCCGCGTGCTGCAACTCGCCACCGGCCTCACCGCCGCGCCGACCTTGCGCCGGGTGCTGCAGACCATGGTCGACGCACCGTATGGCGCTGCACCGGATGCCGCCTGGTACCGGCTGCTGGCCCGCACCATGAAGGCCGCCTATGTCGAGCGGCTCGCCGGGCTGGGTGCCGAGGAGCCGGCGGAACCGGCGGGCGCCGAGACCTGCACCACCCACATCACCACCTGCGACGCCGAGGGCAGCATGGTGGCGCTGACCACCACTTTAATGTCCTCTTTTGGCAGCCGGGTGGCGCTTCCAGGCACCGGAATTATGCTGAATAACGGCATAATGTGGTTTGATCCGCGCCCCGGACAGGCGAATTCGATCGCTCCCGGCAAGCGGCCGCTGACCAATATGTGCCCGGTGATTATGAAATATAACGATCGCCCGGTGCTGGCGGCCGGGGCTTCCGGCGGCCGGCGCATCCTCGGCGCGGTGTTCCAGGTGCTGACCTCGATCGCCGATTTCGGCATGACGCCGGAGCAGGCCGCGCATCATCCGCGCATCGATGTGTCGAGCGCCGAGGAATGCACTGCCGATCAGCGTCTGGCGGCGGATATCCTCGCCGGCCTGGCCGAGGATGGGACGCTGGCGGTGGTGGAGCAGACCGCCAGCCCGGTCAATTTCGCCTGCCCGAACGTGATCATGCAGGGGGCGGACGGCACCCGCACCGGCATCAGCGACTTCATGTCGCCGTGGTCGGCGGCGGTGGCCCAGTAGGTTATTCCGGGTGGGTTATTCGGGCAGCCGGCGGGCCAGCCGCTTGGCGTGAATCCAGCCGATCAGGGCGGCGCATGGCGCGGCCGGGACCATCAGCAGCCAGCCGATGTTGATGTTCTCGGAGACCAGGTTCATGCCAAGGCCCAGCATGGCGCCGCCGATCAGGGCGCCGGTGACGGAAGCGTTGAGGCCGAGCAGGAGGATGTCGCCGCGTGTGATCATGGCGCACTGCTAATGCCGGCCCGATTGTTTGACAAGCATGGAGGCGCCGCCTATACGCCGGCCACTGCCGGGAACGTGGACGGAACTTCGGGTTCCGCGCCCGCCCTTTTCACGCCGAAAAGGGACTACCGGTGCAACAACGCCATGATCGCTCCCTGAAGGGCGGCCGGCACCGATGAGAAAGGACCGCGCATGACCAAGCGCGCCCAAAGCAAGTACAAGATCAACCGCCGCCTCGGCGTCAATCTCTGGGGCCGGCCGAAGTCGCCGATTAGCAAGCGCGACTACGGCCCCGGCCAGCATGGCCAGCGCCGCAAGCAGAAGCCGACCGATTTCGGCATCCAGCTGATGGCCAAGCAGAAACTGAAGGGCTATTACGGCAATATCGGCGAGAAGCAGTTCCGCAAGTATTACGACGAGGCGGTGCGCCGCAAGGGCGATACCTCGGAGAACCTGATCGAGCTGCTGGAGCGCCGGCTGGACGCGGTGATCTACCGCATGAAATTCGCCATCACCCCGTTCGCCGCCCGCCAGTTCGTCAACCACGGCCATGTGACGGTGAACGGCAAGCGGGTGAACATCCCGAGCTATCTGGTGCAGGACAACGACGTGGTCGAGGTGAAGGAGAAATCCAAGCAGCTCGCCATGGTGCTGGACGCCACCCAGAGCGCCGAACGCGACGTGCCGGAATACCTGGAAGTCGACCACCGGGCGATGAAGGGCCGCTTCGCCCGCGCGCCGAAGCTGTCCGATGTGCCGTATCCGGTGCAGATGGAGCCGAACCTGGTGGTTGAGTTCTACTCGCGCTGAGCCACTTCGACTGAAAGCATTTGGCCTTCGAGCTGATACCGGCCGCGGCGAGCGCACACCGAGAGGTGTTCGTCCGCCGCGGCCTTTTTTATGCCTCCGCAGCCCCGAGGCTGTTCGATTTTCACTGCCCGGACCCGGGTGCCACCGCCGGGATCATGGCGCAGTTCGCCCGCGGGCCGGTCGCCTGTCCGGACGAATGGATCATCGCCGTGCCGCGTGGCGCGGTGCTGGGCGGCTGCCTGGTGCTGAACGCGGCGGGGCAGGGGCTGGCGGAGTCGTTTGCCGAGGCCGGCGCGGCGGAGTTCGCTGCCGGATTGGCGGATGCGCCGGCGCGGCTGCTTGCCGGCGCTGCGGTGAGGCCGCCGGCCGACGCCCCGGTGGTGGTGGTGTTCACCGCCTCGAGCGGCAATTACGGGCATCTGCTGGCCGATGTCCTGCCGAGGCTGGTGCATGTCGCGGATTTCGGGCTGCGGCGGATCGCGGTGCCGGTGCCGCAACATGCGATGTGGCTGTGGCCGGTGCTGCACTGGGCGGCGGCGCGGCTGGGGCTGGATGCCACGCCGATCGCCTGCGCGCCGGGAGTGCTGCTGCAACCGGCGCAGCTATTCTGGGCCGGCCCGGTCTCCCAGCATAACCGGCGCAAGTCGCCAACCCTGCAGCGGCTGGCGCGGGCGCTGGCCCCCGAGGCAGCGGCGACCCGGCGGCTGTTCGTCACCCGCCCGCCCGGCGCCAACCGCGCCATGGCCAACCAGCCGGCACTGGAGGCGATGGCGCGGGCCGCCGGCTGGGAGGTGGTGGAGCCCTCGCTGCTGCCGTTCCCCGAGCAGGTGGCGCTGTTCGCCTCCGCCGCGCGCGTGCTGGGGCCGCTGGGGGCGGGGCTGACCAATGCGATGTTCATGCCCGCGGGCGGCCGGCTGGCGATGATCTCCGGGCGGCGCTTTGACGTGTTCTTCTGGGACCTGGCCTGCGTGGCCGGGCTAGGGTTCGACTGGGTATTCACCCAGCCGCTTGAGACGTACCGGCCGGACCATCTCACGGCGCCGGCGCCGTTGCCGCTGCAACGGATCGCGGCGGCGCTGGCGTGGCTACAGTGACGAGCGATGGTCGGCCCGGCCCATCAGGTCGGCCAGCGCGGCGTTGAACGCCTCGGGCGCTTCGTAGGCGACCCAGTGGCCGGCGCCATCAATCAGCCGCACCGAAACATCCGGCCGGGTGGCGCGCAGCCGGGCCAGCCGTGCCTCCAGGGTCGGGGAGGCGGTGACGTCGCGCGTGCCCCAGATGGCGCCGAGCGGGGCGGTGGCGACGGCGATGGCGTCGAGCAGGCCGGTACTCAGCGCGAAATTCTTGCTTTTCAGCCGGGCATGCACGGTGTTCCAGTCCTGGATCGCCAGCGCGACGTCATCCACCCGGGCCGGGTCGGCCAGCATGAAGCGGCCGAGATTGACCCGGTTGGCCTCGGTGCGGGCGGCGCCGGTGCGGCTGCGCACCTTCTCCAGCACCACACCGGCGCGCGGCTGGCCCATGCCGCCGGGGCCGACCACGGTGAGGCTGCGCACCCGCGCGCCATGCTGTGCTGCAACCACGCTGGACGCCAATGCCCCGAACGAGAAGCCGCAGATATCGTAGCGGGCTTCGGTGCCGATCAGCCGGTCGAGCCCGTCGGCGACGATCCGACCGACATCCGGCAGGGTGTAGGGCTGCGGCGGCATGCCTGATTCACCGAGGCCGGGCAGGTCGGGCGCCAGCACATGCCGGCCGCGGGCGAACACCGGAATGGTGCGCGCCCAATGCCGCCAGGAGCCGGTGCCGCCATGCAGCAGCACCAGCACCGGCGCGTCCGGCGGCCCCCAGCTGCGCCACTGCATGGCGCCCTCGCCGCAGGGGGTTGCCAGATGGCGCGCGGCGCGGTCCAGTTCCGGCAGGGGCTCGGGCAGGTCGCCGGGCTGGGGGATGTGCAGGTGCTCGTGCGGGGTCACGTCGTTCCCTGGCTGATCGTTCGATGTCGGATGAATCGTGGCATCCCGGCCGGGACGGCGCAACCCCGGTTGCGGATGCGGAAGGACAGGCTGCCATGGCGCGGTTGAACTATCTGGATGCCGGCGATCTGGCGGAGGCTGACCGCGATCTGCTGAAACGGCCGATCGCCCTGCACCGGCTGCTGGTGAACAGCCCTGGCGCGGCGCGGGCGTTCGGCGGCCTCGGCAGCTATATCCGCCACGGCAGCAAGCTGGACCCGCGGCTGCGCGAACTGGCGATCCTGCAGGTCGGCTGGCTGGCCCGCTCGCCGTACGAATGGTCGCACCATGTGAAGATCGGCCAGGATTTCGGGGTGACCGAGGCCGATATCACCGGCCTGATCGCCGACAGCGCCGGGCGGCCGAGCGGGCTGGATGCGCCGGCGCTGGCGGTGCTGCGGGCGGCGCGCGAGATGACCGAGGGGCTGGCGGCGAGCGAGGCCAGCTTCGCCGCCCTGCGCGGTTTTCTCGATGCGGCCGATCTCACCGATCTGGTGCTGACGATCGCCTTCTACAACGCGGTGGTGCGGTTCCTGGCGACCATGCAGGTCGACGTGGAACCGGAATACCAGCCGTATCTCGACCGGTTTCCGTTGCCCGAGGAGTGCTGAGCATGGACCAGGACAAGATCGCCCGCGTCGAGGCGCTGTTCGCCGGCTGGGGTGCCGAGGCACCGGGCGGCGCGCTCAGCCTGCTGCGCGGTGGCGAGGTGGTGTTGGAGCGGCGGTTCGGCCAGGCCAATCTCGAGCATGCGGTGCCGGTGGCGGCCGATACCCGGTTCCGGATTGCCTCGATCACCAAGACCTTCGTCGGCGCCGCCTGCGCGCTGCTGCATCACCAGGGGCGGCTGGATATCGACGCCGACATCACCAGCTGGATCCCGGAATTGCGGCCGCAGACGCCGACCAGGCTGCGGCATCTGCTGACCATGACCAGCGGGTTGCGCGATTCGATGGAGTCGATGGTGCTGCGCGGCACCTGGTTCCGCTACCCGCGCTCCAGCCAGGACCTGCTGGAGCTGATCTTCGCGCAGACCACGCAATGCTGGCCGACCGGCGAGCGCTGGGTCTACACCAACATCAATTTCAACCTCGCCGCCCTGGTGATCGAGCGGGTGACCGGGCAGGCGTTCGACGCCTTCCTGGCCGAGCAGTTCTGGCGGCCGCTGGGCATGGCCGACACGCTGCTGTGCGACAGCAACACCCAGAGCGTGCCGAGGCTGGCCGACCCGTATGTGCCGGCGCCGGAGGGGTGGCAGAAGGGCACCTGGTCGTTTGGGCTGTCGGGCGCCGGCGGGTTGGTCTCGACGGTCGCTGATCTGGCGCGCTGGCAGGGAATGTTCCGCCAGGGCGGGCTGCACGGCGCCAATCTGGTCGAGCAGATGTCGAGGCGCGGCGTGCTGAACAGCGGCGAGCGGCCGCATTACGGCCTGGGGCTGATGGTGCGGCCGTATCGCGGTGCCACGGTGCTGCATCACGGCGGCGGGCTGCCGGGCTACAAGGCGATGTTCGCGCTGGTCCCGGAGCATGATTTCGGCCTGGTGCTGCTGAGCAACCGCGAGGATCCCGACAGCACCGGGCTGCTGCGCCGGGTGCTCGATATCTGCCTGGAGGATGTGCTGCAGCCGGCGCCGGCGCCCGCCGCCACGGTGTCCACCGCACTGGCCGGGCACTATCTGGACCGGCAGAGCGGCGAGTTGGCGACGGTGAGTGTCGATGCCGCCGAGGGGGTGCTGAAGCTGGACAAGCTCGGTACAACGCTGAATTTCCGGCCGGATGAGGATGGCGGCTTCATGGATGGCTGGGCGCATTTCCTGGCCCGGCTGCGGGTGACGCAGGAGGGCGGCCTGGCGCTGGCATTCGGCGGGCAGCAGGGGGTGTTCCAGCCGGTGCCGCCGTATGTGCCGGCCGATGTGGCCGACATCCTGGGGCTCTACCGCAACGCCGCGATGCGCAGCGAGGTGGAGATTTTGCGGCGCGACGGCGCGGTGCTGCTGCGGCTGGGCCCAGCCTTCCACCGCGAGGCGGAATTGCCGATGGAGCCGATTGCCGAGGATATCTGGCAGGCGGTGCAGCGCCGCCCGTGGGGTAACGCGCAGTATGCGGTGCGCCTGCGCCGCCACGCCGGCGCCGTTGAATCCGTGCTGCTAAGCTCCGACCGCCTGAAAGACGCCGTCTTCCACCGCCTGTGAGGCCCATGGATGAAAAGTTTTTTTGCTTCTTTTTGTTCACAAAAAGAAGACTCTTGCTTGGAGTGTTGAATGCCAATCCGCCCCGACATCATAGGATTCGAACAGCACTCCACCCAGGACGTCACCTGGCGCTGGGCGCTGGCCTACGCCGCGTCCATGGGCTTCGGCGAACTGGAGGATGGCCTGGTGCCAGCGCCGTTCTGCGTCTGTCTGGAATGGGAGCCGGTGGGCAGTGACGCGCGGGCCGAACGCTGCGGCCTGAGTGCGGTGGAGCGATTGCGCAACGTGCATGTGTCGCAGGATTCGGTCTTCCATCAGCCGATCCGGCCTGGCATGCGGGTCACCACCGCCAGCCGCATCGCCTATGGCCGGCAGACCTCGGCCGGGGCGTTTCTGCTGACCCGGCTGGAGAGCCGGGAGGCGGAGAGCGGCGATCTGCTGACCACCTCGTGGTCCGGCGCGGTGCTGCGCGGGGTGGCGTTCGACGGGGTGGTGGACGCGCCGATGCCGGAGGATGCCCCGGCGCTGCCGGAGGAGGTGGCTGCCGGACCGGGCGGGGTGGCGATCCCCACGGCGCGCGGCCTGCCGCATGTCTACAGCGAGTGCGCGCGGATCTGGAACCCGATCCATACCGAGCGGGCGGTGGCGCTGGCGGCCGGGCTGCCGGACATCATCCTGCACGGCACCATCACCTGGGCGTTGGCGGGGGCGGCGTTGGCCGGCGATGTGCGGCGG
>JBEPTZ010000077.1:0-20832 GCA_041691815.1 Rhodospirillales bacterium | reverse complement strand
GGCGCAGCCGGCTTACCATCCGCAACCGGCCTATCGCCCCGCCGCACAAGCTCAGCCCAATAATGGCCGGCGGCACCGCGACTGACGCTGCCGGCGCTGGATCTCCGTGCGGCCGGGGGTGGTTGAGGAGCGGCTTGACGGCCGCCCCCGCGACTGCCTAGCGTTCGACTATGAAAACGGCGTTCAGTATCGTGAACAGCCAGCCTGCCGCGCCGGAGGTGGTGAAATCCGCCGACCGGGTGCTGGACCTGCTGGAGTTGCTGGGCTGCACCCCCCGTCCGCTGGGGCTGGCGGAGGTGACGGCGGAGCTGGGTATTCCCAAGAGCAGCGCGCTGGCCCTGCTGCGCACCCTGGTGGCACGCGGCTACGTGGCGCGCGATGCGGCGGAGGGCTACGCGCTGGCGCATCCGTTCGGGCTTGAGGAGGGCGACTGGCTCGGCGGGCTGCCGCGCTGGGTCGCCGCCCTCGGCCGCCCGGTGGTGGAGGCGCTGGTGGCGCGCACCGGCGAGACGGTCAATCTCGGCGCCATGCTGAGCGGGTTCCGGGTGCGACCGCTGATCCAGCGGGCGAGCCCGCGGGAGGTTCGCTACGATCCGCGCGGGGTGGACGCGCCGGCCTATTGCACCGCCATGGGCCGGGTGCTGCTGGCGTATCTGCCGGCGGCGAGCATCGATCGGTGCCTGGCGTTGCCGCTGCCGGCGGTGACGGCTGCGACCCGCACCGACCCGGCGGAAATTCGGGCGCAGATCGCGCTGGCCCGCCGGCAGGGCTACGCGGAAATCGAAAACGAGTTCGTCGATGGCGCCGCCGGCGTTGCCGCCGCGGTGTTCGACCGCAGCGGGCGGGCGGTGGCGACGGTGAACCTCGCTACCCTGACCGAGCGCTGGCACCAGCATCGACCGGACTATATCGCGGCGGTGCAGGAGGCGGCGGCGGCGCTGTCGCGCAAGCTGAGCGGCGCCGGCAGCAACGGAGTGGCGTCATGAGCTATCGGGTGGGGGTGGATATCGGCGGCACGTTCACCGATTTCTGCGTGCTGAACGAGGACGGGCTGGCGCTGGAGACGCTGAAGGTGCTGTCCCGCCCGGACGCTCCGGGGGCGGAGGTGCTGCAGGGGCTGGACGAGATCGAGCGGCGGTTCGGCATCCCGCCGGCGGCGATCGGCTATTTCACCCACGGCTCGACGGTCGGCGTGAACACTATCATCCAGAACAAAGGCGCGCGGCTGTGCCTGCTGGCGACCGAGGGGTTCCGCGACGTGCTGGAACTGGCGCGGCTGAAAATCCCCGATCCGTACGACCTGTTCTCCCGCCGGCCGGAGCCGCTGGTGCCGCGCGAGCGGGTGCTGGAGGTGCGCGAGCGGATGCGGCCGGACGGCAGCACCGAGATTGCTCCGGAGCGGGACAGCGTGCTGGCGGCGCTGGCGCGGGCCGAGGCGCTGGGTGCCGAGGCGATCGTGATCGGCTTCCTGCACGCCTACGCCAATCCGGCGCATGAGCAGGCGGTGAAGGCGATGTTGCTGGCCGAGCGGCCGGAGTTGCCGGTGTTCTGCTCGGCGGAAATCTGGCCGATCGTGCGCGAATACGAGCGCAGCGTCACCGCCTGCATCCACGGCGCGGTGCAGCCCAGGGTGGCGCATTACGTCGGGCGGCTGGAGGCGGCGCTGGCCGAGCGCGGCGTGGTGGCGGCGCCGATGGTGACCAAATCCAATGGCGGGGTGATGACGGCGGGGGCCGGCAAGCGGCGCAGCATCGAGATGCTGCTGTCGGGCACCGCGGCAGGCGCCATCGGCGCCGGGTTCGTGGCGCGCCAGGCCGGGTTCGCGCGGGTGATGAGCCTGGATATTGGCGGCACCAGTGCCGATGTGGCGCTGCTGCGCGACGGGATGCCGGATTTCCGCACCGGCCAGCTGGTCGGCGAATATCCGGTGTTCCTGCCGACCGTCGCGGTGTCCTCGATCGGCGCCGGCGGCGGCTCGCTCGCCACGGTGGATGCGCTGGGCGTGCTGCGGGTGGGGCCGGAGAGTGCCGGCTCGGTGCCGGGGCCGGCGTGCTACGGGCGCGGCGGTGCGCAGGCGACGATCACCGATGCGTTCGCGGTGAAGGGTGTGCTGGGGGCCGGCGAGCTGGGCTACGGCGCGGTGAGCATCGACCGGGCGGCGGCGACGCGGGTGCTGGCCGGCATCGGTGCGGCACTGCGGCGCGACAGTGCGGCGGCGGCGGAGGCGGTGATCGCGCTGGCGGTGGCCAACATGTATCGCGAGGTGAGCCGGCTGTTCTCCCAGGTGGGCGAGGAGCCGAGCCTGTATGCGCTGCTGGCGTTCGGCGGCGCCGGGCCGATGCTGGGCTGCCTGCTGGCCGAGGAACTGGGGATGCGGGCGGTGATCGTGCCGCGAACCCCCGGCGTGCTGGCCGCACTCGGCGGGCTGCTGGCCGATCTGCGCTCCGACTTCGTGCGGGTGGTGTTTCTCGACGTGACCCCCGGAGGGATGCCGGCATTGCAGGCGGCGCTGGCCGAACTGACGGCCGAGGCGCAGGCCTGGCTGACCGAGAGCCAGGGCCATGGCGGGCAGGGCGTGCTGAGCGTGGCCGCCGATCTGCGTTATCGCGGCCAGTCCTATGAGATCGAGGTGCCGTTACAGTCGGACTGGATCACCGGCGCGATGCCCGAGCGGATCGCCGCTGCGTTCCATGCCCGGCACGCCGAAATTTACGGCCATGCCGACGACAAGGCGGCGGTGCACGTGGTGGCGCTGCGGGTGGTGATCGCCGGGATCACCGCCAAGCCGGATTTCCCGGCAGCCGAGGCTGCCGTGAGCCGCCCGGTGCCGCGTGGCACGGTGCCGGTGGCGCATCGCGGCGAGACGGTGCAGGCGGCGTTGTTTGATCGTGCGGCGCTGCCGCCGGGCAGCCGGTTGGACGGCCCGGCGGTGGTTGTGCAGGACGATACCACCAGTTGGGTGCCGCCCGGCTTCGCCGGCCACGTGGACCCGTACGGCAACCTCATCCTGGCGCGGAGTTGAGCATGGACGCGGCGACCGCCCAGACCGTTGCGCTCGACCCGGTGACCTTGCAGATCCTCAAGAGCCATTTTGAGGCCGCCGCCGAGAGCATGGCCTACACGCTGCTGCGCACCGCGCATTCGGCGTTCGTGAAGGAGACCGAGGATTTCACCAGCGGGCTGACCACGCCCTGCGGCCAGACCTTCGCCAGCCCGAAGGACCTGGGCGCCACCTGGTTCATCGGGCTGGACTATGCCGGAGTGATCGGGGCGATCGACAGCTACCGTCCCGGCGATATCTGCATCACCAACGACCCGTACTCCGGCTATGTGTGCACGCACGCGCCGGACATGCATCTGTGGATGCCGGTGTTCGCCGGCGACCGGCTGATGTGCTTCGCGGTCGGGCATATCCACAACACCGATATGGGCGGCGCGGTGCCGGCCTCGCTGTCCCGCGCGCTGACCGAGGTGCATCAGGAGGGCATCCGCATCCCGCCCTGCAAGCTGGTGGACCAGGGGGTGATGGACCAGAAGCTGCTGGCGGTGATGCTGCGCAACGTGCGCATGCCGGAGCAGAACTGGGGCGACCTGAAGGCGCAGATCGCCTCGCTGAAGACCGCCGAGCGGAAGATGCACCAGGCGATCGAGCGGTTCGGCGCCGACACCGTTGAAGCCGGCATGTATGGCGTGCTGGATCTGGCCGAGCGGCAGGCCAGGCTGCTGTTTGCCAGCATCGCGGACGGCGATTACCCCTTCTCTGATTATATCGACGAGGACAGCCCCGGCGGGGTGCCGTGCCGGCTGAAACTGGTCATCCGGGTACGCGGCGACGAGGCCGAGTTCGATTTCACCGGCAGTGATCCGCAACTGCAATCGGCGCTGAACATGCCGACCGGAGGGCTGCCGCGGCATATCCTTCCGCTGGTCGGCTATAATTATGTGGTCTACTCGCTGGACCCGACGGTGGCGCTCAATTGCGGGCTGTCGCGGCCGGTGCGCTGCATCCTGCCGGAAGGCTCGGTGGTCAATCCGGTGTATCCGGCGGCGACCGGCATGCGCAGCCTGACCTGCGCGCGCATCCAGGGCATTGTGATCGGCGCCTTCTCGCGGGCGATGCCGGACCGGCTGCCGGCGGGGCAGGCCGGCGGCGGTGGCATCCTGAACGTGCGCACCACCGATGCCCATACCGGGCGCCTGGCGATGGCCTCGATCAATCCGATCACCGGCGGCGGCGGCGGGGCGGCGCAGGGCGACGGGCAGGACGGCTCGAACAGCTTCCTGAAGAACACGCCGGTGGAAATCACCGAGGCGGAGGTGCCGATCCGGGTGCACAGCTACGGCTTACTGCCGGACTCCGGCGGGCCGGGACGGTATCGCGGCGGGTTGGGCACACAGATGACCTTCCAGGTGTTCACGCCGAATTCGGTGGTGACGGCGCGCAACCGCGACCGGGTGCGGTTCTCCTCCTGGGGGGTCGCCGGCGGGCTGGCCGGGGCGACCTGCGGCTTCACCCGCAACCCTGGCAGCGAGCACGCCGAGAATCTCGGCAACACCGACGTGGTGCGCTGCGCGCCGGGTGATGTGCTGACCATCTCCGCCTCCGGCGCCGGCGGCTGGGGCGATCCGTTCGAGCGGTCGGTGGAGGCGGTGCTGCGCGATGTGGCCGGCGGCAAGGTGAGTGAGGCGGGTGCCCGCGCCTATGGCGTGGCGATCGCCGGCGGGGCGTTGGACGCAGCGGCCACCGCCGTATTGCGTGCCGCCCCGCGCCCGCCGGCGCCGGCACTGCGCTACGACCCGGCGCGCATCGCCTTTGAACGCATCTGGTCGGATGCCGCCTGGGACCGGCTGGCGGAACTGTTGTTCGCGCTGCCGGTGGAATGGCGGTTTTTCATGAAGCACCAGACCTTCGCGCAGGTGGCGCAGGACGCGGCCGCCGAGGCCGATCCGGTGGCGGCGATCGAGCGCGGCTTTGCCGCCGCCGCCGCACCCTATCCGCAATTGGCGCTACGCCAGGGAGAGGCCGCATGAAAATCGATTTCACTGGCCAAACCGTGCTGGTGGCGGGTGCGGCGCGCGGCATCGGCCGCGGCATTGTGCAGTGCTTTGACGCGGCCGGCGCCGATGTGTTCGCTGCCGACCGTCTGGCGAACGGCATGCAAGGCCTGCCGGCGGCGACGCGGGTGGTGGACCTGCTGGACCGCACGGCGCTGCACGGCTGGGTGACGGCCGCCGGGCAGGCCAGCGGGCGGGCGCCGGACGTGCTGGTCTATGTCGCCGGCGGCGTGCTGGGGCAGAGCGCCAAGCCGATGGAGGAGGTGGAGGAAGCCGAGTGGCGGGCGGTGCTGGACGCCAACCTGACCGGCGCATTCCTCACCTCGCAGGCGGTGGTGCCGGGGATGAAGGCACACGGGCGGGGGCGGATCGTGTTCATCGCCAGCGGCGCCGGGCTGCGCACCTCGCTGACCGGCATCCAGGCCTATGCCTCGGGCAAGGCCGGCGAGATCGGGCTGGCGCGGCAACTCGGGCAGGAATTGGGGCCGTTCGGCATCACGGTGAACGCGGTGGCGCCAGGCTTTCAGCGCACCAGCCCGGATTACGAGCGGCAATGGCAGTCCTACTCGCAGGAGCGGCAGGCCGAGCTGATCGGCCGCACCGCGCTGCGCCGGGCCGGAACGCCGGAGGATATCGCCCATGCGGTGATGTTCTTCGCGTCGGACTATGCCGGTTTCATCACCGGGCAGACGCTGTCGGTCTCCGGCAGCCCATAACAACAATCTCGAACTGGGGGGTTCAGACAATGGCGACCACACGACGCGATGCGATGCGGGCAGCGCTGGGGGCAGCGGCGCTGGCCGGAACCGGGTCGCTGGGGGCGCGGCCGGCGGCGGCGGCGAGCGCGAAATTCGTCTATGCCAATAACAGCCCGTACGACAACCTGGACCCGCATACCATCTTCGACACCGCCCGCGCCGCCAGCCGCTTCAACCTCTACGACGGCATGTATCGCTGGGTCGACAATCCGCCGAAGATGATCCCGTGGCTGGCCGAGAGCCACACCGTCTCGGCCGACGGCAAGACCTACACCTTCACGCTGCGCGACGGCGCCAGCTTCCATGACGGCGGCAAGGTGACCGCGGATGACGTGGTCTATTCGATCGAGCGCATCCTGGCACTGCAGAAGGGGCCGGCGACGCTGTATCTCAGCACCGTCAAGCCCGGCAGCACCAAGGCGCTGGATGCGCGCACCGTGCAGTTCAACCTGTCGACGCCCTCGGCGATCTTCCTGGTGACGGTGCCGGACATCCTGGTGGTGAACAGCAAGCTGGTGAAGCAGCACGAGAAAGACGGTGACTGGGCGACCGCCTGGTTGGCGCGCAACGAGGCCGGCAGCGGCTCCTACGCGCTCAGCCGCTATGACCCGGCAGTCGGTTGGATCGGTAACCGCAACAAGACCCATTTCGCCGGCTGGGGCAAGCGCCCGTTCGACCAGGTGGAATTCCGCACGGTGCTGGAGACCAACACAAGGGTGCTGGGGCTGGAGCGCGGCGACTATCACGGGGTGGACGGCTACCTGCCGTACGACCAGATCGAGCGGCTGCGCAAATCGCCGAAGGTGCAGATCATCGCGCAGGAATCGATGCGGGTGTTCCTGCTGGCGCTCAACACCACCAAGCCGCCGCTGACCGATGTGCATTTCCGCCGCGCCATGGCCTATGCGTTCGACTATGAGGGCTTCATCCGCGACATCATGAAGAACTCGGTGTCGCGCAATCCCGGCCCGAACCCGAACAACATCTGGGGCACACCGCCGGGGCTCGCGGGCTACAGCTTCGACCTCGACAAGGCGCGCGCCGAACTGAAGCTGGTGAAGCTGCCGCTGCGGACCATCACCATCAGCGCGCTGGCCGGGTTCTCGGAATCTGAGCAATCGGCGGTGCTGTTCCAGAACAACCTGCGGCAGATCGGCATCGATGTGAAGGTGGAGACCTCGCCCTGGTCGGTGATCTCGGCGGCGATGCGCAACGCCAACACCCAGGCCGACGTGGTGCCGCTGTGGAAGAGCACCTATTACGTCGACCCGAACAACTGGGTGGGCGAACTCACCGGCTCGCGCTATCGCGGCAGCCGCAGCATGTCGTGGTACAGCAACCCGGAGGTCGACGCGCTGCTGGACAAGGCACTGATCTCCAACGACCACAAGGAGCGCGAGGCGCTTTATGAGAAGATGACCCAGATCGCCAGCGACCAGGCGGTCAGCATCTTCGTCTACAACACCAAATGGTACGGGCCGTACGCCAAATCGGTCGGCGGCATCCGCTTCTCGCCGGTGAGCAACGGGCAGGATCTGCGCTGGGCTGAGCAGCCCCCGGCCTGAGCGGGCGCGGCCGATGGCCTGGCTGAACATCGTCCTGAACCGGCTGCTCTGGCTGGTGCCGACCCTGCTTGGCCTGCTGGCCATCGTCTTCGTGCTGTCGCGCGTGGTGCCGATCGACCCGGCCGCGCTGGCGGCCGGCGATAACGCGACGCCGGCGCAGGTGGCGGCGATCCGCCACACGCTGGGCTTCGATCTGCCGCTGCCGCAGCAATTCGTGCGCTATATCGGCCTGGTGGTGCATGGCGATTTCGGCACCAGCCTGTTCACCCAGCAGCCGATCTCCGACGACCTCGCACGGAGGCTGCCGGCTACATTGGAGTTGACGCTGGTGGCGATCGTACTGGCGGCGGCGATCGGCATCCCGCTCGGCGTGGTGTGCGGGATGCGGCGCAATTCGTGGGTGGACCATGTGCTCCGGATCATCAGCGTCTCCGGCCTGGCGGTGGCGTCGTTCTGGTTCGCCATGCAGTTGCAGTTCCTGTTCTCGATGAAGCTGGCCTGGCTGCCGCTGTCGGGCCAGATCAGCGGCTTTCCCCCTGAACGCATCACCGGGTTGCTGCTGGTCGATTCGCTGCTCACCGGCGATACCGAGGCGCTGAGTTCGGCGGCGCGGCACTTGGTGCTGCCGGTGCTGACCCTGGCGCTGCCGGCGGCGGCCACCGTGGTGCGGTTCACCCGCAACGGGGTGATCGGCGCGATCTCCTCGCCCTCGGTCGCCTACCAGACCGCGATGGGCTATCCGCGCCGGATGATCGTGTGGAAATACGTGCTGCGGCTTGCGATCACCGCGACGGTGACGCAACTCGGCCTGATCTTCGGCATCCTGCTGGCCGGCGCGGTGGTGGTGGAGACGGTGTTCGACTGGCCGGGCATCGGCGCCTATGCGGTGCGCTCGATCCTGCAATCGGACTACAATGCGGTGATGGGATTTACGCTGTGGGCCGGCGCGATGTTCATCGCCGTCAACCTGCTGGTGGACCTGCTGCAGGCGGCGATCGACCCGCGGGGCGAGGCCTGATGCTGGCCCGTTTCGCGCGTGACCGGGCGGCGATGCTGGGCGCCACCCTGGTCGGCCTGCTGGTACTGGCGGCGCTGTTTGCGCCCTGGCTGGCGCCGCACCCGCAGGACGTCTGGCAGTTCCACACCCCGCAGCGCCTGCTGCCGCCGGCGACCGGCCGCTGGTTCGGCACCGACCGCATGGGCAGCGACATCTTCAGCCGCATCCTGTTCGGCGCGCGGATTACGCTGGCGCTGTCGGTGATCGCGGTCGGCACCGCGGTGCTGATCGGGGTGCCGCTGGGGCTGGTGGCCGGCTATTTCCGCGGCTGGTTCAGCGACATGCTGATGCGCTTCGCAGAGATATTCCTCGCAGTACCGCAGATCGTGCTGGCGATCGCCATTGCCCAGACCCTCGGTCCGTCGATCGAGAACGTCATCCTGGCGCTGTCGATCACCTATTGGCCGTTCTGGGCGCGGCTGGTCTATGCCGAGACCCGCTCGCTGCGCAACGAGGTGTTCATCGAATCCGCCATCGCGCTCGGCGCCTCGCCGCTCCGGGTGATGGTGTTGCACGTGCTGCCCAGCATCGCCTCGCCGATCATCGTGCGCACCTCGATCGGCATGGGCGCCACCATCCTGACCGCCGCCACGCTCGGCTTCCTCGGCCTCGGCGCGCCGCCGCCGACGCCGGAATGGGGCCGGATGATCGCCGAAAGCCGCGAATACCTGCCCGACGCCTGGTGGTACGCACTGGCGCCCGGCATCGCCATCTTCCTGACCGTACTCGGCTTCAACCTGCTCGGCGACGGCCTGCGCGACATCCTCGACCCGCGCACCCGGCGCGCGGTGGGGGCGGCGCGATGAAGGTTAGCAAGGCTGGGGCGCTGCCCCAGGCCCCGCCAGGGGCCGAGCCCCTGGACCTCTCGGTTGGTTGCCTTCGGCGGAGGGGGGCGATGCGTCGGTTGCAACAGCTCCTCGCCCCCCTCTGGCGAAGGCAACAAGGTGATGGGTTCCAAGGGCTCGGCCCTTGGCGGGTCTGGGCAGCGCCCAGCCTTGCTTGCCTCTCATGCTGACCGTCACCGACCTCACCCTCGGCTTCCACACCGAGGCCGGCATCGCGCGGGTGCTCGACCGCGTGCAACTCTCGGTGCAGCCGGGCGAGATCGTCGGCTTGGTCGGCGAATCCGGCTGCGGCAAGACCACGCTGGCGCGCGCCATACTCGGCACCCTGCCACCGGAGGCGACGCAGCTTGAGGAAGGGCGGATCACTTTCGCCGAAACGGATGCCGCGCCCGGCCGCGCCGTGACCTTCATTCCGCAGGACCCGTTTGCCAGCTTCAATCCGCTGTTCCGTATCGGCACCCAGATCATGGACCTGATGCGCTGGAACTCGCCGCGCCGGGCGGTGGGGGCGCGCGGCGGTTGGTATTCCGCCGGCCGCCGCCGCGCCGACCGGGCGGCGGCGATCGCCATGCTGGAGGCGGTGCAACTGCCGCAGCCCGCCCGCATCCTGCGCAAATACCCGCACGAATTGTCCGGCGGCCAACGCCAGCGGGTGATGATCGCCATGGCGCTGCTGCCGGCGCCGCGCCTGGTGATCGCCGACGAACCAACCACGGCGCTGGACGTCACCGTCCAGGCCCAGATTCTCGGCCTGCTGCGCCGGTTGGCTACCGAGCGCGGCGTCGCGGTGCTGTTCACCACCCATGATCTCGGCGCTGCCTGGGAGATCTGCGACCGCGTGGTGGTGATGTATGCCGGGCAGACCGCCGAGGTGGCGCCGCGCGAGAGCTTTTTCTCCGCCCCCCGCCATCCCTACACCTGCCTGCTGCTGCGCAGCCTGCCGCAGGAGGGCCGGCAGCCGACCGGCATTCCCGGCAGCGTACCCAGCCCGCTGCATCCGCCGCCCGGCTGCCGGTTCCATCCGCGCTGCCCGCGTGCCACCGCGATATGCGCCACGCAGGCGCCGGTGCTGGTCGGCGAGGTGCATCAGACCGCCTGCCACCATCCGGTTTTCGGCACGCTGGAGGCGGTGGCGAATGGCTGACGCGCCGTTGCTGCAATTGCGTGGTTTGCGCCGGCATTTCCCGGTGCACGGGTTGCTGAACCGCCGCATCGGCACGCTGCGGGCGCTGGACGGGGTGGACCTGGCGGTGGCGGAGGGCGAGGTGCTGGGCATCGTCGGCGAATCCGGTTGCGGCAAGTCTACCCTCGGCAAGACCATCATGGGCATCCATGCGCCGACCGCAGGCGAGGTGCATTTCGAGGGCCGACTGGTCGCCTCGCCCGGCACAACCAGGCCGGCGGATGTGCGCGCCCGGCTGCAATATGTCTATCAGGACCCCGGTGCTTCGCTGGACCCGTACTGGCGCCTGCGCCGCTCGCTGCACGAACCGCTGGTGATCCATACCGGCCTGTCCCGCGCCGAGCGGGAGGCGCGCATCCGCGAGATCGTCGCCGCAGTCGGCCTGCCGGAGGCGCATCTGGAGCTGTATCCGCACGAGATCAGCGGCGGCCAGCAGCGCCGCGTCGGGCTGGCGCGCATCCTGGCGCTGGAGCCGAAGCTGGTGATCCTGGATGAGCCGACCTCCGGGCTGGATGTGTCGGTGCAGGCCTCGGTGCTGGCGCTGTTCCGCGATTTGCAGGCGCGTTTCGGCCTCACCTACCTGTTCATCAGCCACGATCTGGCGGTGGTGCGGGCGATATGCGACCGGGTGGCGGTAATGTATCTCGGTCGCATCGTTGAAATCGGCCCGGCCGCCGAGTTGTTCGCCCGGCCGCGTCACCCCTACACGCGGGCACTGCTGGCCGCTGCACCACGCATCGGCGGGGCGCGTGTCACCGAGCATTTCACGCTGCAAGGCGAGCCGCCAGACCCATCGCACCTGCCGGAAGGTTGCCGCTTTCGCACCCGCTGCCCGTTGGCCGTAGCGGCCTGCGCGGTGGAGCCAGAACTGGAGGTGGCCGAAGCGCATGGGGTGGCGTGCTGGCGATGGCGGGACGGGCAATAGGGCCGCGAACGGTCTGCCGGCGTCACCTCGCGATACCAGGCCGGATCCTTCCGGAGCAACTCCCGGTGGAGATCGACGCTCAGCCGATATCCGTGCCATCGGCTGACCGAGAGGCAGTAAGCGCTGCGATCAACGTGGCAGCGGCAAGGTTCTCGTGCCGGACCAGCAGCGCGGCGGCGCGCTGATAGTCGGTGGCGCGGATTGCCGCGAGGATCGCCTTGTGTTCGTCGAGCGATTGCTGGAGCCGCGCCGGCACCCGCCTGAAGCCGCCGCCCATCGCGGCGGTCTGGCCCCACAGGGTGGCGAGCAGCCGCAATGTCCACTTGGTTTTCGGGGTATCGGACAGCAGCGTATGAAAGACGCGATTGAGCTGGATGTAACCCAGGATATGGCCGCTCGCGACTGCCTTCTCGGAGCGGCGGATATTGGCTTCCAGGTTGGCAAGCTGGCCACTGGTGTATAATGGCCCGCCAAGCTCGATCGCCAGGGCGCCAAGCGCGCCACGCAGGGCATAGACTTCCGTCAGTTCGGCGGTTTGCAGCGAGGCGACCACACTGCCGAGATGAGGAAGCAGATCGAGCCAGCCCTCCGCGGCAAGGCTGCGCATGGCCTCGCGCACCGGCGTTTCGCTCATCGCCAGCGCATCGGAGACCGCGCGGGTGGTGATATGCTCTCCGGCCTGCACCGCGCCGGACACGATGAGCTCCTGGATATGCTTCTTGGCCAGGTAGGCCTTGGTGCGATATTCGCCGGCCGGCCGTGGCGCACCGCCATCCAATGCGACATGCGCCATTGCCAGATCAGCCTTTCGTTGCGCCATCGGCCAGCCCCGCAATCAGCCATTTCTGCACCAGCAACGCGAAAACGACCAGTGGCACCACGGTGATGGTGCCAACCGCGCACAAGGCGCCCCAATTGGTCCCGGTTACCGTATCGCCTGCGATGCCGGCAACCGCAACCGGGATGGTGACCGCGTTGCGGCTGGTGAGCACGAGCGCGAACAGCAGTTCCTCCCACGCCAGGATGACGCAGAAGATGAAGGTGGAAATCAGGCTGGGCAACGAGATTGGCACGATGATGCGGAAGAACGCACCGAAGCGCGAGCAGCCGTCGATGGTGGCGGCTTCCTCGAGTTCACGCGGCAGACTGAGGAAGAAGCCCCTGGTCAGCCACATCACGTAGGGAATGAGGAAGGTGCAGTAGGCCAGGATCAGTGTGATATGCCGATCGGTGAGATCGAGCTTTCGCGCCACCAGGAACAGCGGCACGGCGAGCGCGATCGGCGGCACGCCGCGCGACATCAGGATCAGCGTGCCGATGGTGGCGGCGCCCCGCAGCCGGATGTGGGCGAGCGCATAGCCGGCCATCGCTCCCGCGACCAGTGACAGCAGGCCGGAGCCCGCCGCCACGATAACGGTGTTGAGCATCCGACTCGGCACATCGGAATAGGCGAGATAAGACGTGTAGGTTTGCAGCGTGGGGATGAACCAGAGCGTCGGCGGCGAGGTGAATATGTCGCGCTGCTGCTTGAACGATGTCAGCACCATCCACAGCACCGGAAACAGGAATAGCGCGCAGATCGCCACGCCGCTGTATACCCGCGCCGAATCGGCGAACCGGCGGCGGCGCCTTGCCGCAAGCGCTGTCGCGCTCAAAACCGCTTCTCCAACGTGCGCGTGCCGACGAGGAACATCGCCGTCAATGCCATCGTGATGATCAGCACGATCACCGACATCGCAGCGGATTCCGCGAATCGCATGCTGCCGAACGCCTCCTGGTAGATGAACAGGTTGACCACGTTGGTCGACCAGCCCGGCCCGCCAACCGTCGAGGCCAGCACGATGTCGAACATCTTCACCGCACCCAGCCAGCGCACCACGAAGATCGCCGCGATCACCGGAGCGAGCAGCGGCAGGGTGATGGCCCGCAGTTGCACCCACCAGTTGGCGCCGTCGATCTCGGCTGCCTCGAACACGTCTTTCGGCAACGACAGCAGGGCCGCGGTGGCGATCAGCGTCACGAACGGCGTCCAGCGCCAGGTGTCGATGATCACGATCGCCGCCATCGCCAGGGTCGGATTGCCGAACCAGTCGAGCGGCCCGATGCCGACCAGGCCGAGCAGGTAGTTGGAGATACCCCAGATCGGATCGAGGATCATGCGCCACAACCCGCCGGCCACGATCGGGGCCACCACCATCGGGATCAGGAACAACGCCCGCACCACCCCACCGCCGCGCCACTGCGCGTTGATCAGGAACGCGATGACGAAGCCGAGCACCATCTGCAGCGGCATCGCGAAGATCAGGTAGATTCCCGTCACCTTCAGCGAATTCCAGAATCGGTCATCGGTGAGGACGCCGAGATAGTTGTCCCAGCCGACCCAGTCGCTGGGCTGGAAGGTGGCGAGATCAAGCTCTGAGAAGCTGATCTCGACCGTGTACAGGATCGGGTAGGCCAGGACGGCGGCGAGCAGAATGAACGCCGGCGCCATGAAGCCCCAGCGATTGATCATGTCGGCGAGCCGCGCCCAGCGGCGGGACAGCGCGGATCGCCGCGCCGTACCGCCTGCGAGGGCGCCCAGGCTCACTTGAGCCGCATCCGGTCGATCCGGTCGGCCGCACGCTTCAGCGCTTCCTGCGGCGTGTGATCGCCCGATGTCGCCAACGCGACCTCGTCGGCCAGCACCTGCTGCACGGCATCCGACTTGGCGAGGCGCGGCCGCCACATCTGCCCGGCCTCGGCAACCTCGTAGGCCTGGCCCAGGGCGGCGAACACCGGTTTCAGCCAGGGGCTGGACGGCGTGCCGGTGATAGTCGAGCGCCGCGCCGGGAAGCTGCCGATGTTGCTGGAGGCGAAGCGCTCGCCTTCTTTGGAACTGATCCACTGCACGAACCGCCAAGCGGCAGCGGGATATTTGGTCCGCTTGCTGACCACGCCACACCAGATGCCGCGATGCGTGCCGGCACTCTTGCTGCCCACCGGCATCACCTGGATGCCGACATCCTCCTCCTTCAGCGTCGTGGTCTTCGGATCAATCGCGACGCCGCGGAACACGCTGCCCCACATGAACATGTTGGCCAGCTGGTTCTGCCGGAAGGCCTGCAGTTCCTCGTTGAAGATGTGGCTCTTGGCGCCAGGCGGGGCGTATTTCAGCAGATCCACGAAGGTCTGCAGCGTGTCGACGCCCACCTTGGTGTTGAACGCCGCCTTGTTCTCGCCATCAAGCAGCTTGCCGCCCGACGCATTCAGGATCGCCTGCCAGATGGTCGGCGTAAGCTGATCGCGCGCGAAATAGGTGTCGATCGCCCAGGCGTTGATCTTGCCGTCGCCGTTCAGGTCCTGCACCAGCTTCGGCGCCTGCGCCATGAACTGCGCCCAGGTCAATTGCGGCGTCGGATCGGCCAGCCCGGCCTTGCGATAATGGCGGCGATTATAGAACATCAACAGCATGTTGGAGCGGATCGGCACGCCATATTGCACGCCTTTCCATTCCGATGCTGCCAACGGCGCCTTGTAGAAGTCGTTCCAGTCGAACGCCGGATCGGTCCAGGCCGCCGCGTCCTTCCTGACGTCGAGCAGGGTGCCGGCGTCGGCCAGTTGCGGCGTCCACGGATCATCGGTGCAGATCGCATCATAGCTCGGGTTGGCGCCGGTCAGGTCGAGCAGCGTCTTGGTCAGTTGCTGGGCGTACGGAACGCCGTCGATGGTGACCTTGATATGCGGGTAGTGCTTGTTGAACTCCGGCACCAGCACGGTCTGCCACAGCTTGGCGAAGGCGTCGTTGGCGATCATGCGGATGCTGACCGGCGCCTCCGCGGTGCCAAGCCCACCGCCATCCGCCGCCGCGGCGTGGCTGCGGCCCGGCAAGCTGCTGGCGGCGATCGCTGCCATGCCGCCGACCAAGGCGCGGCGTGACAATGGCGACGTGGTGCCGAATTTCTCTGACACGGTGTTTCCCCTTCAAGATCGCAGCGGCATCTTGGCGACGCCGTGGAATTATTCTATAGAATATGGAATTGGCGTGCAACGGCCGCCACGGGGGAAGGGCAGAAAAGTGCTGGACACGGTTGACGTTCTCATCATCGGCGCCGGTGCATCCGGCGCCGCGGTGGCCTGGAGCCTGGCCGACACCCGCATGCGCATCGTCTGCCTCGAGCAGGGCGGCTGGATGAACCCCGCCCAATACCCCAGCACCAGGCGCGACTGGGAGGCACGGCAGTTCGACGACTTCGCGATCAGCCCCAACCGCCGCGGCCTGCCCGCCGATTACCCGATCAACGACGCCGCCTCACCGATCAAGGTGGTGAACTTCAACGCCGTCGGCGGCAGCACCATCCTCTACGCCGGCCATTTTCCGCGCCTGCACCCTTCGGATTTCCGCGTCCGCACGCTGGATGGCGTCGCCGATGACTGGCCGCTCGACTACCCCACGCTGGAACCCTTCTTCGCCGAAAACGACCGCATGATGGGCGTCTCCGGCCTCGCCGGCGACCCGGCCTACCCGCCCAAACAGCCGCCGATGCCGCCTCTCCCGCTGGGCAAATCCGGCACCCGCCTCGGCCAGGCGATGAACACCCTCGGCTGGCACTGGTGGCCGTCCGACACCACGCTGGCGACCACCGAGTACCAAGGCCGCGCCCCCTGCATCAACCTCGCCCACTGCATGTACGGCTGCGCCCAGGGCGCCAAGGCCAGCACCGACATCACCTACTGGCCGGCCGCCATCCGCGCCGGCGTCGAACTGCGCACCAACTGCCGGGTGCGCGAGATCACCACCCGCGCCGATGGCATGGCCGCCGGCGCCGTCTACTACGATGCCAACGGCGTCGAGCAGTTCCAGCCCGCCGAAATGGTCATCGTCGCCGCCAACGGCGTCGGCACCCCGCGCCTGCTGCTCAACTCCGCCTCCGGCCGCTTCCCCAACGGCCTGGCCAATTCCAGCGGCCAGCTCGGCCGCAACCTGATGTTCCACCCCTACGCGCACATCTACGGGTACGTCGACACCCCGCTCGACGGCAACCACGGCCCGCCGCTCTGCCTGTGGAGTCAGGAATTCTACGAAACCGACCGCACCCGCGGCTTCCTCCGCGGCTACACCTACCAGCTCAGCCGCGGCACCGGCGCGATCAGCGAGGCGATCAGCAGCGCCGCCGCCGGCCGCCTGCCCTGGGGTGCGGACCATCACCGCGTCTACCGGAAATTGCTGAACCACCGCATCGGCATGTCCGCCATCTGCGAGGACCTGCCCGAGCCGCATAACCGCGTCACCCTCGACCCGGACCTGAAAGACAGCCACGGCATCCCCGCGCCGAAAATCGACTACACCCTGAGCGACAACAGCCTGAAGATGCTGGCCCACGGCACCGCCCGCGGCAAAGAGATCCTGGCCGCCGCCGGCGCCACGGACATCGGCGGCGAAAGCCCGCTGGCGCTCGGCGGCTGGCACCTGCTCGGCACCGCCCGGATGGGCCACGACCCCGAGCGCTCGGTGGTCAACCCCTGGGGCCGCAGCCACGACGTGCGCAACCTGTTCATCGTCGACGGCAGCATCTTCGTCACCGCCGGCGGCGTGAACCCTACCTCCACCCTCCAGGCGCTGGCGCTCTACATCGCCGACAGCATCAAGCAGCGCCTGGCAACCCTGTTCGATTGAGCATGACAATGCAGCACCCCGACGCACTCTCCGAAGCCGAGACCCGCGACCTGCGCGCCCTGGCCGGCGCCCTGATCCCGCCCAGCGCCGAATACCGCGTCCCCGGCGCCGACGACGACCTGATCTTCGCCACCCTGCTCGCCAGCCTCGGCCGCGACACCGCCGATGTCGCCACCGCCCTCGCCGCCCTCGCCACCCTCGCCGGCGGCCCCTTCGCCGCCCTGCCCGAACCCCGCCGCGCCGAGGTCGCGGCCACCTTCAACGCCACCCCCAGCGATGCCACCGCCACCCTGCATCGCGTGCTGCTGCTCTGCTACTACCGCGACGACCGCGTCATGCGCGCGCTCGACCTGGAGCCGCGCCCGCCCTTCCCGCAAGGCCACACGCTGGAGCAAGGCGACTGGTCGTTGCTCGACCCGGTCCGCGCCCGCGCGAAACTCTGGCGCGACCCCGGCTGACCACACCGCCACCCATCGGAGACTCCATGAAAATCGCCTCGCTCGAAACCCTGCGCGCCGATGCCGGCTGGCGCAGCTTCTCGTTCCTGAAGCTGGTCACCGACACCGGCATCACCGGATGGTCGGAATACAATGAGAGCTTCGGCAGCCACGGCCTGTCCGAGGTGATCGAAAAACTCGCCCCGCTGGTCATCGGCCAGGACCCGCGCCCCTACGAGCGCGTCGTCTCCATGCTGCACGTCTACACCCGCCAGAGCCAGGGCGGCGTCACCCACCAGGCCATCGCGGCGATCGAAAACGCCCTGCTCGACGCGAAGGCCAAAGACCTCGGCATCCCGGTCTACGCGTTGTTCGGCGGTCCGGTGCGCGACCGCATCCCGCTGTACTGGTCACACACCGGCACCTATCGCGTGCGCAACGCCGACATCATGGCCGTCCCCGCCCTCAACACCTACGACGACCTCGCCCGCCACGGCGAAGAGATCAAGAACCGCGGCTTCCGGGCGATGAAAACCAACATCATCCCGTTCACCGATGGCAGGCTGGTGCCGTTCAACCCCGGCTTCGGCCGCACCCCAGGTTGGCCGGCGCTCAACTGGAACAACGACATGCTCCAGGCCACCCGCGACACCCTCGCGGCACTGCGCGCCGGCGCCGGCAACGCCATCGGCCTGATGCTCGACATCAACTTCCACTTCAAGACCGACGGCTTTCTGCGCATGGCCGACGCGGTGGCGCCGTACAACCTCACCTGGCTCGAACTCGACACCTTCGACGCCCCGGCGCTCGCCCAGATCCGCAGCCGCGCCCCGTGCTCCATCGCCTCCTGCGAAACCCTCTGCGCCCGGCGCGATTTCCGTCCGTTCTTCGACGCCTACGCGATGGACGTGGCGATCATCGACGTGCCCTGGAACGGCCTCGCCGAGGCGCTGAAAATCGCATCAATGGCCGACGCGCACGAAATCAACGTGGCGCCGCATAATTTCTACGGCCATCTCTGCACCATGCAGAGTGCGCATTTCTGCGCCAGCGTGCCCAATCTGCACAGCATGGAGATCGACATTGACGGCGTTCCATGGCGCGATGAATTCTACACCGCCGCCCCGGTGATCGAGAATGGCGAACTCGTGCTGCCGACCTCACCCGGCTGGGGGATCGACATCAACGAAACGGCGGTACGCGCCCGGCCACCGAAGAACTGAAGCCGTCGATCGGCCCGATAGGACAGTTGCGGACTGGCGCGGCGAGGCGCGGTGATCTCCGCCGCGGTGCGGCTATGCGCCGATACCGGGCGGGAATTCGGTGCCGATTGATATCCGCGCTCTCACCGCTGGTCGATGCGCTTCTGCAGCGCCAGCCCGACCAGCATCAGCGACAATGCCGCGGTCAGCACTGCCAGACCGGGGAACACCGACATCCACGGGGCATAGAGGATGTAGTTTTTCCCCTGCTCAAGTATCGCGCCCCAGTCGGGTGTCGGCGGCTGCACGCCGAGGCCGAGGAAGCCGAGTGCCGCCTCGATCTGCAAAATCAGCGGAAACAGGATCATATACTGCGTGAGGATCAGCGGCATGACGTTGCGGGTTACATGCCGACGAAGGATGGCGAACTCGCTGATGCCGATCGAACGCGCCGCCTCGACATAGGTTTTTTCCTTCTCCCCGAGCGTTCCGGCCCGTGCAATGCGGAAGAAAACCGGCATATAGACGATCGACAGGGCCAGGATCAGGTTCACCGTCGCCGAGCCGAGCACGCCGGTGATGATGACGCCGAGGATGATCGGCGGGAAACTCAGCAGCACGTCGACAAACCGCCCGAGCGTCTGGTCTGCCCAGCCGCCGACGAAGCCCGAGACCAGCCCGAGGATACCGCCGATGGCCGCCGAGATCAGCAGCGAACCGCCACAGATCGACAGCGTAACGCGGGTACCGTGGATGACCCGGGCGAACACATCGCGGCCGGTATCGTCGGTGCCGAACCAGTGCGCGGCGGAAGGCGGCTTCAACGCCGCCTTCACGTCAACCGCGTAAGGCGAGGCATGCGCCAGAACCCAGGGGAACAGCGCGATCAGGATGATGGCGCCGAGCAGGATCAGCCCCAGCAGCAACCCCGGCTCGCGGCGGGCCATGCGCAACAACGGGTTGACCCGCGGCGGGCGCTGCGGCGGCGCCGCGGCAACGTGCGGGGAAATCGGCAGGTCGGTCATGCGGCGGTGCTCCGCGTCACGAAACGCGCACGCGCGGGTCGATCAGGCGGTAGGTGAGGTCGACCAGCAGGTTGATCACCATCGCGGTTGCGACGACGATCAGCAGCGCCCCCTGCAGCACCGGGTAGTCGCGGGTCTCGATGGAGGTCAGCAGCAGCCGTCCCAACCCCGGCAGGGCGAACAGCGATTCGATCACCACCACGCCGCCGAGGATCTGGATCAGGATGAGGCCCATGAAGGTGATGATCGGGATCATCGCATTGCGCAGGATATGCTTGAAGAAAATCATGCGGACCGGCACACCCTTGGCGATGGCGGTGCGCACGTATTCCTGGCGCAGGGCAGAGACGACATTCTGGCGGACGAACTGGCTGTAGGCGGCAACCTGCAACAGGGCGAGGCTCACCACCGGCAGGGCGAGAATCTGCAGATTGTCGCCGAGCGAACGGGTCGGCGGCATGTAGCGCAGCGGCGGCGACCAGGAGAAAATGCTGGAGACCGCCACCAGCAGCATCAGGCCGACCCAGAACACCGGCGCCGAAAGGCCGAGGATGTTGAGGCTCTGCACGGCGGTATCGAGCGGCCGCCCCTCATAGATGCCCGCCAGGATGCCGAGCGGCACGCCGATCAGGGTGGCAATCAACAAGGTGAGCAGGCCGATCTCCAGCGTTACCAGCAACGCCTGCCCGACCATCGTCGTCACCGGCATGCCACGCGTCCAACTGCTGCCAAGATCGCCATGCAGCACCTTCAGCAACCAGGTAACGTACTGGACATAGAGCGGCTGATCGAGGCCGAAGAACTCGCGCAGTGCTTTCGCCGCCTGTTCGTCGCCGGCCTGCCCCATCATCTGCGCCACCACGTCTCCCGGCACCATCCGCACGACCAGGAACACCAGGATCGATGCGATGAGCGCGGTGAGCAGCGAGGCGCCGAGCCGCTTGATCAGATATATGCCCATCGGGATCCCTGATCTGGGGTGTGGAGGGCGTGATGGGGCCCGCCACACCGCCGGGGCCCCCGCGACGAACTCGATCCGCCACGCGCCGTGAACGGGGCGCGAGACGGGCAGTTGGAGCACTGCGCCGGGAGCAGGCCGGAGCACAGCCCCCGTGGGGTCCCGGATC
>JBEPTZ010000076.1:0-20994 GCA_041691815.1 Rhodospirillales bacterium | reverse complement strand
CCTTCGCCCCCCGGCCCGCCATCCGCGCCTCCCTGGCGGGCACTAGTTTTTTGGGTCCAAGTTGGGTGGGCCGGCCGGCGCGCGCCACCCCCGGGCCGCCCCCCGCCTCGGACAGCACGTTGCGCACCAGCGCATGGCTGCGGATGCGCACCGCGTCCTCGGCCGCCCAGCGCGCCGGGCTTGTGCCCATGGCGGCGAATTCCGGCGCCAGCAACTCGGGCTTGGCCTCGGTCAGCGCGATCCAGGCATTCAGCCCGGCGACGAATGACTCGGTGATATCGCGCGCCTCATCGGTGCCATAGCCGGTCCATTCCGCCGCCATGTCGCCGCGATACAGGAACAGCCGCGCCGCCCGGTCCTGCGCCAGGAAGCCCGGCCCGAAATCTCCGGCCATCAGGCCCAGCCCGCGCTTGCGCCAGATGTCGAGCTGCCACAGCCGGTCGCGCCCGGCGTTGAAGCCCTGGACGAAGAACAGATCGGCCCTGGTAGTGGCGCGCAGATGCGGGATACCCCAGCGATCCACCACGATCTCGGCCGGCTGTTGCAGCCCGGGCACCACATGCGAGGTCTCGTGCGCGACGGCATCGTTCGGCATCTCTGTCTCCTGCTGGCTGCTGCCGGCAAGGTTTCATGCCTCGCCGGGATCGACAAGCGTATCCCTGCCTACTGCTTCACGATCAGCGCATCCACCGCCAGGATCCGCTCGCCGGCGGCGATCAGCGGGTTGACGTCGATCTCGGCGACGATCCCCTGGTGGTCGGCGATGAATTCGCCGATCCGGCAGATCACCCCGGCCAGCGCGTCGCGATCCACGCCGGCGGCGCCGCGGAAGCCGTCCAGCATCGCCTGGCCCTTCAGTTTGCCGAGCATCGCCAGCGCCTCGGCATGCGTCACCGGCGCCAGCGCGATCGCGGTATCCTTCAGCAACTCGACGAAAATCCCGCCCAGCCCGACCACGATCAACGGCCCGAACAGCGGATCGACCCGCCCCCCGACCATGATCTCCGCCCCCTGCGGCACCATCGGCTGCACCAGCACGCCGTTGATGCGTGGGGCAGGGGAGACGCGGGCGGCATTGGCCATCACCGCATCATAAGCCACCTCCACCTCGGCGGCGGATTTCAGGTTGAGCCGGATCACCCCAGCCTCGGTCTTGTGCGGCAAATCTGGGCTTTCCACCTTCAGCACCGCCGGGAAACCCAGCGACGCGGCGATTTCGCCGGCCTCCGCAGCGCTATGGGCCAGCCGCTCCTGCACCACCGGCACCCCATAGGCGGCCAGCGCGTCCTTGGCCTCGCGCTCGGTCAGCGTGCCCCCGGCTGCCGCCAGCAGTGCCGCCGCCTTCTCCCGCGCCCCTGCTGCGGCCAGCGGCACCAGAATGCGCGGGCCAGCCGCCAGCAGCGCCGCCCGCCGCTGCCAGGCCGCCAGCGTCGCGAAGCAGCGGTTCATCGAGCGGAACAGCGCCACCCCCGGCTCCATCTCCATCTCGCGCGAGGTCGGACCTTCCAGCCAGTCGGTCAGCCAGACATTGATCACCGGCTTGCCGTGCCTGCGCGCCAGTTCGCCATACAGCGGCACCCGCAGCACCCCCTGCGGCGAGGAGAACACGCTCGGCACCACCAGCGCCGCATAGCTCGGATCATCGAGCAGCGCCTCGGCGCAGTCCGGCACGCATTGCGGGTCGTTCATCACCATCGCGGTGACATCGACCGGATTGCGCGACGAGCCGTATTCCGGAATCCGCGCCTCCAGCACCGCGCGCGCCGCTTCGTGCGGCTGCGGCAGCGCCAGGCCATGCGCCTCGGCGCTGTCCGCCGCCATGATCGCCGCCCCCCCGGAGGTCGCCAGCACCGCGATCCCGGCGGCTTTCGGCGGCGGCGCCTTGGCGAAGAAGCTGGCGGTTTCCATCACCGCCGCCAGATCATCGACCAGCACCACGCCGGCCCGCTCGAACGCCGCGCGATACGCCGCCTGCGAGCCGGCCAGCGAGCCGGTATGCGACATTGCCGCCGCCGCGCCATGCTCGCCGACCGCGATCTTGCAGACGATGACAGGCTTGTTGCGCTCGGCGGCATACTCGCACGCCAGCAACAGCCGGCCCGGATCGGCCATGCCCTCGAACAGCAGCGCGATCGCCCCGCACTCCGGCTCATCGGCCAGATAGGCGACGTAATCCGCCATATCCACGTCGCAGGAATTGCCCGAAGTCAGCACATGGCTCACCGCCACGCCGCGCTGGATCGCCTGCTCCATGCCGAAACCCAGCGCGCCGGACTGGCTGATGATGCCGATCGCCCCGTTGCCCGGCGGCGCCATCACCGCATACGGCATGAAGGTGATGCGGCTGCGCAGCGCGAAATTCACCGTGCCGATGCAGTTCGGCCCGATCAGCGGAATCCCCGACTCCTGCGCGCGCCGCGCCAGATGCGTCTGCTGCGCCACCCGCTCCGGCTTGCCGGTCTCGCTGTAGCCGGAGGCGAACACGATCATGCCCCCCACTTTTGCCTCGATGCACTCCTCCACCACCTGCTCCACCACCTCGCGCGCCACGGTGATCACCGCCACATCCGGGCTTTCCGGCAGCGCCAGCACCGAGGCATGGCACGGCCTGCCGCTGATCTCCTGATAACGCCCGTTCACCAGATGAATCCGCCCGGAATACGCCTGCAGATTGCCCAGCACCCGCTCGCCAAATGCCCCGGCCCGCGCCGAGGCGCCGATGATCGCCAGACTGGCCGGATTGAGCATGCGTGCCAGTTCGTCATGGCGGTACAGGCGGCGGGACTCGGACATGCGCGTTTGGCTCCCCGGGGCGACGTTGTTGCGCCGACGATAGAGCGCCCCCGCTTGCCCGTCACGACCCCGCCGGCGTCACGACCCCGCTTGGTTCGCAGCGCACCGCGCGCCTATGCTCGCCGCCACCCAAAACGCGGCGAAAAAGGCACCCCCCATGAGCGACGCGATCCTGGTCGAACAGCGCGACTCCTACCGCATCATCACCCTCAACCGGCCCGACCGGCTGAACGCGCTCGACCGCCCCACCCACGAACTGCTGATGGCCGCGCTGCTGGCCGCCGAGGCCGACCCCGCCTGCCGCGCCCTCCTGCTCACCGGCACCGGCCGCGGCTTCTGCGCCGGCGCCGATCTGTCCGGCCGCGTCCCAGGCGAGCGTAAGGACAGCGGCAACGCCATCGAGGAAACCTGGAACCCGCTGGCCCGCAAGCTGTTCCGCCTGCGCATGCCGACCATCTGCGCGGTCAACGGCATCGCCGCCGGCGCCGGCTCCAGCATCGCGCTCGGTTGCGATATCGTCATCGCTGCCCGCTCGGCCAAATTCCTCCAGGCCTTCGCCCGCATCGGCCTGGTGCCGGATTGCGGTGGCAGCTTCCACCTGCCCAGGCTGGCTGGCCTGGCCCGCGCCCGTGGCATGGCGATGCTGGCCGAACCGCTGCCGGCCGAAACCGCGCTGGCCTGGGGGATGATCTGGAGCGTGGTCGACGACGCCGCGCTGATGGACGAGGCCCGCGCGCTGGCCGCCCGGCTCGCCGCCATGCCGACCAAAGCCCTGGTGATGACCCGCCATCTGCTCGCCGCCGGCGGCACGCTGGACCAGCAACTCGACCTGGAACGCGACGGCCAAAGCCTCGCCAGCCGCACCGAGGACCACCAGGAGGGGGTGCAGGCGTTCCTGCAGAAACGGCCGGCCAAATTCACCGGAAGATAGCCGCCCGCCGCCCGCGCCGCCGATTTTGCCGACTGGTCAGATATCCGCGTAGACGTGCCGCTCGGCGCGTTGCCCCGGATGCGTCGTCGCCCCGAGATGCGCCGGCCCGACCATCTGCGCGTATTTCCAGATCGCCCCGGATGCGTAGTTGGTCTCGCGTGGCTGCCAGGATTGCCGCCGCCGCGCCAGTTCGGCGTCATCGACTTCCAGGTTCAGCACCCCGGCATCGGCATCGATCGCAATGATGTCGCCGTCACGCACCAGCGCGATCGGCCCGCCCTCCTGCGCCTCCGGCCCGACATGGCCGATGCACAACCCGCGCGTCGCCCCGGAGAACCGCCCGTCGGTCACCAGTGCCACCTTGTCGCCACGGCCCTGCCCCGACAATGCCGCGGTGGTCGACAGCATCTCCCGCATCCCCGGCCCGCCTTTCGGGCCTTCATAGCGGATCACCAGCACATCGCCGTCGGCATAGGCGCCGCTCTGCACCGCGGCAAAACAGGCCTCCTCGCCGTCGAACACCCGCGCCGGGCCGCGATGCGCCCGATGCGCCGCCATGCCGGCGACCTTCACGATGCCGCCATCCGGCGCCAGCGTTCCCCACAGCCCGACCACGCCGCCGGTCGGCGACAGCGGGCGCGAGGACGGGTGGATGACCTTCTGGTCGTCACGCCATTTCAGGTCGGCGATATTCTCGGCCAGGGTCTTGCCGGTCACCGTCATCAGGTCGCCATGAATAAAACCGCCGTCGAGCAGCGTCCGCAGCAGCATCGGCACGCCGCCGGCCTCGCCCATGTCCTTGGCGACGTAACGCCCGCCGGGCTTGAGGTCGGCGAGGTAGGGCGTGCGGCGGAAGATCTCGGCCACGTCGCGCAGGGTGAAATCCACCCCACATTCATGCGCCATGGCCGGCAGATGCAGCACCGAGTTGGTCGAGCCGCCGGTCGCCGCCACCACCACCGCGGCGTTCTCGAACGCCTTGCGGGTGCAGATGTCGCGCGGCCGGATGCCGCGTGCGATCAGTTCGACCACCGCCTCGCCCGAGGCGTAGGCGTAGCGATCGCGGCTCTCATACGGCGCCGGCAGGGCCGCCGACAGCGGCAGCGCCAGCCCGATCGCTTCGGAGACGCAGGCCATGGTGTTGGCGGTGAACTGGCCGCCGCAGGCGCCCTCGCCGGGGCAGGCGTGGCGTTCCAGATCGCCGAGGTCGGCGAGGCTCATGCGGCCCGCCGAATGCGCGCCGACGCCCTCGAACACATCAAGCACGGTGACGTCCCTGCCATGCCAGGTTCCCGGAAGGATCGAGCCGCCATAGAGAAACACCGACGGCACGTTGAGCCGCAGCATCGCCATCATCATCCCGGGCAGCGATTTGTCGCAGCCGGCGATGCCGACCAGGGCGTCGTAGCTATGGCCGCGGATGGTCAGTTCCACCGAGTCGGCGATGACTTCGCGGCTCACCAGCGACGACCGCATGCCTTCATGGCCCATGGCGATGCCGTCGGTGACGGTGATCGTGCAGAACTCCCGCGGCGTGGCGCCGGCGGCCTTGACCCCGGCACTGACGGCATGCGCCTGGCGCATCAGCGCGGTATTGCACGGTGCTGCTTCGTTCCAGCAGGAGGCGACGCCGACGAATGGCTGGTTGATCTCCCGCGAACCCAGCCCCATCGCGTAGTAGTACGACCGATGCGGGGCGCGTTCCGGACCTTCGGTCACATGCCGGCTCGGCAGGCGGGATTTGTCCCATTTCCGACCGCTCGCATTCGCCATTTCACCCTCCTCGAACCGCCCCGGGCCTGCCGGGGGCTGATCAGGTCAGGTTAGGCGGCGGGCCTGCTGCGGTCCAGGGAGGTGCTGCAGACGGCATCCCGCCAGTCGGCTGAAGCGGGCGCGCGATCGCGTTCCAGGCCTTCAGATGAGCACGGCGTAATTGTTTTTTCATATATTCAACTAGATACAAAGTATTTCTTATACTTCACTTCCATTCGTTGGAGGCGGGCCGCTGCGGGTGCGCTCCCAGGTTCGGTAGGCATCCAATTGCTGCTGGGTCGGGATCGAGGTGGTCACCGCGCCGTGCTCGTCATGAAACGCCACCACCACCACACCGAGCGCCGGGTCGAGCCGCATGGGCGGGTTCGGGTGCCCGGGGGCATTGCGCGCGCCGGCCGCCGCCTCGGCCGGGCGCGGCGGCGGGATCGCCTCCGGGCGCGGGGAGGGGCCGCCCGCGCGGCGAACGGTGAGATCATCCTGCATGCTGCCGGTCCTGTTACGGAACGCGCTGTCGCAAGCCGCGCGATCCGTCTCAGATTCCGGCAATCCGGTAAAAAAGCGGTTAACGCGACGCGATCATC
This sequence comes from Rhodospirillales bacterium, assembly GCA_041691815.1. GTDB lineage: Bacteria > Pseudomonadota > Alphaproteobacteria > Acetobacterales > Acetobacteraceae > 70-18. The sequence continues at coordinate 14,916 of JBEPTZ010000076.1, read as the reverse complement.
GGCACCGGATTGCGGCGATAGGCATCGAGGCCACGCCCCGCCGTGCCCTGCGCCATCGGGATGATCCTGGCCGCCTTGGCGCCGTTGTTCAGCATGAAGCCGCCACCTCGCCCACCGGTGTTCCAGGCATTGGCGGTCCAGGCGTTCACGCTCCAGACATTCTGCTGGCCAAACGGCACGTCGTGCAGATGCTTCATCTCGTCCGGCAGCACCGCCGCCACCTTGCGCTGATACGGCTCGCCCAATTCCGGCGTGGCCGAGTGATACGCGGCGGTGGCCTTGGTCCAGTCGCCGGTCTGGCCATACAGCCGGCCGAGGAAACCGGCGGCATAGCGGGCATTGGCCGCCGGATCGAACGCCTGGTCCAGCGACGCGAAGGCGTCCGGATGGAACATCAGGTTGACCTGCATGCAGCCGACATCGATCGACCGCACGCCGCTGGCCTGCAACGCCTGCACCGCGGCGATCGCCTCGGCCTTGGAATTATAGGTGCTGCCGACGCCCTCGGCATTGATCGTCCACGGCCAGGGCTGCATCACCCCCTGGGCATCCCGCCGCCCGCTTTCCACCCGCGCGATCGCCGCCATAAGCTGGGTGGGAATCCCGGCGGCGCGCTCGGCAGTCATGATCGCGCTGCGGCATTGCTGGCCGGGGGCGCCGAACGGCGTGGCGGCGAGGCCGGCGGCGGCGTGGGACGGGCCAATCACCCGTGGCAGGCCGCTTTTCGCATTCAGCGCCAGCGGTGCGGGCGCCGGCGGCCGCATCGGCACCAGCAGGCCGCCATGCCACCTGATACCCGCGGCGGGCAGTTCGGCATGGGCTGAAAATGCTGCCAGGAACGGCAGGGCGATGAAAATGACGCTCAAAATACGCATGGTTCCGTCTCTATACCCGATCCCGTTAACCAGGTGTGAGTCACGGGTCGGTGGAATCTCGATCGATGCGATGCTGCATTGCAAAAAAATGCTTGCACACCGGCGCCGAAGCCCATACATTGTGCAGCGCAGCAAGGCGGCTCCGGTCGCTTTCTGCTTCTTGGACGTTTCCTCCCTAAACTTGGCGGCGCAGCAATGCGCCGCCACTTTTTTTGCGCAAAACCGCTCAGATAGCCAGCGAAATCCCGGCCAGAACGCCGATAAACCGGGTCACCAGCCGGCGAAAAGCGTCGAATTGCGGTGCATAATCGATCCGCGCCTCGTCCATATACAGCCCGCGATTGATCTCGATCTGCAGCGCGTGCATTCGAATGCACGGACGCCCGTAATGCCGGGTGATGTAGCCGCCCGAGTACGGATCGTTCCGCCGCACCGACAGCCCCAGCCCCAGCAGCGCCTGTTCCACCAGCCGCACCAACCCCGGCGCGCAGGCGGTGCCGTGGGCGTCACCGAGCACGATATCCACCGCGCCGCGCGCCGGCAGCGCGCTCGCCGGCATCGAGTGACAGTCGATCAGCAGGCAGCCGCCGAATTTTTCCGCCGTCTCCTCCACCAGGCCACGCAGCGCCGCGTGAAACGGCTGCCAGCAGGCGCCGACCCGCGACTCGGCCTCGGCGAAGCGCAGTTTGTCGCGATAGATCGGCTCGCCCGAGGCCACCACGCGAGCGATGGTGCCGAGGCCGGCGCCGACCCGCGGGCTGGCGGTGTTGACCCAGGCCGGCAGCTTGTCGTCGAACATCGCCGGGTCCAGTTCCCACGCCTCGCGGTTGGCGTCGCAATAGGCGCGCGGGAAGGTGGCGCAGGCCAGCGGCATGCCGGAGTCCGGGGCTGCGGCAAACAATTCGTCGACGAAGCAGTCCTCGCTGCGCCGCAGCCGCAGCGGGTCCAGCCGCGCCGCCGCCACGAAACCGGGCGGATACAGCCGGCCGGAATGGGCGGAGGCGAACACGATCGGCGCCGTCTGCAGCGCCGGGCGCAGCACGTGTACCGGTGCGGGCGCGAGGCTGTCGGCGGGGAGCGGCAGGTCCATCGCGGTATTCAACAGGCTGGGCGGTGCCGCGGCAATGGTCACACCACGAAGCGGTGTTCGGCCAGCCCTTTCACCCCCACCTCGACGGCCAGCAGGTGGCCTGCTGCCGGTTGCTCGGCCAGTTGCTCGGGGGACAGGGTCTGGGTGGCGGTGGTGATGAACAGGGTGGTGAGGTCGGGGCCGCCGAAGGCACAGCAGGTCACCTGGCGGGCGGCGACCTCGATCACCCGGTCGATGCTGCCATCCGGCGCGTGGCGCACCACCCGGCCGCCATTATAGCGGGCGCTCCACACGTAGCCCTCGGCGTCCACCGTGGCGCCGTCCGGGCTTTCGCTGGCATCGGTCTGCACGAACACCCGGCGTTCGCCGATCTCGCCGCTGGCGGGGTCGTAGGGGAACGCCCAGATGGTCTTGGTCGGCGTGTCGGTGAAATACATCGTGCGGCCATCCGGCGCGAAGCACAGCGAGTTCGGCACGTCGAGCCCGCCCAGCACGGCGGTCAGGCCGCGGCCGGCCAGGCGGTAGAGGCTGCCGCGTTTGGCCCGCTGGCCCTCGTCCATGCTGCCCATCCAGAAGCGGCCCTGGCGGTCGCATTTGCCGTCGTTGCTGCGGATGCCGGCGCCGTCCTGGCGGAGCATCGCCACCAGTTCGAAACTGCCGGTGGTCGGGTTGAACAGGCTGATGCGGTCGCTGAGGGCGGCCAGGATGCGGCCGTCGGTGGCCAGCGCCAGCGAGCCGATGGCGGACGGCATGGCCCAGCTGGTGGTGGTGTCGGTGGCCTGCTCCCAGCGGTGGATGCAGGGCGCCTTGATGTCCACCCAGTACAGCGCCTGGGTTTGTGGGCACCAGGCGGGGCCTTCGCCGAGCATGTTGATGGTGGCGCCGATGCGGCGGATTTCTGTCATGCCATACCCCTGCCTTGTCGTGCCCGGCAGCCTGTCACAAGATCGGCCGAAGCCGAAGGGGAATGCCATGACCATCAGCAACGAAGCCGACGAACGCTTCCTGAACCTGCACGAGTTCATCAAGGAGGCGCGGCTGAAGCTGAACGCCTATAACTGGGATTACCTGATCGGCGGGGTGGAGACCGAGACCACGCTCAGGCGTAACCGGCTGGCGCTGGACAGCCTGGCGTTCCGCCCGCGGGTGCTGGTGGATGTGGCCGATGTGCAGCCCGGCCACTCGTTCATGGGCAGGAAGATCCGCCTGCCGGTGGCGCTGGCGCCGGTCGGCTCGCTGCAATCCTTCGAGGCCGGCGCCGGCGCCACGGTGGCCAAGGGGGCCGGCGAATTCGGCGTGCCGATGATCCTGTCCTCGGTCAGCGAGCCGGGTCTGGAGGAGACCGCCAAGGCCGGGGTGGGGCCGAAAATCTTCCAGCTTTACGTGCGCGGCGACGAGTCGGTGATCGACGACCATGCCAGCCGGGCGATCGCTGCCGGCTATGACGCGTTCTGCATCACCGTCGATACCGCGCTGCTGAGCCGGCGCGAGCGTGATATCGCCAAGCGCTGGCGCAAGCCGTGGCAGCGCGGCAACACCGGCATGGACTATCAGGCCGGGTTGAACTGGGGGCATATCGAGCGGTTCAAGGCCAAGCACAAAATTCCGTTGATCATCAAGGGCATCGCCACCGGCGAGGACGCCAAGCGGGCGGTCGAGACCGGGGTGGAGGTGGTGTATGTGTCCAACCACGGCGGCCGCCAGCTCGATCACGGCCGCGGCTCGATGGAGGTGCTGCCGGAGGTGGTGGAGGCGGTCGCCGGGCGGGCCAAGGTGTACGTGGACGGCGGCTTCAGCCGCGGCAGCGACGTGGTGAAGGGCATCGCGATGGGCGCCGACCTAGTGGTGCTGGGGCGGCTCTACGTCTACGCGCTGGCCGCCGATGGGGCGAACGGCATCGTGCGGATGCTGGAAATCCTCGAGGACGAGATGTGCGACGTGCTGGGGCTGATGGGGATCACCAAACTCGCCGATCTCGACCGCAGCTACCTGCATGCCGCACCCTCGGTGGTGGAGCCGCATGTGCATAGCGCGTTTCCGCATTTGCGGCTGGGGGAGGGGTATTAAGCAAGCAGCGCTTTTTTGAAAAAAAGCGCGCAAAAAACTTCATCCCTTGGAGTGTGCGGAGACTCCGTACACTTCAAGGGATGAAAAGTTTTTTTGCTTCTTTTTGTTCACAAAAAGAAGGCCTTATTCTTCCCACGCGGCCTTGAGCGTGGCGCCAATGATGCGGCAGACTGTGTCCGCCGCGCGGCAGAACCTGCCCATGGTCAGGAAGCCGTGCATCTGGTCGGCCATGTGGATGTGGGTCACGCGCACGCCTTCGGCTTCCAGGCGGCTTGCGTAGGCGGCGCCTTCGTCGGCCAGCGGGTCGTGCGAGCAGGTGAGCAGCCAGGCCGGGGCGACGCCGGAGAGATCGGCGGCGCGCAGTGGCGAGGCGCGCCAGTCGGTGACGTCGTGGCGGCCGTTGAGGTAGTGGCCGATGAACCATTGCATGGTGACGGCGGTGAGCGGGTAGCCGTCGGTGACGCGTTGCACTGAGCGGGAGGTCATCGCCATGTCGGTGGCCGGGTAGAGCAGCACCTGGAAGCAGAGTGGCGGCAGATAGCCGTCGCGGGCCATGATTGCCATGACGGCGGCGATGTTGCCGCCGGCGCTGTCGCCGCCGACCGCGAGGCGGGTGGCATCGAGGCCGATTGCGGTGGCCTGGGCGGCGATCCAGCGTGTGGCGGCGGCCGAGTCGGAGATGGCGGCGGGGAAGCGGTGCTCGGGGGCGAGGCGGTAGTCGACGGCGATGACGCAGGCGCGGGCTTCGTTGGCCAGCCGGCGGCAGGCCTGGTCGTGGCTTTCCAGGTCGCCGATCACCCAGCCGCCGCCGTGGAAAAAGACCAGTGCGGGGGATTTCTCGGCCGGGCTGCCGATACCGCGATAGAGGCGCAAGGGCACCGGGCCGTTGGGGCCGGGGGCGGTGAGGGCGCGGGTTTCGGCGACCGGCTCTGGGTCGGGTTGCAGCAGGGTGCGGCCGGCGTTGTAGAAGCCGCGCGCTTCCTCGGGGGTCAGGGTTTCGAATGGCGGACGGGCGGCGGCGCGCATCAGGTCCAGCACGCGCTGTGCCCCGGGGTCGAGCGGCGCGGTGGCGAAGGGGGGGAAGAGCATGGCGCGGTCCTGTTGCTGGCGGAAGCGGGCAGGATCGGGCGGCGGGCGGCTGCGGGTCAAGCGAGGGTGCGGGCGGCGGGCATTGCATCGCCGGCGGGAGGGGCAATCTGTACTCGGAGGCGTTCCGATCAGCGACGGCGTACGAGGCGAACATGGCGAAATATTCCAAGGGCGACCACGTCAGCTGGAATTCCGAGGCCGGGCGGGTCAGTGGCCGGATCATCCGGATTCATGAGCGGGATTTCGACTACAAAGGGCATCCCCGGCACGCCTCGCCGGAGGCGCCGCAATATGAGATCGCCAGCGACAAGACCGATCACATCGCCGCGCACCGGGAGGAGGCGCTGACCCGGATCGGGTGATGGCGACGGGGTTCACCACGATCGGGCATTCGACGCGCAGCCTTGAGGAATTCATCGGCATGTTGCGGCAGGCCGAGGTGGGGTTGCTGGTCGATGTGCGCTCTTATCCGGCCTCGCGCCGCAACCCCGCCTTCAATGCCGACCGGCTGCCGGAGGCGCTGGCGCAGGTGCAGATCGGCTACCGGCATTGCCGGGCGCTGGGCGGCAGGCGTGGGGTGCAGGTGGGCGTGGATGCGCGGCTCAACGCGCTGTGGCGGGTGCGCAGTTTTCACAATTACGCGGATTATGCGTTGGGCGATGCGTTCGCGTCTGCGTTCGTGGAACTGCGGCGGCTGGGCGGTGAGCAGCGGCTGGCGCTGATGTGCGCCGAGGCGGTGTGGTGGCGGTGCCATCGGCGGATCATCACCGATCACCTGCTGCTGAGCGGGCATCCAGTGGAGCATCTGATGGCGCCGGGCCGCAGCGAGGCGGCCAGTCTGACGCCGGGCGCACAGCGTGACCGGCAGGGCAGGGTGGTCTATCCGGCCGGCGCGGCGGGGTGAGCGGGCGGCGCTAGCGGGGCGGCGCGGTGACCGGCCGGCGCGCCGGTCAGCTGGCCGCGCCGTCGACCTGTTTGATCGAAAGCGTCTCGAGGTCGATCGCCGGGACACAGCGCAGATTGATCGCGCGCACGGCGGAGCCATCGGGCATCTGGCCGCGGGCGAACGCCTGGGTGCCGCAGGTGTTGCAGAACAGGTGCTCGATCTCGTGCTTGTTGAACCAATAGGAGCGCAGCGCATCCTTGCCGCGTTCGAGGGTGAAGGCGGCTTCGGCGACGAAGCTGAGCAGCAGGCCTTTGCGGCGGCAATGCGAGCAGTTGCAGCTGATCGCCTCGGCCGGCGGCTCGGCGGCGACGGTGAAGGCGACCGCGCCGCAATGGCAGCTTCCGGAATAGGGCATCGCAACCTCCTTCTGTGTCGCGGGGTGAGGCGGGGTGGGCGGGGCTAGAGGCGGGGTGGGCGGGGCTAGAGCGTGATCGTTGCAGGCGGAACCGCCGGAAACGTGAATCACGCGATCAAACAAGGAGCTAGAGCGTGTCCGGTGATGATAGAATCACCGGACACGCTCTAGCGGGGCGGGCCGGCATCCAGCAGCGCCAGGTTCTGCTCGGCCAGATCGGCGGTCGGGCTGTCCGGGGCGAGGGTCAGCACGCGGTCCCAGTCGGCGCGGGCGCCGGCCGGGTCGCGGCCGCGCTGGCGCAGGATGCCGCGTTCCAGCAGGGCTTCGGGGTTGTCGGGGGCCTCGTGCAGCGCGCGGGCGATATCGTCGCGGGCGGCGTCCAGCCGGTTGAGCTGGCGCAGCGCGGTGGCGCGCATCACCAGCGCGTCGACCCGGCGGGGGTCGTTGCTCAGCGCCGCGGTGAGGTCGGTGGCGGCTTCGGCGTAGGATTTCAGCGCGATGGCGGCGGCGGCACGGTCGACCAGCAGGTCGGGGTTGTCGGGCGACAGCGCCAGCGCCTGGGTGAGGCCCTGTTCGGCGCGGCGGGGCTGGCCGGCCATCATCCAGGCCTGGGCGGCCTGGCTGAACAGGGTGGCGCGGATGGCGGCGGTGGCCTGGCTGGCGGTGGCCAGCGATTCGAGAATTTCGGCGCCGGCCTCGGGCTCGCCCAGGGCGATGCGCGACAGGCCGAGGCAATGGGTGGCGCCGTCGCCGCCGCCGCGCGCCTGCCAGGCCTCGGCCAGCGCGCGGGCGCCGTCGGGGTCGCCGGAGAGCAGGGCGAGGCATTGGTCGTAGTCGGCGCCCTCGCTGATGCGCGGCGGCAGCGGCGGCACCGGCAGTTGCGAGACATCGACCTCCGGCACCACCGGCGGCGGCCGGACATGGTTGAGCGAGCCCCAGGTGGCGGCGCCGGTGGCGACCAGCAGCAGCGCCACCCCGCCCAGCATCGCGGAGCGCGTGTTCATCACCGGGCCAGCGCGGAGCGCGTGTTTATCACCCGACAAGTGTAGTCTGGCTTGCGGGGCGGCGGCAAACCAATCGCGAGGGGCGGATGACGGGGCATCTTCTGGTGTTCGGGCTTGGCTATAGCGGGGCGGCGGTGGCGCGGGCGGCGGTGGCGGCCGGCATGGTGGTGCGGGCGACCAGCCGCACGCCGGGGGCGGTGGCGGCGCCGGCGGGGGTGGAGGTGGTGGCGTTCGCCGAGGCGTCGCTGGAGGGGGTGACGCATGTGCTGGCAACTGTGCCGCCGGGGGACGGTGATCCGGTGCTGGCGGCGCATGGCGCGGCGCTGGCCGGGTGCGCCAGCCTGCGCTGGGTGGGGTATCTGTCGACCACCGGGGTGTATGGCGACCGGCGCGGCGGCTGGGTGGATGAGGGCAGCATGGTGGCGCCCGGTTCGGAGCGCAGCCGGCGGCGGGTGGCGGCGGAGCAGGGCTGGGCGGCGCTGGCCGGGCGGGTGGCGGTCGATCTGTTCCGGGTGGCCGGGATCTACGGGCCGGGGCGTTCGGCGCTCGACGAAGTGCGGGCCGGGCGGGCGCGGCGGATCATCCGGCCGGGGCATGTGTTCTCGCGCATCCATCGCGACGATATCGCGGGTGCGGTGCTGGCGGCGATGCGGGCGCCGGCGGCTGGCTTGCGGGTGCTGCACCTGGCCGACGATCTGCCGGCCGAGAATGCCGAGGTGGTGGCCGAGGCGGCCTGGCTGCTGGGCGCGCCGCTGCCGCCGGCGGTGCTGTTTGGCGAGGCGGCGTTGAGCCCGGTGGCGGCGAGTTTCTGGGCGGAGAACCGGCGGGTGGCGTCGGCGGGCACCCAGCTTGCGCTGGGCTATCGCTGGCGGTTTGCCGATTATCGGGCCGGGCTACGCGCCATTCTCGCTGAGCAGGGCGGCGACGGTGCGGGTGAGCAAAGCGAGGTCGGCGGGGCGTGACAGGCGGTGGTCGCCGTCCTTGATCAGCGTCACCTGGATGTCGTGGCTGGCCAGGCGGTCGGCCAGTTTCAGCGCGGTCTCCCACGGCACGTCGGGGTCGCGCTGGCCTTGCAGCAGGCGGACCGGGCAGGGGATCGGGATTGCGGCGCCGAGCAGCAGGTGGTGGCGGCCGTCCTCGATCAGGGCGCGGGTGATGCGGGTGGGGGCGCCGTAGTCGCTGGGGATGTCGAGGAAGCCGTGCTGCTGCAGGCGGGCGCGCTCGGCGGGGGCCATCGCGGCCCACATCAGCTGCTCGGTGAAATCGGGGGCGGCGGCGATGCCGACCAGGGCGGTGACGCGGTCGGGCATGGCGCGGGCCAGCAGCAGGGCGATCCAGCCGCCCATCGAGGAGCCGACCAGCAGCAGGGGGCCGGCGGTGGCGTGCTCGATGATCGCGCGGGCGTCGGCGGCCCAGGTTCCGATGGTGCCGTCGGTGAAGGCGCCGCCGCTTTCGCCGTGGCCGGAATAGTCGAGCCGCAGCATCGCCTGGCCGCGTGCGGCGCAGAAGTCGCGGAGCGCGGTGGCTTTGGTGCCGGCCATGTCGCTGTTGAAGCCAGGCAGGAAGACGACGGTGGGGGTGTGGCCGGGCAGCTGCGCCCAGGCCAATTCGATCCCGTCGCCGCGGTCCAGCCGGCCGGTCCGTTCGTGCTGCATGCCCTGTCCTTCCATTCGATCGCCTGCATGATATAGCGCGGGCAATGAACGCAACCCCGGATTCGCCCTATCCCGTCGTGCTCCAGGTGCTGCCGGCGTTGGGCGGCGGCGGGGTGGAGCGGGGCACGGTGGAGATCACCTCGATCATCGCCCGGCTGGGCGGCATGCCGCTGGTGGCCAGCGCCGGTGGGCGGTTGGCGCCGGCGGTGGAGCGGGCCGGCGGGCGCAACCTGCTGCTGGCGCTGGACAGCAAGAATCCGTGGCGGATCTGGCGCAACGCGGCGGCGCTGGAGCGGCTGATCCGGGCCTATCACGTCGATATCGTGCATGCCCGCTCGCGCGCGCCGGCGTGGTCGGCGCTGCTGGCGGCGCGGCGGACCGGCGCGCATTTCGTCACCACCTACCACGGCAGCTACAACGAGCAACTGCCGGGCAAGCGCCGCTACAACGCGGTGATGGCGATGGGCGAGCGGGTGATCGCGGTCAGCCAGTTCATCGCCGGGCTGATCGCCGCCCGCCATGGCACCGATCCGGCACGCATCCGGGTGATCCATCGCGGCGTCGATCCGGCAGTGTTCGACCCGGAGCGGATGGCGACCGACCGGCAGGTGCGGCTGCTGCGGGCCTGGCGGGTGCAGGACGGCCAGACCACACTGATGCTGCCGGGGCGGCTGACGCGGTGGAAGGGTCAGGCGGTGCTGATCGAGGCGCTGGCGCGGATGCGGCATCGGGACGCGGTGGCGGTGCTGGTCGGCGCCGACCAGGGCCGCACCCGTTATGCCGCCGAACTGGCAGCACTCGCCGAGCGGCTGGGGGTGAGCGAGCGGCTGCGCATCGTCGGGCACTGCGAGGACATGCCGGCGGCGCTCAGCCTGTCGGACGTGGTGGTGAACGCTTCCACCGACCCCGAGGCGTTCGGCCGGGTGGTGATCGAGGCGCAGGCGATGGCCCGCCCGGTGGTGGCGACCGATCATGGCGGCGCGGTGGAGACCATCGTGCATGGCGAGACCGGCTGGCGGGTGCCTCCGGGTGATGCGGATGCGCTGGCCGCCGCACTGGACCACGCGCTGGAGCTGTCGCAGCAGGAGCGCGTCGCACTGGGCGCGCGGGCGCGGGCCTCGGTGCTGGCGAGCTACACCGTCGAGGCGATGCAGATGAAGACGATCGAGGTGTACCGCGAGGTGCTGGGGTGACAGGGAAGGATTCACGAAGAGGCGGAGAGGCGACGAGGATGACTGCCCTTCTCTTCGCCTCTCCGTCTCTTTGTGACCTGTCTTTCTTGCGCTCCCCAGCCGCGCGATGAGCCGCATTCTCGTCATCCGGCTCGGCGCGCTCGGCGATTTCGTGCAGTCTTTCGGGCCGTTCGCGGCGATCCGGGCGCGGCACGCCACCGACGAGATAACGCTGCTGACCACGCCGCCGTTCGCCGGCCTGGCCAGGCTGTGCCCGTGGTTCGACCGGGTGGAGGTGGATGTCCGGCCGGCGTGGTGGGATGTGGCCGGGCTGTTGCGGCTGCGCCGGCAACTGGTCGGGTTCAGCTTCGTCTATGATCTGCAGACCTCCGGCCGCTCCAGCCGCTATTTCCGCCTCGCCGGCCGCCCGCAATGGTCCGGCATCGCCCGCTTCTGCTCGCATCCGCAACGCGACCGGGGGCGGGAGGTGATGCATACCCGCGAGCGGCAGGCCGACCAGTTGCGGCTGGCCGGTATCGAGCATGTGCCATCCCCCGACCTGTCGTTCCTGACCGCCCGGCCGATCCCGGACCTGCCGCACCCCTACGCGTTGCTGGTGCCGGGTGCGGCGCCGCACCGCCCGGCCAAGCGCTGGCCGGCGGCGCGGTTCGGCGATCTGGCGGCGGTGCTGGCCGAGCGCGGGCAGACGCCGGTGGTGGTGGGGGCGGCCGCCGATGCCGGGCTGGCGACGACCATCCGCGCCGCCTGCCCAGCGGCCATCGACCTCACCGGCCAGACCGCACTCGCCGACCTGTTCGCGCTTGCCGCCGGCGCGAGCCTGGCAGTCGGCAACGACACCGGCCCGATGCATATCGCCGCCACCACCGGCTGCCGCTCGCTGGTGCTGTTCGGCGGCGACAGCGACCCCTCGCTCACCGCCCCGCGCACCCCGGATGGCGGCTGGGCTTCGGTGCTGCGCGCGCCGGTCCTGGCCGATCTGCCGACGCCAAGGGTTGTCGCGGCGCTGCCGTAAGGCCATAGAGATCGGCCGCTTCAACCAGGAGTGCTTCGCCATGCCCGCCATCACGCTGCCCGACGGTTCCGTGCGCCGCTTCGACGGGCCGGTCGCGGGCACTACCGTGGCGGCGGCGATCGGCCCTGGCCTGGCCCGCGCCGCGCTGGCGATGAAGCTGGACGGCAAGCTGGTCGACCTCAGCACCGAGATCGCGCAGGACGCCAACGTAGTATTCGTCACCCGCAAGGACGCCGACGCGCTGGAGATGATCCGCCACGATGCCGCTCACGTGCTGGCCGAGGCGGTGCAGGCGCTGTATCCCGGCACCCAGGTGACCATCGGCCCGTCGATCGAGAACGGCTTCTATTACGATTTCGCCCGCAACGAGCCGTTCACCACCGCCGATTTCCCGGCCATCGAGGCCAAGATGCGCGAGATCATCGCGCGCAATGCGGCGTTTGAGCGCAGCGTCATCGACCGCGACGAGGGGATCGCCTTCTTCCTGGCCAAGGGCGAGAAATACAAGGCCGAATTGATCCGCGACCTGCCGAACACCGAGACCATCACGCTGTACCGCCAGGGCGACTGGATCGACCTGTGCCGTGGCCCGCATATGCGCGGCACCGGCGATATCGGCGGCGCGTTCAAGCTGATGAAGGTGGCCGGCGCCTATTGGCGGGGCGACCACCGCAACGCCATGCTCAGCCGCATCTACGGCACAGCCTGGCGCGACCAGAAGGAGCTGGATGGCTACCTGACCATGCTGGAGGAGGCGGAGAAGCGCGACCACCGCCGCATCGGCAAGGATATGGGCCTGTTCCATATGCAGGAAGAGGCCGCCGGCAGCGTGTTCTGGCACCCCAAGGGCTGGAAACTCTACCTCACCGCCGAGGCCTATATGCGCCGCCGGCTGGATGAAGCCGGCTATCTGGAGGTGAAGACGCCGCAACTGGTCGACCGCAAGCTGTGGGAGGCCTCCGGCCACTGGGAGAAGTTCCGCGAGCATATGTTCATCGTCTCGGTTGAGGACGAACAGCGCACGCTGGCGCTGAAGCCGATGAACTGCCCCGGTGCGGTGATGATCTTCAACCAGGGCATGCGCAGCTACCGCGAGTTGCCGCTGCGGCTGGCCGAGTTCGGCCAGGACCACCGCTACGAGCCATCCGGCGCGCTGCACGGCATCATGCGGGTGCGCGCCTTCCAGCAGGATGACGGGCATATCTTCTGCACCGAGCAGCAGATCGGCGCCGAAACCGTGGCGTTCTCGGCGCTGCTGTCGTCGATCTACGCCGATCTGGGCTTCGAGAGCTTCCGGGTGAAATTCTCCGACCGGCCGCCGGTGCGCGCCGGCAGCGACGAGACCTGGGACCGTGCCGAGGCGGCGCTGAAGGATGCCTGCGCCACCGCCGGGGTGGAATACGAGCTGAACCCCGGTGAGGGCGCGTTCTACGGCCCGAAGCTGGAATTCGTGCTGCGCGATGCGATCGGCCGCGACTGGCAATGCGGCACCTTGCAGGTGGATTTCGTGCTGCCTGAGCGGCTGGACGCCGAATATGTCGGCGAGGACGGCGCCCGCCACCGCCCGGTGATGCTGCATCGGGCGATCCTCGGCAGCTTCGAGCGCTTCCTCGGCATCCTGATCGAGCAATATGCCGGCCGCTTCCCGCTCTGGCTGGCGCCGGTCCAGGTGGCGGTGGCGACCATCGTCTCGGACGCCGACGGCTATGCGCAGACCGTCGCCGCCAGGCTGCGGCAGGCCGGGCTGGCGGTGAAGCTCGATCTGTCCAACCAGAAGATCAACGCCAAGGTGCGCGAGCACAGCCTGCAATTCGTGCCGGTGATCGCCGTGGTCGGTCGCAAGGAGGCCGAGCAGGGCACCGTGGCGCTGCGCCGGCTGGGTGGCGAGGCGCAGGAGGTGGTGTCGCTCGACGAGGCGATCCGCCGGCTGGCCGCCGAGGCGACGCCGCCCGATCTCGCGAGGAAAACGGCGACCATCTGAAACCGTATCCCTTGAAAATATGGCACCCGGCGCGCAATATTGTCCCTGATTGCCATTGCGTGCCGCTTTGTAACAACTACAGGAGACGAACATAGCCCGAGGACCCATGCCTGCCACGCCGAGCCGCGACGGCCCGCGCGTGAACGAGGACATCCGCTCCGCCACCGTCCGGTTGATCGACCAGGACGGCGAAATGCAGGGCGTGATGACGGCGCGTGAAGCGATTTCGCGCGCTTATGCTGTCGGCCTCGACCTGCTGGAGATCAGCCCGAACGCTGAACCGCCGGTCTGCAAGATTCTCGACTTCGGCAAGTTCAAATACGAACAGCAGAAGAAGAAGAACGAGGCCAAGAAGAAGCAGAAGGTCATCGAGATCAAAGAGATCAAGGTGCGCCCGAACATCGACGAGAACGACTACCAGGTGAAATTGCGCGCCATGAAGTCGTTCATCGAAGAGGGCGACAAGGTCAAGGTCACCCTGCGCTTCCGTGGCCGCGAAATGGCCCACCAGGATATCGGCATCAAGGTGCTGGAGCGGATCCGTGGCGACATGGATTTCGCCACCAAGGTGGAGCAGATGCCGCGCATGGAAAACCGCCAGATGGTGATGGTGCTGACCGCCAAATAACCGCTTCGGGTGATCCAGGACGTTGAAATGGGGCGGCTTTCGGGAACGGGTGCCGCCCTTGGCTTGTCCTCGACCGCCCGGCCTTGTCCCCCCGCCTTGCCCATCGCGCATCCGGCGTGCTGGATGATCCACAGCGCAATCAGGGAGCCCCGCCATGCCCGACATCCTCCTCCGCGACAAGGTCGCCATCGTCACCGGCGGCGCCCGCGGCATCGGCCGTGGCTGCGCGCTGGCGCTGGCCGAGAAGGGGCTGGATATCGCGCTGGTCGACCTGCTGGAGCCGGAGATGGCCCGCACCGCGGCCGAGATCGCAGCCCTCGGCCGCACCGCGCGCTGCTACACCGCCGATGTCGCCGATTTCCGCCGCGCCGCCGCGGTGGTGGCGGCAATCCACAGCGATTTCCGCCGGATCGACGTGCTGGTGAACAATGCCGGGGCCGGCAACCCGAAAGGCATCACCGAGATCACCGAGGATGAGTTCGACCGCACCATCGCGATCAACCTGAAAAGCTGCTTCAACTACATCCACGCCACCGCGCCCTTGATGCTGGCGGCCGGCGGCGGCCGCATCGTCTCGATGTCGTCGCTGAACGCCTATACCGGCGGTGTGACCGCGGCAGTCTCGAAATTCTCCTACGCCGCCGCCAAGGCCGGCATCCTCGGCATGACCCGGGCGCTGGCCAAGGAACTCGGCCCCACCATCGCCGTCAATGCGATCTGCCCGGGGGTGATCGAGACCGAACTCGGCAATTCGCTGACCAAAAGTCGCGGCCCGGCGCTGATGCAGGGCATCGCACTCGGCCGGCTGGGCACGCCCACCGATGTCGGCCAACTGGTCGCCTTCCTGGCGACGGTGGAGCCGAATTTCATCACCGGCCAGGATTTCGTGATCGACGGCTGTCAGTTTCTCAGTTGAAGCCAGGGGAAGGAAAAGCACGTTCTTTTTTGGAAAAAAGAACCAAAAAATTTTCCTGCTTACCCACCTTGCTCAGCCGTTTGGAAAGTTGTACGAAACAAGAAC
>JBEPTZ010000075.1:0-21088 GCA_041691815.1 Rhodospirillales bacterium | reverse complement strand
GCCTCATGCTCCGAAAACTCTGCAATCCCGTATAATGTTTCCGGACAAACTCTTATGACATCGCCACCCGGTTGAGCGATGATCGGGTGCCGTCGACGAGTTGCCACTCGCCGGCGGCGGGAGGGGAGGATTTTCGCACCGTGCTCGTTCAATGCGGCGATGATCGTGGTGCTGTCGAAAGCCTTGTCGGCGATTAGTCCGCCGAATTCGACACCCTCGATCAGCGGCGGGACGCAGACCGTATCGAACCGATGGCCGGGCAGCGGTTCGAAGCGCACCAGGCAACCCAGGGCATCTGTCGGCGCCAGGATCTTGGTCGTCATGCCGCCTGTCGAGCGACTTATGCCCTGGCTGGAAGTCCCCCTTTCGCGCCTTGGCCATGCCGATGAACCTTGACGATTGCGGCGTCGACCATCGCGTATTCCATGTCGGGCTCCTCCGACACGGCAGCGAAAAACCGTTCGAATACATCGGCTTTTACCCAGTCACGGTATCGCTTGAAGACCGAGTTCCAGTTGCCGAACATCGACGGAAGGCCTCGCTACTGGCTGCCGGTCCGGGCAATCCAAAGCACGCTCTCGATAAATCGACGATTGTTCGAACCACTACGCCCTGGGTCGCTCGGTTTCCCCAGGCAGTACGGTTCCATCTTGGCCCATTGGCTGTCAGCCAATACCAACCGATCCATCCCGAGCTTCAATCACAACCAAGCCGCTATGGGAATCCGAGATCCCAACAGACCCTAGCTCATTTTTGCTTTCAGGGCCGCCAACCGATTGGCGACGCCGACCGGCGCCGGTCCCTGGCCCGAAGCAGCGGCCATCGCGGCAGCGATGTTGGGGTCGTCCTGCTCCGGGCGCGTCGGCGTCAGCAGCTTTGCCTTTGCCGATGCGGCATCGGCCGATGCCATATCCTTCGCGGCGGCCTCGTTCATCGCCTTGAGCGCGACATTGAGGCTGCTGGTGGTCTGGGACAAGCCCGCTGCCTGGCGCGCCGCCTGCGCCTGCTGCTGCGCCATTTCGCGCTGCTGCGCGGCGCGGGCCATGCTGCGCTGGGCGCTGTCGAGTTCGCTGCGTGCGGTCTTCAGTTTGCCGCCGGCCTCGGCGTAGGCGGCCTCGATCTGTTCGAGGAACTGTTTGGCGTCAGTCGAATCACGGACCTCGCGATCCATGTCCGGCGCCATCTTCTCCATCATGTCGAGGAGCGTGGTGAGGCTTTTTTCGAGCGCGGCCTTGCGCGTCGCGTCGGTTTCCCCATTCATCTGGTTCTGCAGCGCCTCGGCCGCGGCCATTCTTTGGTGCGACAGTGCCTGGATGGCATCGGCTTCCTTCTGCTCGCGGTCATAGTTCTGGCGCGCCTCGGCAACCTGCATGCCGAGCGCGTCGAGATGCTGCTCCATGGTGCGCAGTTCGGCCTCGGTGGCGCCTTGTGGGTCCCAGCGGACCAACGCCTCGACTCCGGCGTTGACCGCCTGGTTGGCCTTCACGCCCAGCAGATTGCCGATGAATTGCAGGACCATTCTGTCGCGTCTCCGTAACTTATGTGTTGTCAATTGGGGATCATGACGGCGGCGTTGAGCAGCGAAATCGCCAGTTGCGTACCCACCACCGCCAACGCGGCCGCCACATTTCCTTGTTGGATCATGACACGAAAGCGATGAAACAACAATGACACCGCGACGATCGTGAGCAGTTGCAGCAACACCGCCACCGCGCCCCAAACGACGATATCGAGCACCAGCCAGCTGGTGGCCAGCGTCGCTGCGATCGGGATGGCCATGGCCACGATGCCGCCGCACAGCATCACGCCGGCCGCAGTGTTGCCTTCCTCGATCAGTTCGCGCTCGCGGAACGGTGTCACGGCCATATAGACCGCGACTCCGACGGTCAGCAGCACGACGGCCACGACGAACTGCACCAGCAGATGCGGCAGGCCGGTGCCAAGGGCGCTGATGATGCCGCCGAACAGGCTCGGGTCAGGGGGGGTCATGGATGCTCCGCATGGCTCAGGAGAGGGCGACCGAAGGCAGGGTCAGGGTGGCTGGATTGATGTCGATACCGGCATGGATCTCGACCCAGGCCTGGCCACCGGCGTCGACGGCGGTGACCAGGATGTATTCGTGCTCGGGGGCCGGGCTCGCGACCCCGGTCGGGCCCAGGTACAGCATTGCCGCCAGGTCGTGGCTGGACGAGCCGTTGAGGTCCTGGATTGTCTCCTTCAAGGCACGCGGCTCGATCCGCGCGGCGCCGGGCGCCCAGGCGCGGTCGTAGAGCTTGCCGTCCTTGGTCTGGAATTGCGGCCAGCCGATCATGCCCTGTGCGGGGTCGAGCCAGGCGCCCCATTCCTGCTGGCTGGCCGGCGTCACCTGGTCGATGCGGGAGAAATAGCGGCACTCGTCAGGCTTTCCGTCGGCGCCGAGGTGAAGCTGGAAAAATGCGTCGCGGCCCGGCAGATACAGTCGGCTGAGCGAGACGGCGCCGTCCATCAGCACGCCGACCGCCTCCACGCTGACCATCGCCCCGCCATCCGGCGGTTTGATCTTGGTGGCGCCGGCCGCCAGCACGAACGGGGCGGGGTCGGCGGGAAAGGTCATGCCGACGCGAAAGCGTGTCCGCGCGCTGCCTTTCAGGGCGGCGAGGACGGCCGGGGCTGAGGCTGCCGCACCGGCCTGGCGCCGCCAATACCACAGCGCCGCGAACGCGGCGACCGCCAGCAACAATACAATGACGACGGTCATGTTTCCTCCACTGCCCGGGCGTGCGGCTGCCGGCACCGCGGCGCCGGGCTGGCGCGGCTGGCTCTGCAACTGCGCCAGGCGCTGGTCAAGCTCGGCGAGTCGCGCCTGCACCGCGGGGTCGGTGTCGGCGGCACGCTGTGCCTCGGCACGCCATTGCAGGTAGCCGGGACTGTCCTGGTTGTTGTGAAAGAAGGCGGCATGTCCGGGCGCCGAGAGCGAATTGAGCAGGCTCCAGAGCATGAGACCGTCCCACGCGCCAAAACTGCGCCCCTGCTGCGCCCAGCCATAGGCCGGCGGCGCGTAGACCGGGGCCCAAAGCCGCGGCTGGGCATAGCCGTTATATCCGCCACCACGGGCGGCCAGGCCGGGGTTACCGTAGGTCGACGGTCGGCGATCGCCGCTGGCGCCGTAGCCGGCTGGCGGGGCGGCTGGCGGGCCGGCCGGCAGGGCGGCCGGTGGCGAGGCCTGGCTGGCGCGGTAGCCTTGCAGGAATCCGGCGGAGGATTGCCGCGAGATGGCGGCGTCGCCACCGGAGGTCGGTGCCGAAGTGTAGCCGGTCGAGGGCCGCCGCGCCGGAGCGGTATAGCCCCCGGAGCCTCCGCCGAAGGTACGCGGCGCATAGGATGGAGTGGGCGACGGGCGGCGGTAGCTGCCGGACGAAGTGAAGGTGCTCGGACGGCTATAGCCGCCGCTTGATCCGGCGCGCGCATGCGCGGTCTCGGAGCCGCCGGCGCAGGCGAGCAGAACGGCAAACAATAAACACGGCAGGCGCCGAAACATCGTCACTCCTGTCAGCCTCGATTTTGGTCCGGGGCATTTACCCCGGGGCACAGACCATGGTGCTGAACCTCCGGCGTGCCGGGCTGGAGCTTATACAAGCTGGCCACCGGATTGAACCCTCTTCGGCTGGCGCGTGACCCAGTGCAACCGATTGCAGGATCGTCGCGCCGATCAACACCACGCCGACACCGGATAGCGAGGCGCCGTCAGCATTCCGGCGTTGTTTGCCGGCATGCACGAAGAGCCAACGCGTGCTGGACGGGCAACGTGGCAATGCGGAAACTCACCATCACCCTCCGTCCACCTGGGCTATTTGCCCGATCGTCAGTTCTGCTTCGCGATGATCTTGTCATTGATTCCGTCGTAGACGCTCTGCGAAATGATGTGCCGGGACACCAGATCGTCCTTCCGGCGATACGGCCGGTTCGCGATGATCGCACCGGCGCGCGCCGCGCCGATCCCTGGCAGGGCATCAAGATCGCCCGCGGAGGCGGTGTTGCGGTCAATCAACTTGGTGGCCGGCGCTGCAGGTGGGTGTGGCATTCCGCCGGCGGTCGGACTGGCCGACGCGGCCGGGCTGGTGCGCGACGCCGCGCTGGCGGCGGCGGGCGGCGGCGTTTGCGCCAATACGGGCGCGACGAGAAAAGTAGCCGATGCAATGGCAGCCAGCTTACGAATATGTAGTGCGGCCACTCTCTGGTTACTGTTTTGCAGGACACCATCGCCGCAGGGCGATGGCTTTTGCCACCTGCCACCGACGGTGCCGCGCGGCACGACCGCCAACGTAACCGACGCTCGGGTTCTTGGCGAGCAGCCTGTTGGGCTCGGCGCGACGCCGTAGCAAGGGGAAAGAATCCAGGTACGCCGGTTCGGTTCCCTCAAGCCTGTGGGCGCTTCGCTGCACCAGCAGTTTCCGTCCGGTTGCCTCCAATCGGCGCGTCGAACTCCGGGGGCAGCACCACGCGGGCGATCGGGCCACGTAGGATGCCAGCCGCCTGGGTGCGACAGTCCGGCGCGTTGAGCGCCGTCTCGAGACCGGCAGTCCTGGCGGTATACCGCCGTCGTTGGCGTCCGCACCTCCGCCAACTTCCTGGTCGGTTCCACCTTGCGCGTCTCGAGCGTGTTCGGCCGCTTGCGCGGAGTCTGATCCCATGCGTCATCCGAACCGCCCCGGCTTCCCCGATTTCAACACAGAGCGGGCCGTCCTCGCCTCACGCGCTTGCATTTGGCAAAATGGCAGCGCTATCAATAACCGCGTTGCCAGTCATCGGAACAATCCGAAGCGAGGGCCAGGATGCTGTCGGAACGGGATGTCACCGCCTATCGCCGGGATGGCGTGATTGTGGTGCCGGATGTGCTCGATGCAGCGACGATCGCGGATTTGCGCCGGGTTGTCGGCGAGCTTGTCGCCGGAGCCGCTCAGGTCAGTGAACACAACGATGTCTACGATCTTGAGCCGACTCACGCGCCGGAGATGCCGCGTGTTCGGCGCATCAAGGCGCCACACAAGGTGCATCCGCTGTTCGATGCGATTGTGCGCGGGCGCGCGGTGATCGACATCCTGACCAGGCTGATCGGGCCAGGGCTGCGACTGCACGGCTCAAAACTGAATATCAAGGCGGCCCAGTATGGCTCGCCCGTGGAATGGCACCAGGACTGGGCATTCTACCCGCACACCAATGACGATATCCTGGCAATCGGCGTGCTGCTCGACGACACCGACCTGTCCAACGGCCCGATGCTGGTGACACCCGGCACCCATACCGGCCCGGTCTGGAGCCATCATGGTGACGACGGGCGGTTCTGCGGGCTGATCGACCCCGCGATCATCGGCACGGAGATCGACCGGGCGACCCCCTGCATGGGAAAAGCCGGCAGCATGTCCTTCCATCATGTGCGTGCGCTGCATGGCTCCGCGCTGAATACCTCCGCCCGGTCGCGCAATCTGCTGCTCTACGAGGTCGCGGCAAGTGATGCCTGGCCGCTGACCGGCGTCAAGGACTACGACGAGTTCAACAGTCAGCTGTTGGCCGGGCCGCCGGTTTCAACGCCGCGACTGACCGACGTGCCGGTGCGGATGCCGTTGCCGCCGGCCACGCGGGTTGGCTCGATCTATGAAACCCAACTGGGCGCGACGAAGTCGTATTTCAGCCGTTTGACGTGACGCGGTGCGACAGGTGCCGTTAAGCGAACCGGTATGGCTCCAACCGGTGCGCCTTCGTCGCTGATCAACTGACACACCCGGCTATTGAACAATTTCGTGATCGGCCCGACCGCCTCGCGGATCGGCGTCAGGGCGAGGCTGAAGCGACCTTGCAGTTGCGCCACCGGCAGCCGTTCGCCGGGCGCCGGATCGCCGTGCAGAATTTCGGCGCCGAGCCGCTGATCGGCGCGGTCGGCCGGCGACCGCGCGGTATCGGCATCAGCGATCATCGGGGTGTCGTCGAATCCGTGGCGCATGGTACATTTTGCATCGACAGTCGGATTTCATAGAATCCGGCGCCTGTTATCGCAGAACCCTGGGAAGAACCGCATGCCAACAGCCCCCTGGTCACTCGCCACCGTCGAACTCGCCGGCAAGCCGGTCGCCTGCATCGACCTCAATGGCGGCCTGTTCCGGCTGGAGCCGAGCCTCGCCCGCGCCGGGCTGCCGGGCATGGCGACCGTCATGAGCCTGTTCGACGATTGGGACCATGCCCGCGCGGCGCTTGACGCCTGCCTGCCGTCGCTTGCCGCCGCCGATGCGCTGCCGCCGGCGCCGCGCCTGTCGCCGCTGCTGTATCCGGGAAAAATCCTCTGCGCCGGCGCCAATTATTACGACCATCTCGCCGAAATGGGCATGCCCGGCGCCAGGAAGGCCGACCAGCGGCTGTTCTTCTTCATGAAGCCGCCGCGCAACGCGGTGGTCGGCGAGGGCAACACCGTGCGCATGCCGATCGGCACCCCGGCGTTCGACTGGAAGATCGAGCTGGCCGCGGTGATCGGCCGCCGCGCCCGCAACGTCACGCTGGAGCACGCGCTCGATCATGTCGCCGGTTACACGGTGGCGATCGACTTTTCCGCCCGCGACCATAACCGCGCGCCGGAGACCTTCTACAAGCTCGACTGGGTGGCCGGCAAAGCCAACGATACCTGTTGCCCGCTCGGCCCGCGCCTGGTGCCGGCGGCCATCCACGCCGACTGGCAGGATATCGGGCTGCGGCTCAGCGTAAACGGTGCCGGCAAGCAAAATGGCCGCACCAGCCAGATGATTTTCTCGATCGCCGAGCAGATCGCCATCGCCTCGCGGATCATGACGCTCGACCCCGGCGATGTGCTGCTGACCGGCACGCCGGCCGGCGTCGGGGTCCCCAAAAACACCTTCCTGGCGGTCGGCGACAAGGTGGAGGCCGAGATCGACGGCATCGGCAGGCTCGCCGTCGTCATCCAGCCGGCGGCATAATCCGAGGGCCGCGACTTCGACGCCGTCAGCGACGACGACCGCCGTTTTGCGATCGATGTCAATTGGCACGGCGCGTCTGGCGCCGGCGCAGCAGGCGGCGCGACGCATGACGGCGGGCAGCCGCATCGTCGCGATCCGCTCGCGCGCTGCGATCGGCGAGACCGGTTTCGCGCATTCCGCCGCGTCCCAGGGCCGGAGTGTACGGATGCCAGGGGCGGCGGCGGGCGTGCCCCCAACGTGGCGGCAAATGCGGTGGAACCGGGTTGATCAGCGTGCGCTGCGCCGCAGTGGCACTCCGTGATGGCGCGGGCTCGGCCATCTGCTCCGTCGGCACGGAGCGATGTCGGATTTGCCACGCCGCGTCAGCCTGATCCGCCCTCCCGACCCGCCGGTAAGGCCCGCCAGAATCATCCGCGAGCGCGGGTTCGGCCGACCGATATCCCTGATCGGGCGTCTATTGCCGGCCAGTCGGGGCGAGGCTAGCGTGCCTGCACCGCGACCGCTATCGAGAGGTTCCGCGCCATGCCCGACACGCTGCCCGGCTCCAGCTTGCACATGGTGACGGATCGCCTGTTTGCCGCCTGCATCGGCGACCAGTCGCCCGGCGCCGTGGTTGCCGTCACCCATCACGGCCGCGAGATTCTGCGCGCCGCCTACGGCATGGCCGACATCGCCCACGGCATCGCGTTGGACTGGCACAGCGTGATCCGCATCGGCTCGCAGACCAAGCAGTTTACCGTGCTGCTGATCCTGATGCTGGAGGCCGACGGCAAATTGTCGCTGGACGACGACGTGCGCCAGCATCTGCCATGGCTGCCGAACTACCCGGCGCGCGTAACGCTGCGGCACCTCGCCACCAACACCAGCGGCCTGCGCGAATTCCTCGAGGCGATGGCCTATAGCGGTGTCGCCATCGGCGCGCCGTCGACGCGCGAGATGGCCCGGCAGATCATCGCCGAACAGGCGGATCTCAATTTCCCGCCGGGCGAGGCGATGATCTACTGCAACACCGGATTCTTCCTGCTGTCGGAGATTATCGAGAAGCTGTCCGGCCACAGCTACAACGAGGTGCTGGCCGAACGCATCACCGGCCCGCTCGGGATGACCGACACGCGGCTGATGCCGCGCGACAGCGAGATCCTGCCGCGCCTTGCCATGCACCACACGCGCGGCCCAGACGGCGCCTGGCACCGCGCGCAATGGGGGGTGGTGCTCGGCGGCGAAGGCGGCATCGTCTCCACGCTGGCGGACATGCTGGTCTGGCAGGCCAATTTCGCCCACCCGCGGATCGGCACGCCGGCGATGTTCCGGCTGCTGGAAACCCCGTCGGTCTATCGCCGCGGCACCACCGCGCTGTATGCGCACGGGCTGGTCGCGGCGCCCTATCGTGGCCTCGCCGCGATCAGCCACGGCGGCACGGTGGCCGGCGGCAAATCCGAATCGATGCGCTTCCCGGCGCAGGAACTCGGCATCGTCATCCTGGCCAACCGCGACGATCTCGCCACGTTCTCGCTGGCGCGGCGGATCGCCGACGCGGTGCTGGGCGAGGCAATGGCCGAGGCCGGCGACCCAGGCGCGCTGATCGCCGGAACCTACCGCCAGCAAGACGGTGACGATGTCTTCGAGATCACCGACCAGGATGGCGCCGTGGCGCTGGTCTCCAGCGGCGGCGCCGCCGCGGTCGCGCAGATCGGGCCGAACCGCTTCGCCCCGGAGCGCCCGACCACGCATATGGTGCTGTCACCGCGCGGCGACGGCATGGACGTGATCTGGTGCGGCGAGCAACGCCACTATCGCCGGCTGACGGCCGACCGCGACGCCAGCCCGCACCCGATCACCGGGTGCTGGCGCCACGCCGGCCTCACCGCTGACATCACCGGCCAGGGCAATGGGCATCGCCTGCTGCTGCAATCCGAGCGCGGCACGCTGTCGCTGCACCTGGCGCATCTGGATGGCGACCTGTTCGTCGCCCGGCCCGACCCGGCGGCGCCGCGCCCCGGCCGTTCCTGGAGCTACACGCTGCGCGCGTTCGCGGACAGCATCGAGTTGAGCAGCGACCGCATCAAGGGCCTACGCTTCACCCGCGCGGCATAACGCAGGCGGGCATCACAAAGAGGGGATCGGCCATGTCGCTCGAAGACCTGCATCCGCGTGATTTCCTGAAGCTGACCGAAGCGCATCTGCGCCGGCACGTGCTGTCGCGCCGGGCGGCGCTGGCCGGGCTCGGCGTCGCGGCGGCGAGCAGCCTGCTGCCGACGCCGGCCCAGGCCCAGGCGCAAACGCCGCGCCACGGTGGCGTGCTGCGCATCGGCCGGGTGCAGGAGCCCGATACCCTCGACCCGCACAAAACCTCGCTCGCGGTCGCCGAGTCGACGATGCTGCTGATCCTCGAACCGCTGGCCCGGCGCGATCCCGATGGCAAGGTGATCCCGGCACTGGCCCAGGCCTGGGAGTTCCGCGACAACAACCGCTCGATCGTGTTCCATCTGCGCCCGGGCGTCACCTTCCACGACGGTACGCCGGTCGACGCCGCCGCCTGCGTGTTCACCGCCAACCGGCAGATGGACAAGGCCACCGCCTCGCCGACCACCTTCATGCTCGGCCCGTTGGACAAGGTGGAGGCGATCGACCCGCAGACGGTTGTCTATCATTACCGGCAGCCCTTCGTGCCGATCTGGGTCGGTCTCACCCTGTCGTACTGCGCGATCCTGTCGCCCACCGCGGTGGCGGCGGAGAAGGAGCGCTTCGGGCGCAAGCCGGTCGGCGCCGGCCCGTTCAAGGCGATCTCCTGGTCGCCCGATGCCGGGCTGAAGCTGGCCCGCTTCGACGCATACAAGTGCGGACCGCTGCCCTATGTCGACGAGGTGCACCTGACCCAATACCCCGAGGATTCCACCCGCGTGGCGGCCCTGGTGAGCGGCGAGATCCAGGGCATCTACACCGGCCAGTCGGTGCCGCTGGACCGGGTGCGCAGCCTGCGCAGCAACGCCGACATCAAGCTGTCCACCCGCCCCTCGCAATCGATCCGCGCGCTCGACTTCAACCAGAGCCTGGCGCCGATCAACGACATCCGGGTGCGCCAGGCGATCTACCAGGCCATCGACCCCAAGCGGGTGATCACCCTGGCGCTGGACGGCAACGCCAAGGTGGCGCACGGGCCGATGCCCTCGGCGATCCCCGGCTACGACGCCAAGGTCGAGCAGATGGGCTTCCCCTACGATCCCGCCAAAGCCAAGGCGCTGCTGGCCGAAGCCGGGGTCGGAAGCGGGCTGCAGCTGAAATTGATCTGCAACGACTCGCCGGATATCCGCAATTCCGCCGAAGTCGTGCAGGCGATGCTGCGCGAAGTCGGCGTCACCCTGAGCGTGCAGTCGATGCCGATCGGCCAGGTGGTGGTGCTCACCAAGAAGGCCGAGCATCACATGTACCTCTACACCTATACCTACCCCGATCCGGACGTGCTGTACCCGGTGTTCGCCAGCAACGGCTCGCTGCAACGCAATTTCGTCAACGATCCGGCGCTGGACAAGCTGCTCGAGGCGTCGCGGGTGGAGTTCGACGCCGCCAAGCGCCAGGCACTCTACGATGAGATCCAGGAGACGCTGATGCGCAAGATCTACTGGGTGCCGCTGTTCGAGCCGCTGAACGTGGTGGCGTTCGCCAAATCGGTGCAGAACGTCGAACTGCGCAGCGATTCCGACGTCGATCTGACCAAGGTGTGGCTGAGCACCTGATGCTGTCGTTCGCCGGCTTCCTGCTGCGGCGCATCGTCTATGCGGCCATCGTGGTCGTCGGCATCACCTTCGTGGTCTCGGCGATGATCAAGCTGGTGCCCGGCGACCCGGTGGACGTGATGGCCGCCGGCAACCCCGGCATGACCGACGCCGACAAGGACGTGCTGCGCCACCAGCTTGGCCTCGACAAATCGCTGCTGCCGGCGTTCGGCGCCTATCTTGCCGGCGCCGTGCACGGCGATCTCGGCATCTCGTTTCGCCAGCGCGAGCCGACCACCGCGCTGATCCTCGAACGGCTGCCGGCAACCGCGGAACTGAGCTTCTGGGCGTTGCTGTTTTCCATTGCCGTGGCCACCCCGCTCGGCGTCATCACCGCCCTGCGGCGGGACGGCATCGCCGACTACATCGGCACCATGATCGCGGTGCTCGGCGTGTCGATCCCGGGTTTCCTGCTGGGCATCGTCTGCATCCTGATCTTCTCCGTCGAGCTGCACTGGCTGCCGTCCTCGGGCTATCGCGGCTCGGCGCTGCTGGCGCTGGGGCGGTCGATCGCCACCGGCTCGGCGGAGCCGTTCTGGAACAGTTTCCGCTATTTCCTGATGCCCGGCGCATCGCTGGCGTTCGCCCTCACCGCGATCAACGCCCGGCTCACCCGCTCAGCGATGGTCGAGGTGCTGCATCAGGACTTCGTGCTGTTCGCGCGTGCCAAGGGCGTGCCGGGCTGGGTGGTGGTGTTCCACCATGCGCTGCGCAACGCCATCATCCCCATCGTCACGGTCACCGGCCTGCAACTCGGCACCCTGCTGTCTGGCGCGATCATCATCGAGACGGTGTTCGCCTGGCCGGGCATCGGCCGGCTGGCGGTGCAGTCGATCGAATGGCGCGACTACCCGCTGGTGCAGGCGACGGTGCTGGTCTCGGCGGTGCTGTTCGTGGTGCTCAACCTGGCGGTGGACGTGCTGTACCGGCTGCTCGACCCGCGTATCCAGCATGCCTGAGACAGCGGAGCGCAGCCGGCTGGGCACGGCGTTGCGCCACAGCGCCAAGGGCATCACCGGCCTGGCGCTGGTGACACTGGTGCTGCTGGTCGCGGTCGCAGCGCCGCTACTGGCGCCGCACGATCCGGCACGCCAGATGCTGGAATGGCGTTTCCTGGCGCCCGGGAGTGCCGCGCATCTGCTCGGCGGCGACAATCTCGGCCGCGACATCCTCAGCCGGGTGATCGTCGGCACCCGCACCTCGATCGCGGTGGCGGTGCTGGTGGTGGGCACCGCCAGCATCATCGGCTCGATGCTGGGCGTGCTCTCCGGCTACGCCGGCGGGGTGCTCGACACGGTGATCATGCGGCTGGTCGATTTCCAGCTCGCCTTCCCGTTCCTGCTGATGGCGCTGATCGTGATGGCGGTGCTGGGGCCCGGCTTCTGGACCCTGGTGCTGGCGCTGGTGATGCCGCTCTGGGTGCGGTTCGCCCGCGTGGTGCGGGCCGAGGCGCTGCGGGTCGCGCAACTGGAATACATCGACGCCGCGCGCTCGATCGGCGTCTCCACCCTGCGCATCATGCTCGGCCATGTGCTGCCCAACGTGCTGCCGTCGATCATCGTGCTGGCGACGCTCGATGTCGCGCTGGTCATCATCGCCGAGGCGGCACTGAGCTTCCTCGGCCTCGGCGTGCAGCCGCCGACCCCGTCCTGGGGCGGCATGATCAGCCAGGGCCGCGATTTTCTCGGCGATGCGCCGTGGATGGTGCTGGCGCCGGGTCTGGCGATCCTGCTGACCGCGATCGGCATCAACTTGTTCGGCGATTTCCTGCGCGACACCTACGACCCCAGGCTGCAGCAGCGATGAACGCCGCCCCTCTGGAAATCGACGCCCTGCTGGAAATCGACGCCCTGACGGTGGAATACGCCACGCGCGGCGCGCCGGTGCCGGCAGTGCGCGCGGTGTCGCTGCGGCTGCAACGCGGCGGCACCATCGGCTTGGTCGGCGAGAGCGGCTGCGGCAAATCCACGCTGGCGCTGGCGGTGCTCGGCCTGGTGCCGCCGCCGGGCCGGGTCGCCGGCGGCACGCTGCGCTTCGAGGGCCGCACGCTGACCGGCCTGCCCGAACGCGACTGGCGGCGCCTGCGCGGCGAGCGCATCGCCATCATCCTGCAAGACCCCACCACGGCGCTGAACCCGGTCTGGACGATCGGCGCCCAGCTTGCCGAAATGTTCCGCTGGCACCGCCCGTCGCTGGGTCGCGCCGAGGTGCGCCGGGCGATGGTCGCCATGCTCGATCGCGTCGGCATCGCCCAGCCGGAACGCCGGCTGCGCAGCTTTCCGCATGAATTATCCGGCGGCATGCGCCAGCGGGTGGCGATCGCCTGCGCGCTGATCCTCAGCCCCGCCCTGCTGGTGGCCGACGAGCCGACCACCGCACTCGACGTCACCGTGCAGGCGCAGATCCTCGACCTGATCCGCACCCTGCGCACCGAGCACGGCACCGCGCTGATGCTGATCAGCCACGATCTCGGTGTGGTCGCCGAAATGTGCGACCAGGTGGCGGTGATGTATGCCGGCCGTATCGTCGAATTCGGCCCGACCGCGGTGGTGCTGCAGCAGCCGCGCCATCCCTATACCCAGGGCCTGCTGTCGTCGCGCCCGTCGCTGCTGCGGCCCGATCTGGAGCTGACGCCGATTCCCGGCGCGGTGCCCGATCTGGCGCATCTGCCCGATGGCTGCGCCTTCCGCACCCGCTGCAAGCTGGCCGAGCCGCGCTGCGCCGAGGCGGTGCCGCCGCTGTACCCGGTGGCCGAGGGGCATGCCGCGGCCTGCGTGCGCGTGCAATGACCGCACTGCTGGAAGTCGAGGGGCTGGGCAGGACATTCGCCGCCCCCGGCGGCTGGCTGGCCGGCGCCGGCCGGCTGCTGGCGGTCGACCGGGTGAGCTTCAGCATCGACCGCGGCGAAACCTTCGGGCTGGTCGGCGAGAGCGGCAGCGGCAAGTCCACCCTCGGGCGGATGATCGGCCGCCTGCTGGCGCCGAGCGCCGGCAGCATCCGCTTCGCCGGGCAGGACTGGCTGGCGTTGCGCGGCACCGCGCTGCGTGCCGCACGGGCGCAGGTGCAGATGGTGTTCCAGAGCCCGTATGCCTCGCTCGATCCGCGCTGGCCGATCGGCGCCATCGTCGCCGAGCCGCTGCGCACCCATCGGCCCAGCGGGCGGGCGGCGGAGCGCCAGGCGGTGACGCAACTCCTCGAATCGGTCGGCCTGGATGCGGCGATGATGCACCGTTTCCCGCACCAGCTGTCCGGCGGCCAGCGGCAGCGCGTGGCGATCGCGCGGGCCATCGCGCTGGAGCCCGCTCTGCTGATCGCCGACGAGCCGGTCTCGGCGCTGGACGTGTCGGTGCAGGCGCAGATCCTGGCGCTGCTGCGCGAAATCCGTGCCGCCCACGGGCTGGCGATGCTGTTCATCTCGCACGACCTCTCGGTGGTCGCCTATCTCGCCGACCGGGTCGGGGTGTTGTATCGCGGCCGGCTGGTGGAGGTGGGGCCGAGCCGCGCGCTGTTCGCCGAGCCGCTGCACCCCTATACCGAGGCGCTGCTGGAGGCGATTCCCGGCAACCCGCGCCGGCGCCAGGCCAGGGCGGCGGCGATCGAAACCGCCACCGACGCCGGATGCAGCTTCGCGCCACGCTGCCCCTACGCGCGCGACATCTGCCGCCGCGTGGCCCCGGAACTGACCGAAATTTCGCCCGGCCGCAGTGCCGCCTGCCACCGCATCACCCAAGCCTGGTGCTGAACCGCCACCGCCCCCCACGCCCGCGGATAAAAAGTTTTTTTGCTTCTTTTTGTTCACAAAAAGAAGACCTTGCTACCTTCCTTGACCCCTCCGCCAGGCAAGCCGAAACTCGCCTGTCGCCGGGGGAAACCGCATGGATCAGGCAACGAAAACGACCCCGCTCGCCAGGGCCAAGGCAGTGGCGACCCTGGTGGCCGCAGCCGCCGAGCGGATCGAGGCAGCCCGCGAGCTGCCGCCCGATCTGCTCGATGCGCTGCACGACGCCCAGATCTTCCGCACCCTGCTGCCGCGCGCGTTCGGCGGCGACGAGGCCAGGTTGTCCGAGCAGGTGCAGGTGCTGGAGACCATCGCCGCCGCCGATGCCTCCACCGCCTGGTGCATCGGCCAGGCCGCCGGCTGCTCGATGGCCGCGGCCTATCTGACCCCGGAGGCGGCACGCCTGGTCTGGGGCGACCGGCGGGCGGTGCTGGCCTGGGGCCAGGCCGGGCCGGATGCGCGGGCCGAGCCGGTGGCAGGCGGGTTTCGCGTCAACGGCCATTGGAATTTCGCCAGCGGCGGCCGGCATGCCACCTGGTTCGGCGGCCATTGCAAGCTGGTGCAGCCGGAGGGGCCGCCGCTGGAATGGACCATGCTGATGCCGGCGGCGCAGGTCAGCCTCACCGATGCCTGGCAGGTGCTGGGCCTGCGCGGCACCGGCAGCGACACCTATGCGGTGCAGGATCTGTTCGTGCCCACGGCATTGGTGGTGCGCCGCGATATGCCGGAACTGCGGCGGCAGCACGGCACGCTGTATCAGTTCAGCACCACGCACGCCTACGCCTCGGGCTTCGCCGGCATTGCGCTCGGCATCGCGCGGGCGATGCTGACGGCGTTCCTCGATCTCGCCCAGCGCAAGACCCCCGGCAATTCCAGCCGCGCGCTGCGCGACAGCCCGCTGCTGCATCGCGATGTTGCACTGGCCGAAGCCAAACTGCGCGCCGCCCGCACCCTGCTGCTGACCACGCTGGACGAGGCCTGGGAGCATGTGGTGGCCGGTGGCGCGCTGGATTTGGATCGCCGCATGAGCATCCGGCTGGCCAGCACCTATGCCACCCAGCAGGCGCGCGAGGTGGTGGATATGTGCTGGCAGGAGGCCGGGGCCACGGCGATCTTCCAGTCCGGCCCGTTCGAGCGGCGGTTCCGCGACATGCACAGCGTGACGCAGCAGGTGCAGGCCCGCAGCAGCCATTTCGAGACCGTGGGCCAGCATCTGCTCGGCCTGGAGGCGTCGCTACGCTTCGTCTGACAGCAGGGCCCGCAACCGGCTGATATCGGCCACCATCCGCGCCGGCTGGCCCGGCGCCGGCAGGTTCTGCACCGTCAGCAGCTTGGCGTTGCCGGCCAGCCGGCGCGCGAAGTCCCCGAGCGTAACCCCCTGACCGGACGCGATATTCACCACCCCGGCGACCTCGCTGGCGACCAGTGCTGCCAGCGCCGCGCCGGCCTCTTCCACCGGCATCATGTCCCGCACCAGCGCGCCGTGGCGCACCAGCGCCGGCTTGCCCTCGGCCAGCGGCCGGGTGAGCGACGGCACGAAGCGGGCCGGGTGCTCGCCCGGCCCGAACAGATGAAACAGCCGCGCCCAGGCGAAGCCGATGCCGGCCTCGGCGCAGAACGCATCGAGCAAAGTTGCCGTTGTCAGCTTGGCTTTGCCGTACAGCGTGTCCGGCAGCGCGGCATCGCCTTCGGCCCGGTCGGCGGCACCGCCATCGGACCAGTCATACTCGGCGCAACTGCCGATGCCGACGAAACGCCGCACCCCGACCCTGGCGGCGTGGCGGGCCAACCCCAGCGTCGCCGCGACCCAGTCGAGATTTTCCGGCGCGGTCCAGAACCGGCCATGGGTGACCTCCCAGGCGCAATGCAGGACGTGGCTGGGGCGGGTGGCGTCGAGCAGGGCGCGCATCTGCGCCGGGTCGAGCAGATCACATTCGTGGGGCGATGGCGCGATCACCTTAAAACCGAGCGATTCCAGTGGTTTGAACGTCTGCCGCCCGACGAAACCGCTAGCGCCGGTGACCAGAACTACAGCGCCGGCCATCGCCGGTCCCGCTCGCCGATCACCGCCGGCGCGGTGGGCCAGGAGATACCGATCGCCGGATCGTCGTAGCGAAAGCCGTGCGCTGCCTCGGGCACATAGGGCGTGTCGATCAGATACAGCACCTCCGCGTCGTCGCTCAGGGTCAGGAAGCCATGCGCGAAGCCGGGCGGAATCAGCAGCGCCAGCAACCCGGCGGCATCCAGTTGCAGGCCGAACCAGCGCAGGTAAGTGTTTGAGTCCAATCGCAAATCCACCGCCACGTCGAACACCAGGCCGCGTTGCACCCGCACCAGCTTGGTCTCGCCGTGCGGCGCCGCCTGCCAGTGCATGCCGCGCAGCGTGTGGCGGGTCGGGTTGCGCGACAGGCTCATCTGCACCGGCGCGAAATCCAGCCCGGCGGCACGGAATTCCTGCCCGCACCACAGCCGCGCGAAGTCGCCGCGCGCGTCGCCGGACGGTGTGGCGCGCACCACCAGCAGCCCGGCCAGCGGGGTCGCCTCGAAGATCATGCGATCCGCCGCAGGCGCGGCACCGCCACCAGCAGTTTGCTGCCCGCATCCGATAACGGTTTGAGTTCATTGGCGATTTCTGCGGCAAGGTTCCACGGCAGGATCACCACCTCCTCCGGCCGGGCGGCGATCAGCGCCTCGGGCGAGACGATCGGGATGCGGCTGCCGGGCAGCAGGCGGCCCTGCTTGGCGGGGTTGCGGTCGGCCACCATCATGATGTCGCGATGGGTCACCCCGGCGGCGTTGAGGAAGGTGTTGCCCTTGGCCGCGGCGCCATAGGCGGCGATGCGTTTGCCGTTGATATGCCTGCGGAATCCGTCCAGCACCGCGCTGACCCGGGGCGCGAAGCCGGCATAGAATGCCGCCGTGGCCACCCCGGCCTCCGCCTCGGCTTCGCTGACCGCCGCGAGGTCGGAGCGTGCCCAACTGCCCGGCGCGCCGGCCAGCACCCGCAGGCTGGTGCCGTGGGTCGGCAGCAGCGCCACGTCGCGCAGCAAAAGTCCATGGGTTGCAAGCACTTGCCGCATCGCGTGCAGCGACCAGTAGGCGTAATGCTCATGGTAGATGGTGTCGAACTGCACCTGCGCGACCAGCGCCAGCAGGTGCGGCGCCTCGATCGAAACGCGGCCGTTCGGTCCGGCGAGAATCGCCAGACCGGCGGTGAAGTCATTGATATCAGGCACATGTGCCAGCACGTTGTTGGCGATCACCAGGTCGGCGTGGCCGCGTTCGGCGACGATGGCGCGGGCCTCGGCGGCACCGAAGAACGCTACCCGGGTCGGCACGCCGGCCTGCTCCGCCGCTGCCGCCACGTTGCCGGCTGGTTCGACGCCGAGGCAGGGGATGCCGGCGGCGACGAAATTGCGCAACAGGTAGCCGTCATTGGACGCGATCTCGACCACGAAGCTGCCGGCGTTCAATCCGAACCGTGCGGTCGCCTCGGCGGCGAAGTGCCGCGCGTGTTCCATCCAACCGGTTGAAAACGATGAAAAATATGCATAGTCGGAGAAGATCGCGGCTGCATCGACGATATGGTCGAGCTGCACCAGATGGCAGGATTCGCAGACCATGGCATTCAGCGGGAACACCGGATCGGGGGTGTCGGCGTGGGCCGGATCGACATAGGAGTTGGCCAGCGGCGTCGCGCCGAGGTCGCAGAACGGGATCGATAGCGAACCGTTGCAGAAGCGACAGGCGGTGATCTGGCGGGATTGGGTCATGCCAGGGCCTGCTCGACCTGGTTTTCGCTGAATGCCACCATGTCCTCGCCGCGTCGCCAGGCGCTGTACCAGGTGGCGGTGGCGGTGATGTGGTTCATAACAGGTTGCCAGGAAAGGGTTTTTCGCGCGAGGCTGGAATCCAGGGCGAGGGTCGAGGCTTCCTTGTGCGGGCTTGGGGTGTGGCGCCAGGGCAGGTTCGGGTCGAATGCGGCGATCAGCGCGCGGACGGTGGTGCCGTCGCCGTCCTGCGGGCCGAAATTGAGTGAATCCAATCGATTGCCGGCGGCAAGATGCTCAGCGTAGAGCAGGTAGCCGACCAGAACGTCGAGCACATGCTGCCAGGGGCGGGTGGAATCGGGGTTGCGGATGACAAGGTCGGCGCCGGCCAGCGCGCGGACGATGTCGGGAAGCAGGCGGGAGGGAGAAAAATCGCCGCCGCCGATCACGTTGCCGGCGCGGGCGGCGCCGAGCGGGGGCAGTTCGTCGGGGAAACTTGAGCGATAACATGAGATTGCCAACTCGGCGGCGGCCTTGGAGGCGCTGTACGGGTCGTCGCCGCCGAGTGGGTCGTCCTCGCGGAAGCGGCGGCCGGTGCCGTCGTTGCGGTAGACCTTGTCGGTGGTGACCAGCACTGCGGCGGAGATATTCTGGCCCCTCAAGGCCTGCAAAACGGCGATGGAACCGCCCAGATTGGTGCTGAAAGTGGCTTCGGGGGCGGTAAAACCGACCGGCACCAGGGCCTGAGCGGCGAGGTGAAAGACGATATCCGGGCGCTCGGCACGCATCAGGGCGGCCAGTTTCGGGTCGCATATGTCGAGATGGTGATGAGTCATCATCATTCGACGTTGAAGTATTTTGAACAGGCCGGGACCCTCGGCGGCCGGCAGCGCGATGCCGCTGACCCTGGCACCCAGGCGGGTCAGCAGCAGCGCCAGCCAGGCGCCCTTGAAGCCGGTGTGGCCGGTGATCAACACGCGCCGGCCGCGCCAGAAGGAGGGCGAGGGTTTCAACGCGGGGGGGACTTCGTTGCGAATTGGTTGGGTTGCAGCAGGGTCCAGATCCAGCCGGCGAAGGTGAGTACGAGGAACGGATAGCCGAGTGCCGGCAGCGGCGCGGAGATGGGGGTTAGCGGCGCGCCGCAGATGATGCGGAAGGCGGAAACCATGAACAACACGGCTGCCACGATCGCGGTCAGGCGCATCCACGGGGCGAAGGTTTTCGGCGCGCTGATCATGATGAGGGCGGCCGACCAGAGGGCGATGCCGCCGGTGTAGGAGGGGATGCTGGCTTGCAGGCCGGCGGCGTTGCCGGCCAGCAGCAGGGTTTCGCCGGCGGTGAAGGTGAGGAATCCGGCGGCGATGCAGTCATTGCCCAGGCGGATGAATTTCATTGTCAGCAACGTCGTCGCAACGACAATGCCGACGCCATCGATCAGCCAGAGCGATTCGCGGAGTTCGGCGCTCGCGACGAAGGTGCCGGCGAGGCCCAGGGCGCCACCGATGGCGAGACCGATCGCGGCGACAACGTCTGTTGTGGCCGGCGAGGTGGGGCGCATCGGCGGTTCTCCCTGCAGTTGCTGAAGGCTAGCTTTGTGTGAATCGGTGTCAAGCGGGACTGGCGACAAGCTGCCCCGAGAGTCGCAAGCAATGGCCTGATGCTGGGCCGAAATCCGCCGCGGTCGGGAGCCCACGACGGTCAGGTAGAGCGTGCGGCCCTGCTCATGTTGTCGGGGCGCGGCGAATCGTGGATCAACGGAACGGGCGGAACAGAATGTTGTCATATAGCAAGAACTATGCACCTGGGCGCATCCCTGCTAGCGTCCCGGAGCGGCCTTTGAACAACACGCGAAGTCGTGGTGCCGCGGCCGTGCGGGGAACTCGGCCAGCCAATGGCCGCTCGGGGGAGAGTGACATGGCGGACAACAAGGCAAATCCGTTCGGCGGGCCGTACCCGGAGTATTATGATCACTACCTGGTGCCGATGATCTTCACCCATTACGCCGGGATGGTAGCTGACCGTGCGAAGGCTCTGGCGCCGGGCGACGTGCTGGAGACCGCGGCCGGCACCGGTGCCGTGACCCGGGAATTGGTGCGAGCTTTGCCATCGGGCGTGAGGATCACCGCCACAGACCTCAACCAGGCGATGATTGATCGCGCGCGAACCAAGCCCGACCTCGATGGCGTTAGCTGGCAGGTCGCCGATGCGATGAAGCTGCCATTCCCGGGAGCAAGCTTCGATCTGATCGTTTGCCAATTCGGTGTGATGTTCTTCCCGAACAAGCGGACGGCTTTCCGGGAAGCGGCACGCGTGTTGCGGCATGGCGGGAGGTTGCTGTTCACTGCCTGGGATGACTATGGGGCGATGCCTGACCACTTCACCTCGATCGGCGCGAAGGTGGCCGGGGCGATGCTGGACCGCGAACCGCTGTCGCTCGTCCCGCCAGGGTATCATGACGAAGGCATAATCCGTGCGGACCTGGCGGACGCTGGTTTCGGCGCGGTTGTGGTTGAACGGGCTTCACAGCCGTCCCGCGCGCCGTCAGCGCGGGATGCCGCCATCGTCGCCGTCCAGGGATCGATGATACGAGCCGCGATCGAAGCGGTGGACCCGACCCGGCTCGACGAGGCGACGGACAAGGTGGAGCGGATCATCCGAGATCGATTCGGCTCAGGGCCGGTAGAGGGGGCGACGAAGGCGGTGATTGTCACCGCGGGAGAGCATGTTGCCTCCTCCGTACACGTCAAAGGATGAAAAGTTTTCCTGCTTACCCACCTTGCTCAGCCGTTTGGAAAGTTGTACGAAACA
>JBEPTZ010000074.1:0-21635 GCA_041691815.1 Rhodospirillales bacterium | reverse complement strand
TCGGCCGCCGCCTCGGCCCCCACCGGCAGCCCACCGCCGACCTCCACCAGCCCCAGCCGCCGCGCCACCCGGGCCTCCGCCGCCAGCCCGGTCACCACCCCCAGCAATGGATAAAGTTTTTTTGCTTCTTTGTTTTCAAACAAAGAAGACTTCCTTCCTACCGATCCCCCCGTGCTCACCGCCCCGGCAGCATGCGCTTCAACACCTCGTCCCGCCGGATGAAATGATGATAAAGCGCCCCCAGGACATGCAGCCCAACCAGGGTCAGCAGCGCGTAGGTCGCCAGGAATTCGTGGATATCGCCGGTCCATTGCCAGCCAGCCGCGCGGGTCGCCAGCAGCTTCGGCACCTCGAAGAGTCCGAACAGCGAGACCGGATAGCCCCGCCATGAAGCGGTCAGCCAGCCCAGAATCGGCACCGCGAACAGCAGCAGATACAGCAGCCAGTGCACCGCCACCGCCGACCGATGCTGCCACGCCGGCATATCGATTGGCGCCGGCAGGCCGCGGGCCAGCATCCACAGCAAACGGATAGCCGCCACGCCCAGGATCAGCACGCCGAACGAGAAATGCAGGCTGATCAGCGTCCCCATCGGCGTATTGCGACCGATATGCGGCATGGTCCAGGCCAGGGCGAATTCCACCACAAGCAAAGCGAGGACCAGCCAATGCAGGAATCTGGCGGTGTTGGTATAGGTTCGTCCGGCACTCATTGCGGCCATCCTCCATCACCAGGGCAATCACTTGATCAGCGCGGGCCAGAACCTGCCCTGATCCCGCTCAACCCGAACCTCAGAACCCCCACGCCACCGCCCGCTCATTGCTCTGCCGTAGGTTGCGGTAGCGCGCCAGCGCCAGCAGCGGAAAGAACAGCTTGTAGCCGTGGTAGCGCAGGTAGAACACGCGCGGGAACCCCACCGCGGTATATGGCTCCTCCTTCCAGCCGCCGTCGCGCCCCTGCTGCGCCGCCAGCCAGGCCACCCCGCGCAGCACCGCCGCATGGTCGGTCTGGCCGGCTGCCATCAGCCCCAGCAGCGCCCAGGCGGTCTGGCTCGGATTGCTGCGATGGTAGCGC
Organism: Rhodospirillales bacterium; assembly: GCA_041691815.1. Lineage (GTDB taxonomy): Bacteria > Pseudomonadota > Alphaproteobacteria > Acetobacterales > Acetobacteraceae > 70-18. The sequence continues at coordinate 20,561 of JBEPTZ010000074.1, read as the reverse complement.
CCGGCCGGAGCCTTGTCGTAGCTCTCATTATCCTCGCCCCAGCCGCCATCCTCGCGCTGTGTCGCCAGCAGGAACCCCACCGCCCGCGCCACCGCCGGATCGTCCGCCCCGATCCCGGCCGCATTCAGCGCGCACAGCACCGACCACGTCCCATAGATATAATTGGTCCCCCAGCGCCCGAACCACGACCCATCGGCCATCTGTTCCCGCCGCAGCCAGGCCAGCGCGCGGGCGATCGGCGCCGCATCGGCTGCCATCCCGGCCTGCGCCAGGAACGACACGCAGCGAGCCGTCACGTCGGCCGTCGATGGGTCGAGCAGCGCGCCATGGTCGGCGAACGGAATATGGTTGAGATAGTGGTGGTTGTTGTCGGCGTCGAACGCCCCCCAGCCGCCATCGCGGCCCTGCATCCCCAGCACCCAGTCCCGCGCCCGCCCGATCGCCTCGGCATGCCCGGCCGCGTCCTGCCGATGCAGCAGCATCGCCACCACCGCGGTGTCGTCCACATCGGGGTAATGCGGGTTCTCGTACTGAAACGCCCAGCCGCCCGGCCGCGCATTCGGCCGCGCCGCCTGCCAGTCGCCCATCACCTCGAGAATCTGCTTTCCGCGCAGCCAGTCATTGGCCGCCGCCACCGGCGCCGCCTGCCCGCCCTCGGCCTCGGCCAGCGCGTGCCCGGCCAACCCGGTATCCCACACCGGCGACAGGCAGGGCTGGCAATAGGCGCGGTCGCGCTCCTCCACCAGCAGCTTGCGCACCGCCGCCCAGGCGATCGCCGCGTCGGGGTGCTCGGGCGGATAACCCAGCGTGTCGAACATCATCACCGTGTTGGCCATCGCCGGGTAGATGCCGCCCAGCCCGTCCTCGCCGTTCAGCCGGGCGGTCACAAACCCCACCGCCTTGGCCACCGCCCGCCGCCGCCACCATTTCGGCATCACCGGCACCGCCAGTTGCAGCACCCGGTCCAACTGCCGGAACACATGCCCCCAGCCGGAGCGATACGGCCCGCGAATCCAGTCCCGCAGCTGCGCCGGCGGCGTGCAAAACAACTCCGCCACATGCACCCCGCGCGGATTGCGCGCTTTCGGCCGCAGCGCCATCAGCACCATCAGCGGCACCAGCACGGTGCGCGACCAGTAGCTGACGCGATCGAGATGGAACGGAAACCAGCGCGGCAGATGCATGATCTCCACCGGCATCGCCGGCACCGCCCGCCACGGCACCTCGCCATACAGCGCCAGTTGCGCGCGGGTGAACACATTGGCCCGCTCCGCCCCGCCGGCCGCCAGAATCGCCGCCCGCGCCCGCGCCATATGCGGCGCCTCGGGGTCATCGCCGATCATCTTCAGCGCGAAATACGCCTTCACGCTGGCCGACAGGTTGAACGCCCCGTCATGAAACAGCGGCCAGCCGCCATGCGCCCCCCCGCTTCCGGTACCTTGGATGGAGCGCAGATACACCGCGATCTTGCGCTCAAGCTCCGGCTCGATGCGGTCGAGAAAATGCTGCAGCAGCACGAACTCGGCCGGAATCGTCGCGTCCGCCTCCAGTTCGAACACAAAATGCCCGTCCGGCTGTTGCAGGCGCTTCAGTGCCGTGGAGGCGCGGGCGACGGAATCATCGAGATCGGTCATGCAGGCAAAATCCGTGGAAAATCAGCCGGCCAATACCACGTTGGCCGCGGCCCGGCCCGACCTGATTGCACCCTCTATCGTTGCCGGTAATTGGGTTGCGGTCCAATCGCCGGCAAGTGCCAGGTTGGCCAGCGCCGTCCGCGCCCCCGGCCGCCGCAACTCCTGCGCCGCCGTCGCCGCAAAGGTCGCCCGCTTCTCCTTCACCACCCGCACCGGCGCCACCGCCTCCGCCAGCCCCAGCACCCCGCGCAGATCACCCCAGACCCGCGCCGCGATCACCTCCGGCGCCAGATCCACCAGATGATTAGCCGCACTGATCGTCACCGACACAATCCCCGGCCGCACGAACGCCCACTCCGCGGTGCCGCCGATCAATCCCACGAACCCGGCCCGCCCCACATCCGCCGCCGGCGCCGCCTCACAGCGGAAATGCACATTGACGATCGCCTCGAACGCATCCGGCACCACCAGCCCCGGCAGCAACTCCGCCGCCACCCAGGGCGGCACCGCCAGCACCACCGCACCCCCCGCCGCCACCACCCCATCCGCCAGCCGCAGCCCCGTCACAAGCCCGTCCGCAATCTCCAACCCCGCCACCCGCCGCCCGGTCTGCAACACCCCACCCCGCTGCCCCAGCCAGGCCAGTGCCGGGTCCACCAGGCTCTCCGACAACCCATCGCGCGCATACAGCGGCACGCAGGCCCGCCCACCGCGCAACAGCGTCTCCGCCACCACCGGCCGCAACAACGACGCCAGCGCCACCTCCGGCCTGGTGTTCAACGCCGCCACCGCCAGCGGCGCCAGCAGCCGGCGATACAGCACCCCGCCGCCCAGCACCTCCGCCACCGTCGCCCCCGCCCGCGCCCGCCCCAGCGCCAGCAGCTTCAAATACTCGCCCAACCCCGCCCCCGGCACCCGCCGCCCCGGCTGCATCACCCACCACGGCACCCGCCCCACCCCCGGCCGCAGCGTCCAACTCTCGCCACTCGCCACATCGAAAAACGGAAAAAACGCCTCCCCCGGCCCGGCCAGCGTGCCCCTGGCGCCAATCCTGTCCACATACGCCAGCGACGCCGTGTTGCCCGACAGCAGCAGATGATTGCCGTTGTCGATCCGGCAACCCAGCGCCCGGTCAAAATACGACCGCGCCCGCCCGCCCGCCGCCGGGCCAGCCTCGTAGAGCACCACATCACGGCCGGCTTCCGCCAGGGCAACCGCCGCCGACAGGCCGGCCAAGCCGGCACCCACGACAAAGTCAGTCATAGCGAAGCAGTTCTTTTTTTAGAAAAAAAGAACCAAAAAAACCATCCGCCTTGCAACAGCGGTGGCGCGGAGACACCGGAGTCTCCAAAACGGATAAAAAGTTTTTTTGTTTCTTTTGGTTCACAAAAAGAAATTCTCCCTTCACCACAACCCATACCTCAGCAAAAGTCCGACCTTGCGTGGCTTGGACAGTTTCACCGGCCCCGCCCAGCCCTGCCGTTCCAGTTGCGCCAGCATCGCCGCATAGGTCGCCGCCATCAGCCGCGCCGGCCGCATCGCCCGGCGGTCGCAGCGCCGCATCCAGGTGGCGGCATCGCGGAAATGCCCATGCGCCAGCGCCGCCAGCCGCGCGCTCACCCGTGCCAGCGCCGGATGCGTCCGTGCTGCCGCCGGATCGGCCGGCACCCCCTCGGCGTCCAGGTATTCGCGCGGCAGATACAGCCGTCCGCGCCCGGCGTCCTCGTTGATATCACGCAGGATATTGGTCAGTTGCAGCGCCCGTCCCAGGTGGAACGCCACACTACCCGCGGCTGCCGACGCATCGCCGAACACCCGCACCGACAGCCGCCCCACCGCGGCGGCCACCCGGTCGCAATACAGATCGAGCGTCGCCAGGTCGGGGGCCACAATCGGGTTGGCATCCATCTCCATGCCATCGATCACCGCCACGAAATCCGCCTGCCGCAGCCCGAACAGCGGCACCGCGCGGACCAGTTCGCGGGTTACCGCGTCCTCGGAGTCTCCACGAAAAACCCCAGCAATCCGCGCCCTCCAGGCATCCAGCCGAGGCTTGCGGCTGTCGAACGGCGCCTCCTCGTCGGCGATGTCGTCGACAATGCGGCAGAACGCGTAGACGGCATACATCGCCCGCCGCCGGTCGGCCGGCAGCAGCAGCATGGCGCGATGGAAGCTGGTGCCGGCGGCCAGCACAATCGCTTCCACCGCCGCCAGATCAGCCGGATCAGCGCTCACAGCAGCCGCCATAGCGAGCCCAGCACGCTCAACACCGCATCGCCCTTGCTCAGTTTCACCCGCCCGGCCAGCGGATCGGCGCGGCGCAAGCGGGAAGAGAGTCGTTGCGCTAACTTGACGATCACCGCCGTCTCGGCCCGCAACCGTCGGTTGCGCACCAGCGCTGGGAGTGCGGCACCTTCGCGGTTCAGCCGATCGCATTCATCGAGCAGCGCGTCCAGCACCGCCCGCAATGCGGGAGTCGCGGTGGGGCGGCGCAGATCGTTGATATCGCTGCCGTATTTTGCCAACATATCATCCGGCAGGTAGCAGCGGTTCATTTCGGCCAAGTCGCGGGCGCAGTCTTGCAGGTGGTTGTTGATCTGCAGCGCGGCGCAGAGCGCGTCCGAGGCTGGCCAGGTGGTCTCGGATTCGCCGTGCAGCGCCAGCACGTGGCGGCCGACCGGGGCGGCGGAATGGCGGCAATAGTGAAGCAAATCAGCAAGATCCGCGGTGCGCGGCTGTACCGCGTCGCGGCGGAAGGCGATCAGCAGGTCTTGCGCGTGGCGGGGGGTAACGCCGGTGGCGGCGAGGCTCTGGCGCAGCTTCACCGCACTCGGGCTGGCGGCGTCGCCTTGGCCAAGCAGCACGGCCTCCATCGCGTCCAGACGGGCCACTTTATCGGCCGAATCCAGGGTGGAACTGTCGGCAATATCGTCCGCATTGCGGGCAAAAACGTAGAAAGCATGCACATGCGGGCGCAAATTCGGCGCGATCAAGGCCGAACCGACCGGGAAATTCTCGTCTTTTCGGTCCTTGCCGGACCATTCTTCCACCGAGATAGTCATAACTCATACGCCCGGGCTTTCCACACCACGCCGCGGCCGCGATAATGGTCCAGCGCCGAGCCGATAGTGGCCGCCATGTAGAAGCAGGTGATCGCCGGCAGCAGCGGCGCCCACAGAAATTCGCGGCCGTAGCGGCTGAGCGTCGGCACGAACGAGAGCGCCATGCCGGCCCAGGCCAGCGCGCCGGCAGCCTGCCGCCAGCCGTGGCCGAACAGCGCGTAGAGCGGTGGCGCCAGGAAGAGCAGCGTCAGCCCCAGCGTGCTGGCGGCCAGCAGCAAGGGCGAGCGGCGCAGTTGCACATAGGCCGAGCGCGCCACCATTCGCCAGATGTCGGACAAGCCAGGGTAGCGGCGGATCGAGCGGGCCAGCCTGGTATGGCCGAGCCAGATGCGGCCGCCGCGCTTGACCCGCGCCGCCAACGCGCAATCGTCGATCAGCGCCCCCTTGATCGCAGCAAAGCCGCCGATGCGGGCCAGTGCGGCACGGCGGATCAGGATGCTGCCGCCGGCGGCGGCGGCGGTGGCGCGCTGGGTGTCGTTGACCCAGGCGAACGGGTAGAGCAGTTGGAAGAAATACACGAAGGCCGGCACCAGCGCCCGCTCCGCCCAGCTCTGGCAGTTCAGCCGCACCATCTCGCTGACCATATCCGCACTGCTGTGCTGCAACTGCGCCACCAGCGTCGCCAGATGCGCGCGGTCGTGTTCGATGTCGGCGTCGGTCAGCAGCAGCAGTTCGCCGTCGCTGGCGGCAACGCCTTGATGCACCGCCCATAGTTTCCCCGCCCAGCCCGGCGGGCGCGGGGCGGCGGTGATGATGGTGAGGCGGCCGAGTGGGTCGGGCAGGGCGCCGGCGATGGCGGCGGTGGCGTCGGTGCTGCCGTCATCGACCAGCACCACGCGCAACTCGCCGGCATAGTCCTGCGCCAGCAGGCTGGTGATGCTGCGGCCGATGGTCTCGGCCTCGTCGCGTGCCGGCACCACGATGGCGACTGGCGGCGCGTGCTCCGGCCTGGCCGGCGGCAGTTCGGGGCCGGAGCGCCAGAAGCGGCCGTGCAGCGCCAGCAGATAGGCCCAGGCCAGCAGGCAGAGGGCCGCGATCAAGCCGGCACCATGCCGTGCGCGCGGAACCACGCGATGGCGTCGGCGATCGCCACTTCGGCCGGGCGGGGGGCGTAGCCGAGTCCGGCTTTGGCCTTGGCCGAGGAGAAGAACATCTTCTTGCGCGCCATGCGCAAATGGTCGCGCACCACCAGCGGCGGGATGCCGAACCGGGCCAGGCCCTCGCAGACCAGCGCCACCGGCCAGACCGCGGCGATCGGCAGCCTGATGCGGGGTGGGCTTCGGCCGGCGGCGTGGGCGACCAGCGCCATCAGCTTGCCCATGTCGAGATTTTCGCCGCCGAGGATGTAGCGCTCGCCGGTGCGGCCGCGCTCCAGCGCCAGCAGGTGGCCCTCGGCCACGTCGTCGACATGCACCACGTTCAGCCCGGTATCGACATAGGCCGGCATGCGGCCGCTGGCGGCGTCGGCGATCATCTTGCCGGTGGGGGTGGGCTTGATGTCGCGCGGGCCGATCGGGGCGGCCGGGTTGACGATCACCGCATCGAGCCCGCGCTCGCGCACCAGGGCCAGCACCGCCTGCTCGGCCTGGTATTTCGACTGCTTGTAGACGCCGACGATTTTTGCCGGATCGACCGGGGTGGTTTCGTCGGCCGGCTGGTCGGTGCCGGTGAGGCCGAGGGCGGCAACGCTGCTGCAATGCACCACGCGGCGCACCCCGGCATCGAGGCAGGCCAGCATCAGCGCCCGCGTGCCCTCCACATTGGCGCGCAGCATGGCGGCGGGGTCGGGCACCCAGATGCGGTAATCGGCGGCGACATGCAGCACTTCGCCACAACCGGCGACGGCGCGGGCCAGCGAGGCCGGGTCGGTGAGGTCGCCCTGCACCAGTTCCAGGTCGAGGCCGGACAGGTTGCTGCGGTCGCTGCCGGGGCGCACCAGCGCGCGCACCGCCCGGCCGCGCGCCAACAGCGCCCGGGCAACCGCGGAGCCGACGAAACCGGTAGCGCCGGTTACCAGGACAGGATCGGGCACGCGCACTCTCCAGGATGAGCGGCGTTCTATACCCCGGCCGGCGGTGGCGCCAAAGCCCTGGGCTGTTGGATTTCCGGCCTCGTTCGCCTTGAAGTTCGGCGTGATAAGAGGTATTTAAGATACGCGATAAATAAAGCGGCTCTGCCGTCCGCGGGCCGCGAGCGCGCAAGGAAAGCAGCCATGCCGAGCGAGACTGGGCCGAGCGAGACTGTGCCCAACGCCACGCCATCCCGCGTCTGGCCCGGCGGCATCACCCAATCCGGCGGCGATTTCACCGTCGATGCCGAGCTTGTGGCCCCCGAGCTCGGCCTGTCGCCGGATGCGTTCTGGCAGGCGTTGCAGAGCGGCGCCATCAGCAGCGTTGTCGAGCGTGGCGAAGGCGAGCATCTTGGCAGCACGCGGCTGACCCTGCGCTATTTCGCGCGCAGCTGGTGCGCGACCTTGCAGGAGTGAGCCGATGACAGGCACAGCGGAAGGCGATCCGCCGGTGGAATTCGCATCCCCGGTGTGCGGCATGAAGGACGCCGATGACGCCTATATGGGCTACGCCGGCAAGGATGAGCTGGTGAGCTTCCTGAACAGCCTGCTGGAAGCCGAGCGCGCCGGCGCCAAGGTGACGCTGGAAAGCGCGCGGGAGGCCGGCAGCGGGCCGGTCGCCGCGTTGATGCAGGCCATCCAGCACGATGAAGCGCACTGGGCCGGCATGCTGAGCCGCCAGTTGAAGGCGCTGGGCGCCGTGCCGTCATCGGCAACTGGTGCGTTCCACGGCAAGGCGATGGCGATCGCCGATATGAACGAACGGATCAGCTTCCTCAATCGCGGCCAGGGCTGGGTGGTGCGCAAGCTGCGCGAGATGCTGCCGCGGGTGCGCGCCGACGCGCTGCACGCCGAGCTGGCCGAGATGCTGCGCTCGCACGAGGTCAACATCGCCCGAGCTGGGGAGGTTGCCGGAACGGTGCCGTGAGCAAGGCCGCGGATATCCGCCTGCAGCGCGTCTACGACCCGCCCGGCGGCGAGGACAGCACCCGCATCCTGGTCGACCGGCTGTGGCCGCGCGGCCTGACCAAACAGCGGGTGAACATGGACCACTGGCTGAAGGCCATCGCACCCAGCAACGAATTGCGGCACTGGTTCGGCCACGACCCGGCGAAATGGCCGGAATTCGAAACCCGCTTCCGGGCCGAACTGGCCGCCAACCCGGCGCCGGTGGCGGAACTGGAACAATTCTGCCGGGCCGGGCCGGTGACCCTGCTGTACGCCGCCCATGACACCGAACACAACAACGCCGTGGTGCTCGCCAGGCTGATGCGCGAGCGCGTTGGCGGCTAGCCGAAGCTTGGGCTAGGCGAGGCTGGGTACTGCCGCGGACTTCGCCAGGGGCTGGGCTGCCGAACGCGCGTTTTCGGTACCGGTTAACCGTTGCCGGACGTGTTGGCGCTGGGCCCCGCCCGCTCTGGGCGACACCGTTCGCCGCAGTTTTACGACCGGGCGAACCCGCGCCGGTGGTCTGCCGACACGGACAGCTTCAACCGCGCATTCGCCGCCGCTGTCGCCGACCCGCGATCGCAGCTGATCGGGGTTGCAGCGTGACCGGCGGACACGCCTTGCCGCCGGGCGCCGAGATCGTTTGACCGCGATGGATCGAAGTGCCTAGTCTGGCTGTAACGGCCGTGAAACATGGCCACGGTGCTGGGAGGGTGAAATGTTCGGACAATCGGCGGTTGCCCCGTTGAAGACGATCCTGCTTGCCTGCGCGCTGTCGCTGGCCGCAAGTGGCGCGGTTGTGGCGCAGACCATCCAGCTCGGCGCGGTGCTGCCGTTGACCGGGCCGGCGGCGGTGATCGGCACCGAGGAGCAGCACGGTATCCAGTTCGCCATCGCCGAAGCCAATGCTAAGGGTGGCGTGGCCGGCCACAAGATCGAACTGCTGTCCGAGGACAACCAGGCCAAGCCCGACCAGTCGATCCTGTCGTTCAACAAGCTGGTCGACCTCAACCATGTCGGCGTGGTGTTCACCGGCTATTCCGGGCCGTCGCTGGCGATGGCGCCGCTGGCCACCCGCAAGAAGGTGCTGCTGGTCAATGGCGGCGCCCAGGCCGACAAGCTGGCCACCGCCTCGCCGTTCCTGATCAACACCCTGCCGGTGCTCGGCGGCGAGCTTGATGTGCTGTCGCATTATGTCGCCAACGATCTCGGCAAGAAGACCGCCGCCATCCTGTACGAGAACGACGCCGCCGGCATCGCCGGGCGCGACGATCTGCTGAAATCCTATCCGGCGCTCGGCGGCAAGATCATCGCCCAGGAGCCGGTGCAGTTCGGCAACACCGATTATCGCGCCGCCCTGCTGAAGCTGGCCGCCGCCAAGCCGGACGTGCTGTTCGTGGTGATCACCACCGGGCTGACCCAGCTGGCCGATCAGGTCAAGCAGATCGACGCCAAGTTCCTGGTTGTCGGCAACACGTTCTTTTCCGACCCCGACACCATCGCCAACCCCAACGCCACCGGCTTCACCCATACCCAGGTGGCGATCAACGCGCCGGCCGAGATGAGTGCGGCATTCAAGAAGCAGTACGGCACCGATTTCGGGTTCTTTGCCCGCCAGTACTACAACGCCACCAATATCGTGCTGACCTGCCTCGACAAGGTGCTGAAAGAGGGCAAACCGGTGACCGGCAGCAACATGCGCGACGCGCTGTTCGCCATCAAGACGTTCGACGGGCTGACCAAGGCGGTGTTCAACACCAACACCGCCACCACCCAGTTCAACATCAACCGCATGCAGGGCGGCAAGGACGTGACCATCAAGGTGATGCAGCCGAACTAGCCCGCACCGCGCGGGATCGGCGGCATGCTGTGGCTGCATCTTTTGGCCAACGGCCTGGTGACCGGCTGCGCGCTGGGCATGGTGGCGGTCAGTTTCTCGCTGATCTATTCCACCACGCGGATTTTTCATGTCGCGCATGCCGCGATCTACAGCCTGGGCGGCTACCTGGCATGGTCGGCGGTGCAGCACGGGGTGCCGTCGCCGCTGGCGCTGCTGGCGGCGATGCTGGCCTGCACGGTGGTCGGCGCGCTGATCCAGAAGCTGCTGTATGAGCGGCTGGACCGGCGCGGCGCCACCCATCTGGTGCTGCTGATCGCCTCGCTCGGCATGACCGCGGTGCTGCAGAACCTGATCGCGGCGATCTACTCCTCCAACGTGCTGACCTTCCCGCTGCCCTGGGCGGCGCGCACCGTCGATCTCGGCGGCGTGCTGCTGACCGTGGCGCAGTTGCTCACTGCGGTCGTCGGGGTGGCGGTCTATCTCGGGGCGATGCTGTTCGCGCATCGCAGCGTGCTCGGCAAGCGGATGCGCGCCACCGCCTCCAACCCGTTCCTGGCCGAGATCACCCGGCTGCAGCCGCGGCAGGTGCATGTCATCGTCATGGCGGTGGGCAGTGCGATGGTCTGCCTGCCCGGCATCCTGGTGCCGCTCGATCTCGGGTTGCAGCCGTTCGGCGGCTTCACCGTGCTGCTCACCGCCACCATCGCGATGATCGCCGGCGGGGTCGGCAGCATCAGCGGCGCGTTTGTGCTGGCGGTGCTGATCTCGGTGGTGCAGAACCTGTCGCTGCTGGTGATGCCGGGGGAGTGGAGCATCGCCGTCACCTTCTTCATCTTCGTCATCTTCATGCTATTCCGGCCGCGCGGCCTGTTCGTGGCGAACTGAGGCGGGGGCATGGATTTTTTCTATACCTACCTGGTGCTGGCCGAGATCTACGTGCTGCTGGGGCTGTCGACCAATCTGCTGGTCGGCATCGTCGGCATCTTCTCGATCTCGCAGGCGGCGGTGTTCGGGGTGGGCGCCTATACCGTGGCGGCGCTGCTGATGAACACCACGACGCCGTTCGTGGCCGCGGTGCTGGTCGCAGCCCTGCTGTGCATCGCGCTCAATATCCTGGTCACGCTGCCGGCGCTGCGGGTGGCCGGCGATTATTTCGTGGTGACCTCGTTCGGGATTCAGTTGCTGGCCACTGCGGTGTTCACCAACTGGACCGAGGGAACCGGCGGCGCCAACGGGCTGCCGGGCATTCCGGCGCCGATCATCCTGGGGCAGGAGTTGATCGAGCCGAGCCGGTATCTGGTGCTCACCAGTGTGGCGATGCTGCTGGGCTGCCTGTGTTTCTGGCTGATGATGCGGGCGCCGTTCGGCCGGCTGCTGAAGGCGATCCGCGAGGACGAACTGGCGGTGGCGGCGATGGGCAAGAGCGTGCTGCGCGCCAAGGTCAGCGCCGCCGCGCTGGCCGGGGCGTTTTCCGGTGTCGCGGGCGGGCTGTACGGCAGCTTCCTGACGTTTATCGACCCGTCCTCGTTCGATCTGGACGCCTCGATCCTGCTGCTGACCATGGTGGTGGTGGGCGGTGCGCGGACGCTGGCCGGCTCGATCATCGGCCCATTCCTGCTGCTGGCGCTGCCGCAGGTGCTGGCGCTGATCGACATCCCGACCAGCGTCGCCGCCGCCTCGCGGCAGTTGATCTACGGGCTGCTGCTGATCGCCTTCATGCTGTTCCGTCCGCAGGGGTTGGCGGGGGAGAAATTGTGACCGCCTATCTGGAGATCAGCGGCGTCAACAAGAATTTCGGCGGCTTGCAGGCGCTGCACGACACCGGCTTCGTGGTCGAGCAGGGCCGCATCACCTGTCTGGTCGGCCCCAACGGCGCCGGCAAGACCACCATCTTCAACGTCATCACCGGCTTTCTGCGCCCCGATACCGGGCATGTGGCGTTTCGCGGCGCCAGCCTGGACCGGTTGACGCCGCAGCAGGTGGTGGGTGTCGGCATCGCCCGCAGTTTCCAGAATCTGCGGCTGTTCGTCGACCTCAGCACGCTCGACAATGTGCTGGCCGGCTTGCCGGACCAGGTTGGCGAGGGGCCGATCGCCGCCATCCTGCGGCCCTGGCACACCGCCCGGGCGCTCAGCGGGCGGCGGCGGGAGGCGCTGGCGCTGCTGGAGCGGGTTGGCCTCGCCGGGCGGGCCGGCGACTTGGTGCGCAACCTGTCCTACGGCGAGCAGAAGCTGCTGTGCATCGCACGGCTTTTGGCCACCGGCGCCGAGTTGCTGCTGCTCGATGAGCCGACCTCCGGGCTCAGCGGTGCGGCGCTGGAGCGCGTGATGGCGTTGCTGCGGCGGCTGCAAGACGACGGCAAGACGCTGCTGGTGGTGGAGCACAATACCCGCGTGGTGCAGCAGATTGCCGATGAGGTGCTGTTTCTGCACCAGGGGCATCTGATGGCGCAGGGCACGCCGCAGCAGATCACCTCCGACCCGGCGCTGGCGGAAATCTATTTCGGCGGCGTGATCTAGAGCGTAATGCCTTCTGATAGGCGAAGGCACCACGCTCTAGCGCTTTGTTTTGTCGCGTGATTCAGACCTCCGTGTGATTCCACCTGCGGTCATCACGCTTAAGGGGGCGAGAATGCTGGAACTGCGCAGGCTGGAGGCCGGCTACGGCGCCAAGACGGTGATTTCCGAGGTGTCGCTGGCGCTGCAACCCGGCGAGATCCTGGCGCTGCTGGGGCATAACGGCGCCGGCAAGACCACCACGCTGAAGGCCGCCATCGGGCTGCTGCCGGCGCGCGCCGGCGAGGTGCATTTCGCCGGCCGGCGGATCGACGCGCTGGCGGTGGCCGAACGGATCGCCGCCGGGCTGCGGCTGCTGCCGGAGGGGCGCGGGATTTTCCCCGATCTCAAGGTCGGCGAGAATATCGAGGTGGTGGCCGCGCGCAACTGCAGCGGACCGGCGCCGATGTTCGCGCCGGCGGATGTCTACGGGCTGTTTCCGGCGCTGGTTGAACGGCGCAGCACGCGCGCCGGCAGCCTCAGCGGCGGGCAGCAGCAGATGCTGGCGCTGGGCCTCGCCATCCTGGGCACGCCGCGCTGCCTGATGCTCGACGAACCCTCGATCGGGCTTGCCCCCAACCTGGTGGAGCGGCTGTTTGCCCAGGTGCGGAGCCTGTGCCGGGAGCATGGCGTCAGCGTCATCCTGGTGGAACAGAACGTCGCGGCGGCGTTGCAGATCGCCGACCGGATCGTCATCATGAATACCGGCCGCATCGTGTTCGACGGCGTGCCCGACGAGGCCCGCAAGGCGAATGTCTGGGATTACTTCTGAGCCACCGCGCACTCAGGCGACCGTCGGGGGGTTCCAAGGGCTTGGCCCTTGGCGGGGTTCGGGGCAGCGCCCCGCCTTGCTTGCCGTCAACGACGCCGCAGCAGCAGCATCGGCGCGTAGACGATCACGAAGCAGGCGAAGGCGGCGATCCACAGGCTGGCGGCGATGACCAGCAGGGGGGTGACCCAGGCGGTGCTGAGGGCGGCGGCGATGCGGGTGAGGGCGGCGAGCGTGACCAGGGTGAAGATCAGGATGGTGGGGCGGTCGGCGGCGAGCGGGCGGCCGGCGTGGCCGCGGGTGGCGCGGGTCATGACGGCCAGGGTCATGGTACCGACGGCGCCGGCGGTCAGCGCGTGGATCGCGGCGCTGAGCGGGATGGCGGCGCCGAGTACGGTGAGGCCGAGCAGGGCGATGCCGAACACCACCCAGGCGTAGCCGATATGCAGCACCAGCAGCAGCGGTTCGGCGCTGGTGGACAGGCCGCGCCAGCGGGCGAGGCGCCAGAGATGCAGCGCGGCGCCGAGCAATAACAGCGCGCCGATGGCGCGGGTGTCAGGCAGGAAGACCCAGCCGGCGAGGGCGACCGGCAGGGTGATGAGGGCCGCGAGGTCGAGGCGGCCCTGGCTGGCGGGGAGTGGTGCGCCGGGGCGCTTGGCTAGCCAGTTGCGGGTGAAGCTCGGCACGATGCGACCGCCGACCACCGAGATCAGCACGATGACGGCGGCCAGCCCCAGGCGCCAACCGAGGCCGGGCGGCACATCGACGCCGTTGGCTTCCAGGTGCATCAGCAGGTTGGCGATGCCGAGGATGGAGACCGGGAACAGCACCACGAGGTTGCGCCAGTTGCGCCCGGCGATGATCTCGCGTGCCGCGGCGGCGGCCAGCAGCACCGGGAAGATGAGGTCCGCCGTGGTGGCCAGCCAGGCCGGGCAAAGGGCGGAGAACAGGCAGGCGATGCGGCCGAGCAGCCAGGAGGCGGCGAGGACCGCCAGCGGCAGGCCGCGCACCGGCAGCCGGCCGGTCCAATTCGGGATGGCGGTGAGCAGGAAGCCGGCGATGGTGGCCATCACGAAGCCGAACAGCATCTCGTGGATGTGCCAGGCCAGCGGGTCGAAGCGGCTGGGTAGGGTGATGCCCTGGGTGAGCATGGCGATCCACACCGCCAGGGCGGCCGCCGCCCACAGTCCGGAGGCGAGGAAGAACGGCCGGAATCCCATGGCGAAGAACGTCGGGGTGGCACGTTGCTGGGCGCGGGCGTCGTCACGAGGCATCGTCAGGCTTCCTTGTTCTCCGGGTGGTCGCTGCCGATAATATGGGCACGACGCACCTCGGTGAGATAGGACAGGGTCAGCGACACCCAGACCACACCGTAAAGCAGCATGAAGCAGCTTGAGTAGACCCCGGTGAGGTCGAGCAGGATACCGAACAGGATCGGCAGCAGGAAGCCGCCAAGGCCGCCGGCCAGGCCGACGATGCCGGAGACCGGCCCCATGTTGGTATGGAAATCGTCGCTGAGGTATTTGAAGGTGGAGGCCATGCCACAGGCCAGTGCGACGCCGAGGATAAACAGCAGCCCGGTGAACGCCCAGACCGGCAGGCCGATATGGAAGCTGGCCGGGCCGCGGATGGTGTGGATCAGCAGCTCGGTCTGCGGGTAGGACAGCAGGAACAGACAGATCCAGGCGACCCACAGCACCCACCAGGTGACGCTCTGGGCGCCGAAGCGGTCGGACAGGTAGCCGCCGAGCGCGCGCAGCACGCCGGCCGGCAGCGCGAAGCTGGCCGCCAGCAGGGCGGCGTGGCCGATTGACATCTTGTATTCATTGACGAAATACATCGGCATCCAGACCGAGATGGCGGTGAAGCCGCCGAACACCACCGAGTAGTACTGGCAGTATTTCCAGATCCGCGGATCGCGCAGCACGGCAAGCTGCTGGGCCAGCGAGCCGGCTTTGCCGGTGCGGCCGGGGTCGGGGGCGGCGAGCAGCCAGAACAGCACCGCGGTGGCCAGCAGGGCGATGGCGTAGACCTTGGGCACCATCTGCCAGCCATAGGCGGCCACCAGCGGCGGGGCGACGAACATGTTGATCGCGGCCCCGGTGGTGCCGGCGCCGAACACGCCCATCGCCAGGCCCTTCTTGCTGGCCGGGAAGAAGCGCGACACGTACGGCGTGCCGACCGCGAACGAGGCGCCGACCAGACCGAGCGCCAGGCCGAGCAGCAGGAACTGCCACAGTGCGGTGGCATAGGCGGAAATCCACAGCGGCACCGAGCAGCCGACCAGCAGCACGAACATCACGATGCGCCCACCGAAACGATCGGTCCAGATACCGAGCGGCAGGCGGAACAGCGCGCCGGTGAGCACCGGGGTGGCGGTGAGCAGGCCGAATTCCGAGGCGTTGAGTCCGAGCTCGCGGCGGATCGGGATGCCGGTGACGCCGAACATCAGCCAAGCGGCGAAGCAGACCGCGAAGGCGAAGGTGCTGACCAGCAGCACCCGGAGCGCGAGGCCCGGGGGAATCGGAGCGGCCGTATCCATGGCAGAGATTTCCTGTGATGGAGCAGCGGGAACGGAGGCGAATGATCGGGGAATTGGCCGCGTGGCGGGTGGGTGTTGACGGCTGAGGCAGCGCGACCCCTCCTGATAGCAGAAAATCAATCGCCCGCACGAGATTGACGCATATTGTCCAGGGCGTATCGTCTGATGGATGTATGCGCGTCGCGCATTGATATGGATCAATGCGGCACCAGGCCGCTTCGTACGTGATGGGTCTCGCAGGGGAATGGCCCAGCTTTCGGTGTGTCACCGCGAACCGTAGGAAACCAGCATGAGCCACTTTCTCGACCGGCTGACCTTCTTCAAGCGGAAAGACGGCACCTTCGCCAACGGCCACGGCATCACCACCACCGAGCCGCGCACCTGGGAAGAGGGCTACCGGCAGCGCTGGCAGCACGACAAGATCGCCCGCTCGACGCATGGGGTGAACTGCACCGGCGGCTGTTCGTGGAAGATCTACGTCAAGGGCGGCATCGTCACCTGGGAGACCCAGCAGACCGATTATCCGCGCACCCGGCCGGATCTGCCGAACCACGAGCCGCGCGGCTGCTCACGCGGCGCCAGCTATTCGTGGTACCTGTATTCCGCCAACCGGGTGAAATACCCGATGGTGCGCGGGCACCTGTTGCGGATGTGGCGCGAGGCGCGCGCGACGATGACGCCGGTGGCGGCCTGGGCGTCGATCGTGCAGGATGCCGGGAAGCGGGCGAGCTATACCAGCAAGCGCGGGCTCGGCGGGCTGGTGCGGGCAAAATGGGACGAGGTGAACGAGATCATCGCCTCGGCCAACGCCTATACCATCAAGGCGCATGGGCCGGATCGGGTGGTGGGGTTCTCGCCGATTCCGGCGATGTCGATGGTGTCGTTCGCGTCGGGCGCGCGCTATCTGTCGCTGATCGGCGGCGTGGTGCTGTCGTTCTACGACTGGTATTGCGACCTGCCGCCGTCTAGCCCGCAGACCTGGGGCGAGCAGACCGATGTGCCGGAGAGTGCCGACTGGTACAACGCCGGCTATCTGATCATCTGGGGCTCCAACGTGCCGCAGACCCGCACGCCGGACGCGCATTTCTTCACCGAGGTGCGCTACAAGGGCACCAAGGCGGCGGTGGTTTCGCCGGATTACGCCGAGGCAACCAAATTCGCCGATGTGTGGCTGCATCCGAAGCAGGGCACCGATTCGGCGCTGGCGATGGCGATGGGCCATGTGATTCTGCGCGAATACCATCTCAAGAAAAAGGTGCCGTACTTCAACGACTACATCCGCAAATACAGCGACATGCCGCTGCTGGTGCGACTGGTGCAGAAGGACGGGCGGTATATCCCCGACCGCATGGTGCGCGCCGAGGACTTCGCCGACGGGCTGGGCGAGAGCAACAATCCGGCCTGGAAGACCATCGGCATCGACGCTGACGGCAACCCGGTGGTGCCGCTCGGCTCGGTTGGCTTCCGCTGGGGCGAGGAGGGCAAGTGGAACCTCGAGGAGCGGCGCAGCGATGGCACCGAGGCCATACTGCAGCTCAGCCTGATCGACGGCGGCAGCACAGAAGCGGTGGCGTTCCCGTATTTCGGCGGCACCACGTCGAATGATTTCGTCGCCACCGAGCACCCTGACGTGGCGCTGCGCAATGTGCCTGTGCGCAGGCTGGCGCTGAAGGACGGCGAGACGCTGGTTGCCACCGTGTTCGACCTGATGTGCGCCAATTACGGGCTGGATCGCGGGCTCGGCGGCGCCGGCGTGGCGTCCGACTACGACCAGGACGAGCCGTACACGCCGGCCTGGGCCGAGCGGGTGACCGGGGTGCCGCGCGCCCATATCATCCATGTCGCGCGGGAATTCGCCGACACCGCCGAAAAGACCAATGGCCGCTCGATGGTGATCCTCGGTGCCGGGATCAACCACTGGTACCACATGGATATGACCTATCGCGGCATCATCAACATGCTGGTGTTCTGCGGCTGCGTCGGCCAGTCCGGCGGCGGCTGGTCGCATTATGTCGGCCAGGAGAAGCTGCGGCCGCAAACCGGCTGGATTCCGGTGACCTTCGGGCTGGACTGGAGCCGGCCGCCGCGGCACATGGCCGGCACCTCGTTTTTCTACGTGCACAGCGACCAGTGGCGCTACGAGACGATCAAGATCTCCGATATCCTGTCGCCGACCGCACCGGCCGGCGACTGGTCGGGCTCGATGATCGACTACGACGTGCGCGCCAAGCGGATGGGCTGGCTGCCCTCGGCACCGCAGCTGAAGCAGAACCCACTGTCGATCGCCGCCCTGGCCAAGGCGGCCGGGCAGGAGCCGAAGGACTACGTGCCGCAGGCGCTGAAATCCGGCGCGCTGCAGATGGCCTGCGAGGACCCCGACGACCCGGCCAACTGGCCGCGCAACATGTTCGTCTGGCGCTCCAACGTGCTGGGCTCGTCGGGCAAGGGGCACGAGTATTTCCTCAAGCACCTGCTTGGCACCACCAACGGGCTGCTGGGCCGCGATCTCGGCGCTGAGGGCGGCGAGATGCCGCAGGAGGTGAAGTGGCACGACAGCGCGCCAGAGGGGAAACTCGACCTGCTGGTGACGCTGGATTTCCGCATGTCCACCACCTGCGTCTATTCCGACATCGTGCTTCCGACCGCCACCTGGTACGAGAAGAACGATATGAACACGACGGATATGCATCCGTTCATCCACCCGCTGACCGCAGCCGTGGACCCGGCCTGGGAGTCGCGCACCGACTGGGACATCTACCGTGGCCTGGCCAAGGCGTTCTCCGAGGTGTGCCCCGAGGTGCTGGGCCGCGAGACCGACGTGGTGCTGACGCCGATGCAGCACGATAGCCCGGACGAACTGGCGCAGCCCTACCTGGTGGAGGACTGGAAGCATAATGACGCCGTACCCATCCCCGGCATCACGATGCCATCGGTTGCAGTGGTGGAACGCGACTATCCCAACATCCATGCGATGTACACCGCCCTCGGTCCGAAGCTGAAGGCGCTGGGCAATGGCGGCAAGGGCATCGGCTGGGATACCAAACATGAGATCGATTTCCTCGCCAAGCTCAACGGCACCGTGCGCGGCGGCGTGGCCGACGGACAGCCACGGCTCGACGATGCGGTGCACGCGATCGAGACCATCCTGAGCCTGGCGCCGGAGACCAATGGCGAGGTGGCGGTGAAGGCGTGGGAGGCGCTGGGCCGCAAGACCGGGCGCGAGCACACCCATCTCGCCCGCGCCAAGGAGGACGAGAAGATCCGCTTCCGCGACATCGTCGCCCAGCCGCGCAAGATCATCACCTCGCCCACCTGGTCGGGGATCGAGAGCGACAAGGTGTGCTACAACGCCAGCTATACCAACGTGCACGAGCTGATTCCGTGGCGAACCCTGAGCGGGCGTCAGCAGCTTTACCAGGACCATCTATGGATGCGGGCATTCGGCGAGGCGCTGGTGACCTGGCGGCCGCCGGTGAACACCCGCGGCATGGCGCAGGTTGAGGGCAAATACAGCAACGGCAACCCCGAGATCGCGCTGAACTTCGTCACACCGCACCAGAAATGGGGCATCCACAGCACCTATACCGACAACCTGCTGATGCTCACCCTGAGCCGCGGCGGGCCGATCGTCTGGATCAGCGAGATCGATGCGCGCAAGATCGGGGTTGCCGATAACGACTGGGTCGAAGCCTACAACACCAACGGTTCACTGGTGGCGCGCGCGGTGGTCTCGCAGCGGGTCAATTCCGGCATGGCAATGATGTACCATGCCCAGGAGAAGATCACCAACATCCCGGGCAGCGAGGTGACCCGCCATCGCGGCGGCATCCACAACTCGGTGACGCGCATCGTGATGAAGCCGACGCACCTGATCGGCGGCTACGCGCAGTTGAGCTACGGGCTGAACTATTACGGCCCGGTCGGCTCCAACCGCGACGAGTTCATCATCATCCGGCGCATGGACAAGATCGACTGGCTGGACGGCAGCCCGGTCACCCAGCAGGCCCGCAAGCAGGAGGTGGTATCATGAAGGTGCGCGCGCAGATCGCGATGGTGATGAACCTCGACAAGTGCATCGGCTGCCATACCTGTTCGGTCACCTGCAAGAACGTCTGGACCAGCCGCGAGGGCATGGAATATGCCTGGTTCAACAATGTGGAGACCAAGCCCGGCGTCGGCTACCCGAAGGACTGGGAGAACCAGAAGCGCTGGAAGGGCGGCTGGAAGCGCCGGCGCAACGGCACCATCGTGCCGCGCATCGGCGGCAAATGGCGCGTGCTGGCCAATATCTTCGCCAACCCCGACCTGCCGGAGATCGACGACTACTACGAGCCGTTCACCTTCGACTATGCGCATCTGCAGGAGGCGCCGGAAGGCAAATACATGCCGACCGCGCGCCCCCGCTCGCTGGTCAGCGGCGAGCGGATGGAGAAGATCGAATGGGGGCCGAACTGGGAGGAAATCCTTGGCGGTGAATTCGCCAACCGCTCGAAGGACTACAACTTCGAAGGTATCCAGAAGGAAATCTACGGCGAGTTCGAAAACACCTTCATGATGTACCTGCCGAGGTTGTGCGAGCACTGCCTCAACCCGGCCTGCGTCGCGGTCTGCCCGTCCGGCGCCATCTACAAGCGCGAGGAGGACGGCATCGTCCTGATCGACCAGGACAAGTGCCGCGGCTGGCGGATGTGCGTGTCCGGCTGCCCGTACAAGAAAATCTATTACAACTGGTCGTCGGGCAAATCCGAGAAATGCATCTTCTGCTATCCGCGCATCGAGGCCGGCCAGCCGACCGTCTGCTCAGAAACCTGCGTCGGGCGCATCCGCTATCTCGGCGTCATCCTCTACGACGCCGACCGCATCCAGGAAGCGGCCTCGGTGAAGGATGAGGGCGATCTCTACGAAGCCCAGCTCAGCGTGTTTCTCGACCCGAACGACCCGGCGGTGCAGGCGCAGGCCCGGCTGGACGGCGTGCCCGAGGCCTGGCTCGATGGCGCCCGCCACTCGCCGATCTGGAAGATGGCGATGGACTGGAAGATCGCCTTCCCGCTGCACCCGGAATACCGCACCCTGCCGATGGTCT
>JBEPTZ010000073.1:0-22010 GCA_041691815.1 Rhodospirillales bacterium | reverse complement strand
CCCCCCCCCCCCCCCCTTTCCCCCCCCTTGTTGGGGCTCTTTCTTTTTTTTTTTTTTCCCCCCCCCCCCCCCCCCCCCCCTCGCGGCGGGGGGGGGGGGGGGGTGTTTTTTTTAAAACCCCCCGGGGGGGGGGGGGGGGGGGGGGGGGGGGGCCCATCGGCGGCACGGCCGCGGCAGGTGCGGCGGCGGTTGCCACCGCTGGCGCGGCGGGTGGCGTGGGCAGCACCAGCGCCAGCAGCGCCGGGGCGGCTGGCGGCACGCTGGCCGGCGTGGCGGCTTCGGTGGCCTTGTCCGGTGGGTCGGCCTTGCCGCCGGGCCGGGTCTTGCCCTGGCTCGCCGGTGCCGCGGCAGGCTGTGGCACGGCGACCGGCGGCGTGCCGGCCGGTGGCGCTGCCAGCGGGATGGCGGCAGCGGGCGGATCGGTGGGGGCCGGATCGGCCGTGGCAGCGGGGCTGCCAGTGGTGGCCGGCTTGCTGCCCTGGGCTGCCGGCACCGTCGCCAGCCGGCCGATCACCTGGCCGAACGCCGGCGCCGGCGCGGCGGCGGCCCTCGTGCCGGAGACCGGGGCGCCGGAGATCGGTGCGCCGGCAGTCGGAGCTACAGCCGGCTTGGCTGTTCCCGGGCCGCTGGGGGTAACCGTGGGCGTGGTTGGCATGCGGGGGGTTCCTGCGTGTGCCTGGGGCACTGCAAGAGCCGCGCCACCGGCTGGGCGGCCGGCCACGGCGCCGAAGCCGCAACCGGCCCGGCAGCGTCTGCCGGGTGCTGCAGGAAGTGCCGGGCGGTTGCTGCCCGGCCGGCCGGCGATCCCGGCGATCCCCGGCGCCGCATGGCTGGCACGGTTCCTGCTGTGCCGAGCGGCACGCCTTCTCCCCTCTCAGCCAGGATGCCCCGATGTCCCTCTTCGGCGCGATGAACACGGCGATCAGCGGCCTTGCCGCGCAATCGACCGCCTTCGGCAACATCAGCGACAACGTCGCCAACAGCCAGACCACCGGCTTCAAGCGCACCGACACCGCCTTCATCGACTACCTGACCAGCAGCAACGCCGCGGCCAACAACCCCGGCGCGGTGGTGGCGCGGCCTGACTACATGAACACCGTGCAGGGCACCCTGGCGCAGAGCGACAACCCGCTGGCGCTGGCGATCACCGGCCAGGGGTTCTTCTCGGTCAGCGAGCCGATCGGCGGTGCCGCCGGGGCGACCCAGTTCTCGCCGCAGACCTTCTACAGCCGGGCCGGCGATTTCACCATGAACAAGGACGGCTACCTGGTGAACTCCGCCGGCGGCTTCCTCAACGGCTGGGGGGTGGACAGCACCACCGGCATCGTCGACCGCACCTCGGTGGCGCCGATCCAGGTCACCCAGACGGTGTACAACCCGGTGGCCAGCACCCAGGTCAGCATCGCCGCCAACCTGCCGGCGACGCCCGCCGCCGGCACCCCGGTCTCGGCGCAGATCGATGTGTATGACAGCCTCGGCACCCCGCACACCGTCACGCTGGACTGGACGCAGACCGCCGCCAATGACTGGAATGTGGCAATCAACGTGCCGGACGACATCACCGCCGCGGCGCGTGGCACCGCCGAGGTGCAGTTCGGCCCGATCGCCAGCGGCAACCCGGTGGCCGACGGCACGGTCGGCGCGGTGGGGGCGGCAACCGGCAGCGTCACCACCAGCGGCTATTCCGCCGACGCGCCGGCGACGCTGGGGTTCACCGCCGATTTCGGCAACGGGCCGCAGGCGATCTCGCTGAACCTGGGCAATTTCGGCCAGTCCAGCGGCGTCACCCAGTATGCCGGCTCCACCTTCGCGCTCGGCGGCATCACCCAGAACGGCGTGCCGCCCGGCAGCTTCAGCAGCGTCACCACCACCACCACCGGCGATATCCAGGTGAACTACGACAACGGCCAGTCGCGGGTGATCGCCCGGGTGCCGATCACCACCTTCAACAACCCCGACGCCTTGCAGCGGCAGAACGGCCAGGCGTTCACCGCCACTCTCGGCTCCGGCGATCCGGTGGCCAAGGATGCCGACAGCAGCGGTGCCGGCGGGCTGGTGACCAGCTCGATCGAGCAATCCAACGTCGATATCGCCAGCGAGTTCAGCAAGCTGATCATCGCCCAGCGCGCCTACACGGCGAACACCAAGATGGTCACCACCGCCGACGACATGCTGCAAAACACGCTTGATATGAAACGATGAGCCTCGACGCTTCCCTGGCGATCGCCGGCAGCGGGCTGGCCAATGTCAACCGCCAGATGGCGGTGGTGTCGCAGAACGTCGCCAACGCCTCGACGCCGGACTACGTGCGCCAGGTCTCCACCCAGACCAGCCTGTCGGCCGGCGGCCAGGGCATGGGGGTGCGCACCGGCCAGGTGCAGCGGGCGCTGGATGCGGCGTTGCAGGCGGCGCTGTTCCAGCAGAACGGCACGGTTTCCGGCTTGCAGACCCGTCAGGCGGCGCTGGCGGCGATCGATTCGGTGCAGGGCACGCCGGGCCAGGGCAACGACCTCGCCAGCCTGCTCGGCAAGCTGCAGGACGGGTTTTCCAGCCTCGCCGGCGATCCCTCCAATGTCACCCAGCAGGCCGCCGTGGTAGGCGATGCGGCGGCGCTGGCCGGGCAGGTCAATGCGGTCTCCGCCGCCTATTCCGCCGGCCGCAACGCGGCGCAGGCGGCCATCGTCGCCGGCGTCGGCACGCTGAACACCACGCTGGCGCAGATCGGCGGGCTGAGCGACCAGATCGTCCAGTTGCGCGCGCTGGGGCAGAACACCGCCGACGTGGAGAACCAGCGCGACGCGGCGGTGGACCAGTTGAGCGGGCTGATCGAGGTGCGCGGGCTGACCCAGCCGAACGGCGACCTGCTGCTGGTCACCGCCAGCGGCCTGTCGCTGCCGACCCATGCCGCCAGTCCGCCATTCGCAACCAATGCCGCCACACTGGGGGCTGCCAGCTACGCGCCCGGTGGCGGGGTGCCGGCGATCACGCTAGGCGGCCAGGACGTGACCGCAAGGCTGTCCGGCGGCAGCCTGGGCGCCAATATCACCCTGCGCGACAGCACCCTGCCGGCTGGGCAGGCGCAGCTGGACGAATTCGCCGAGACCCTCTCGCAACGCTTCGCCGGCCAGGGGCTGACGCTGTTCAGCGATGCTTCCGGCACGGTTCCGGCCCATAGCGGCGCGCCGGCGCAGAATGGTTATATCGGATACGCTTCGGCGCTGCAGGTGAACCCGGCGGTCGCCGCCAGCCCGTCGCTGCTGCGTGACGGCACGGATGCGATTGCCGGCAGCCCGACCGGCGCCAGCGCCTTCACCCCGAATCCGCCGGGCGGCCCGGCCGGCTTCACCGGGCTGCTGCAGCGGGTGCTGAATTTCGCGCTCGGCGCCGAGGCGCAGGCCGGGGTGGCGCAGCCGGCGCCGGCGACCAGCGGGCTGGGGCCGTCGGGCAGCCTCGCCACCGCCTATGCGCCGCCCGCCACCCTGACCGGCTTCGCCACCGCGATGGTGGCGGCACAGGCGCAGGACAGTGCGGCGGCGAGCACCGCGCTGGGCAACGAAACCGCGGTGCAGACCGCGCTGCAAGGCAAGTTCACCAGCGCCAGCGGCGTCAGCATGGATACCGAGATGTCGACGATGATCCAGCTCCAGGGCAGCTACGGCGCCAATGCCAAGCTGGTCGCCGCGGTGCAGGCGATGTGGAACCAGACTCTGCAGATGGTGCAATGATGAGCGGCATCTCCGGCGCTTCGGTGAGTTATGGCAGCCTGTCGCAACTGCTGGCCGACAGCGGCCAGGTGAAGCAGCGGCTGGATCGGCTGACCGGCCAGGCGGCCAGCGGGCTGGTCGGCACCTCCTATGCCGGGCTGGGGCAGGGGGCGGCGGCCTCGCTGGCGCTGACCCCGGCGCTGGCGCATCAGCAGGCCTGGTCGGCGAGTATCGACGCCGCCAGCGGCCGCATGCAGGCCGCCCAGGGCGCGCTCTCCCAGATCAGCCAGATCGCCAGCGATTTCTACGCCCAGACCAATAATCTGAACGGCCTGAACGCCAGCACGGTGGACAGCGTGGCGGCCGGGGCGCGGGATGCGCTGCGGCAGATGGCCTCGCTGCTGGATACCCAGGTGGCCGGCGTCTATGTGTTCGCCGGCCAGGACAGCGGCAATCCGCCAGTGCCGAACCCGGACGCGATCGGGGCGAGCGGCTTTGTGGCGCAGATCACCAGTGCGGTGCAGGGGCTTTCCGGCGCCGGGGCGGCTGCCACCAATGCCGCGACGCTGGCGGTGGCGTCCTCCAACACCGCCGGGGTGTCGCCGTTCTCCGCGGCCTTGTCGCAGCCGGCGGCGGCACTGGCCGGCCTGCGGCCGAGCGTGCAGACCGGCGATAGCAGCAGCGTGCCGACCGGGATGCTGGCCAGCGCCAATGGCGACGTGGCCTCGACCGGCAGCGCCACCACCGGCTCCTATATGCGCGATGTGATGCGCTCGCTGGCGGTGCTCGGCGCGCTGTCCAGCAGCCAGGTTTCCGACCCCGGTTTTGCCGCCGTGGTGGCCGACAGCCGCGACAGCCTGGGCGGCGCGATCACCGCGCTGAATGCCGATGCCGGGGTGATGGGCGACCGCCAGGCGGCGCTGACCAACACGCAAACCGGGCTGGCCGATCTCGGCACCGCGCTGCAAACCCAACTCGGCAACGCGCAGCAGGTGGACATGGCGCAGACGCTCTCGGCGCTGACCCAGACCCAGACGCAGTTGCAGGCGTCGTACCAGTTGATCGCCGGGATGCAGGCAATGTCCCTGGTCAAGTTCCTGCCAATCGGCTGAACCAAAGATGCAGGAAATCGTTGAGCTGAATCTGCTTTCCGCCGGCGGGTTTCATGCTCTGTTAATCCTCCGGCGCCAATATGGGCCACGCCCGCAAAATTGCGGGGACATGCGTTCACATCTGGGCAAGTAGGAAAATCACCGTGTCCCTGAATTCCGTGAATACCAATATCGGCGCGCAGATCGCGCTGGCTTCGCTGAACTCCACCAACTCGCAACTGGCGGCCACCCAGAAGGCAATCTCCACCGGCTATCGCGTGGCCGACGCCACCGATGACGGCGCCGCCTTCGCGGTGGCGCAGCGGGTGCGTTCGGATGTGGGGGCGCTGACCAGCGCCAACCAGCAGCTGGGCAATGTGAAGGGGTTGATCTCGACCACCGTTACCGGGCTCACCGACGTTTCCAACCAGTTGAGCAACGCGCGCGACGTGCTGGTGAAGCTGGCCGACAGCAACACGCAGGGCGACCAGCGGACCCAGTATATCGCGCAGTACACCTCGGTTCTGGCCAACATCAAGTCGTATATCCAGGACGCCGGCTATAACGGAAAATCGTTGATCGGCGACATCACTGGCAGCAACGGCACCTTTGGCGGCGTGGCGGTGATCCGCAACGAGGTGGGGGCCACCTATGGCATCACCACCTTCAGCGGCTCGGCGTTCTTCGCCTCGGTGAACTTCACCGCGACGCAGTTGGGCAGCGCCTCCAGCGTCGCGGCGCTGATCACCGCGGCGGGGACGTTCCTCAACCAGGTCAGCTCGGTGGGTTCGGCGCTGAACACCTATGGTGCGGCGTCCAACTACGTGGACAACCAGACCAGCTACAACAACGACAAGATCGACAGCCTGAATGCCGGCCTCGGCTCGCTGGTGGATGCGGATCTGGCCAAGGAGTCGGCCAAGCTGCAATCGCTGCAGATCCGCCAGCAACTCGGCACTCAGGCGTTGTCGATCGCCAACCAGGCGCCACAAAGCTTGCTTAGCCTGTTCAAGTAAGCTTTGGGCTTGTTCAAGTAACGCCTCCAGCCAAGCCCGCGGCGGACAAGAGGTCCGCCGCCCCGGCCCCCGCTGAGGAGAGCGCATGTCGACCTTGGTCCTGGAATTGCGGCAGGGCGAAATGATGATCGTCAACGGCGCGCCGATCCGTTTTCGCACCAAGTCGCGCATCGAGCTGACGGCGCATGCCCGCTTCCTGTTCGGCAAGCAGATCATGGCGCCCGACCAGGCCGACAGCCCGGCCCGGCGCATCTATTTCGCGTTGCAATCGGCCTATATCGGCGATGCCGAGGAGCGCCAGGGCGGGGTTGCCGCGGCGCGCGGGCTGATCGACGCCTTCAAGCAGGCCACCACCTCGGCGCTGGCGCGCGAGATACTGGACCGCGCGCTGGCCGCCGCCGAGGCCGATGACTGCTACCAGGCGCTGAAGCTGGCGCGGCGCATCATCCGCCATGAAGACGCGGTGCTGGGGCGCGACGTGGCGCGGCCGGCGGCCTTCGCGGTGGCGTGATGTCCAGCAAATCACGAGATACCATCTCAAAAGGAGATCAGACATGCAAAACGGCATGATCCGGGCGGCGCGCGCCTATGCCGCTTCCTCGGCGCATCGCAGCCTGCGGGCGCAGGAGGCCGAGGTGTTCCGCCACGCCAACGCCGCGCTGCGCCACGGCCAGCAGAGCGGCAGCCAGGCGCGGGTGCGGGCGCTGGCCGATAACGCCCGGCTGTGGACCGCGGTGATCGACCTGATGCGCGACCCGGAGAACGCGCTGCCGGCGCCGCTGCGCGCCTCGATCGTCTCGGTCGGGCTGGCGGTGCAGCGCGAGATGCAGGTCGGCACACCGGATTTCGAATTCCTGATCGGCGTCAACGACGACATCGCCGCCGGGCTGGCGCAGCAGGGTTAGAGCATGAACGGCAGCGACAGCGTGGCGCTGATCCTGCTGGGCAATATCAGCGCTGGTACCGCGAATAATTCGCGGGCGATGTTGCAGGCGATCTATGGCCAGACCACCAGCGGCGCCGCCAGCGGCGACCCGCTGACCGCGCTGAAGCTGGCCGAAACCAACCAGACCGCCGACATCGCCAGCACCGAAAAGCAGCCGGCGGTGGCGCGCGATATCGCCGCCTTCCAGAAGGCGATCGCCGCCGCCCCCGATACCGCCACGCTGCTGAAGAACCCGGATTTCCTCAAGGTGCTGCTGACCGCTAACGGCCTGGGCGACCAGTTGGCCTATCCGGCGCTGGCGCAGAAGGTGCTGCTGTCGGACCCGTCGGACAGCAACTCGCTGGTTTCCAGACTGGCCAACACCACCTGGACGGCGACCAACAAGACCTACCAGTTCAGCACTAAAGGCTTGGCGGTGATCCAGGACCCGGCGGTGCAGGCGAAACTGGCCGATGCCTATGCCGAGGTGCAGTGGCGGCAATCGCTGGATGCCAGCACGCCCGGCCTGTCCAACGCGCTGACCTTTCGCGCCCAGGCCGCCACCATCACCTCGCCCTACGACATTCTCGGCAACGCCATCCTGCGCGACGTGGTGACCACGGCGCTGGGATTGCCGGAGGAGATCGCGGTGCAGCCGGTGGAGACCCAGGCGGCGGCGATCACCTCGCGCATGGCCCTGTCGCAACTGAAAGACCCGCGCTTCGTCGACACCCTGACCCAGCGCTACCTGCTCGACAAGCAGGCCAGTGCGGCCGCCGACAGCGGCCCGACGCTCGACAGTCTGGCAGCGCAGGCCAGCGGGTTGTGGGTCTGAGCATCAAGGCTTCCCGCTCAAAAGGAGCATGCCATGACGACTGCCCTCGCCCAACCTGACGTGCTGACCCGCCGCGTGCGCGAGATGGTCGGCGCCGGCCGCCTGCTGGCCGCTAGGCCGCTGCTGGCGGCGCTGCGCTCAATGGGGGTGGCAGCCGCCGAGACCGCCGAGATCGAGGGCCGGCTGCTGCTGCGCGAGGGCCGGCTGGCCGAGGCGCTGGCGGTGCTGGATGCCGCGCTGGCCGATGGCCCGGCGGCCGCCCTGCATCTCTGCCGCGCCGAGGCCCGGATGCAGGCCGATGACCCCGCCGGTGCCGCTGCCGACGCCGCCGAGGCGGTGATCCTCGATCGCTGCGACCCGCAGGCCAAGGCGGTGCTCGGCGTGGCGCTGATCGAACTCGGCCGCCCCGACGAGGCGCTGCCCTGCCTGCGCTCGGCGATCAAGGCAATGCCCGACCGGGTGGCCTATCGCCAGGCGCTGGCCGCCGCCGAGGAGCGCTGCGGCGACCCCACCACGGCAGCCGCCACGCTGGCGGCGGCAATCGCCCGCGCCCCCGGCCAGCCGGCGTTGCGGGTGGCGGCGATCATGCTGGCGATGCGCCGGCGCGACTTCACCACGGCTGCCGCGCTGGCCGAGACCGCGCGGCAGGACGGTGTCGCCGATGCCTGCGTGTTCGGCCTGCGCGGCCATGCGCTGTCCAGCCTGAGCCGCCACGCCGACGCCGCCGAGGCCTATGCCGAAGCGCTGAAACTGGCGCCGGAAGACCCCTATGTGCGCCATCTGGTGGCCGCCTCCGGGGTGCTGCCGCAGGCGCTGCGGGCGCCGGCGGAATATCTGCAGACGGTGTTCGACGGCTATGCCAGCCGGTTCGAGCAGCATCTGATCGGCCTCGGCTACCGGGTGCCGGGGCTGATCCGCGCGGCGTTGCTGGCCGAACTGGATTTGTCGGCCGGGCCGGTCGGGCCGGTGCTGGATCTCGGCTGCGGCACCGGGCTGATGGCGGTGGTGCTGTCCGACCTCGCGGTGGGGCCGCTGGTCGGCGTCGATCTGTCCGACGGCATGCTGGCCGAGGCGCGCGCCAAAGGGCTGTACCAGCAGCTGGTGCAGCAGGATCTGGAGGCGTTTCTCGACGCGCCGGGGCCAGGCTGGCAGGTGATCCTGGCGGCCGATGTGTTCTGCTATTTTGGCGCGCTGGACAGCGCGCTGGCGCGGGTCGCGGCGCGGCTGGCGCCGGGCGGGCTGTGCGTGTTCAGCGTCGAACTGAAGGAAGGCGAGGGCTGGCAACTGGGCCGCCAGGGCCGCTATCGCCACGCCGAGGCGCATGTCCGCGCCGCACTCGCCGGCGCCGGGCTGCAGCCGCTGCGCTGCGTGCCGGAGGTGCTGCGCCACGAGGCCGATGCGCCGGTGGACGGGTTGCTGGTGGTGGCCCGCCATGCCAGCTGAGCCGGTGGCGGCGGCGCTCGGCCGGCTGCGCGCCGGCGACGGGGCGGCGGCGCTGGCGCTGTTGCGGGCGATGCCGGACTCCACCGCTCCGGCCGCCCGCCACGCGGCACTGGGCATGGTGCATCTGGCCGCCGGACGCGCCCCGCAGGCGCTGGCGGCGTTGCGCGCGGCGATCGCACTCGGCGACACCAGCCCGCCCACCCTGCTGAATCTGGCGCTGGCCGAAGACCAGGCCGGCGACCCGGCCCGCGCCGCGGCACTGATCGAGGGGCTGCGGCGCGACCTGCCGGGCTGGGACGAGCCGGCGCTGCGGCTGGCCGACCGCCTGCGCCGGGCCGGTGCCCCCGAAGCCGCCGCCGCCTATGACACCGTGCTGGAACTCAACCCGAAGCGGCTGGAGGCGCTGCTGGCCCGCGCGGCACTCCACATCCGCGCCGGCACCCCGGCCCGTGCCCAGATGCTGCTGCTGCGCGCCTGCGGCATCGCGCCTGGCCACGCCCCGGCCTGGGACGCGCTCGGCATCGCCCTGCTGCTCACCGGCGAGGCCGACGAGGCGGAGAGCGCCTTCGCCCGCGCCCAGGCGCTGGCCCCCGAGGACGCGGCGATCGCGCTGCGCCGTGGCGAGGCCAGCATCGCCGCCGGCACCGCCGAGGCCGAACTCGCCCGGCTGGAACAGCAGGCCGCCGCCGCCCCGCTCGACCCGGTGCCGCTGACCGCGCGCGGCGCGCTGCTGATGCATCTCGGCCGCCGCGACGACGCCGTCGAGGTGCTGCACGCCGCGGTGGCGCTGGCGCCGGACTCGCAGCCGGCGCTGCTGGCGCTGGCGCACGCGATGGTCGCCGCCAGCCGGGTCGGTGACGCCATCCCGGTGCTGCAACAGGCGGTGGCGCTGGCGCCGGACGACGCGGCCTTGCGCAACAACCTCGCCGCCACACTGTTGCGCGCGCATCGCCACCGCGAGGCCGCCGAGCTGCTGCGCGCGCTGCTGGCCGAGCATGGCGACAGCCTCGGCGTGCTGTGCAACCTGACCAACGCGCTGGTATCGCTGGGTTTGCAGCAGCAGGGGCTGGAGACCGCCGAGCGCGCGGTGGCGCTGGACCGCAACGCGGCACTGGCCTGGCGGGCGATGGCCAACGCGCTGGCCTACCACCCCGAGACCACCGCCGCCCGGCTGCTGGCCGCCCTGCGGCAGATCGGCGCCGCGCTGCCCCGGCTGGCGCCGTTGCTGCCGGCAGCCCCGCGCGACCCGGAGCGCCGGCTGCGCGTCGGCCTGCTGTCGGCGACCTTGAAGACCCATCCGGTCGGCTGGCTGACCATCGCCGGCTTCGAGACGCTGGACCCGGCGGGGTTCGAACTGGTGGCGCTCGGCACGGCTGTGACCGAGGACGCGTTGCAGCGCCGGTTCCGCGCCGTGGCGGCCGAGTGGCACGCGGTGGACGGCGAGCCGGTGGCGCGGCTGGTGCCCCGGCTGCGGGGGCTCGATCTCGACATCCTGATCGACCTCGGCGGCTACGGCGATCGCGGCATGATGGCCGCCTGCGCCAGCCGGGTGGCGCCGGTGCAGATCAAATGGGTGGGGGCGCAGAACCACTCCTCGGGGTTGGCCGAGATGGACTGGCTGCTGACCGACCGCTGGGAAACCCCGGAGGGCGCCGAGCCGAATTATACCGAGAAATTGTTGCGTCTGCCGGATGGTTATGTCTGCTACTCACCGCCGGCCTATGCGCCGGATGTCGGCAAGCTGCCGGCGTTGGCGCGGGGGGCGGTGACCTTCGGCTGCTTCAACAACCTGGCCAAGATCACGCCGGTGGTGCTGGCCACCTGGGCGGCGATCCTGCACCGCGTGCCCGGCGCGCGGCTGGCGCTGAAGGCGCACCAGCTTGCCGACGCCCCCACCCGCACCCGGCTGCTGGACGGCTTCGCCGCCGCCGGTATCGCGCCGGATCGCATCGCCCTCCACGGCGGCAGCCCGCACCGGGCGCTGCTGGCGGCCTATAATGCGGTCGATATCGTGCTCGACCCGTTTCCCTATAGCGGCGGGCTGACCACCTGCGAGGCGCTGTGGATGGGGGTGCCGACCATCACCATGCCCGGCGAAACCTTCGCCTCCCGCCATTCCGCCAGCCATCTGAGCAATGCCGGGCTGGCCGGCTGGGTGGCCGCCGACCTCGCCGCCTACCAGGACATGGCGGTCCGCCGCGCCGCCGACCTGCCGGCGCTGGCCCGGCTGCGCGGCGGCCTGCGCGCCCAGGTGAAGGCCAGCCCGCTGTGCGACGCACCGCGCTTCGGGCGGCATCTTGGCGCGGCGCTGCGGCATGCCTGGCGGGCATATTGTGTGGCGGCGTAACAGCTTTTCCCCTGCGAATCGCCCCCTACTCCCCCACCCCTCGCCCGATCACCCGTTCGATCCGCCGGTCCGGCACCAGCCACAGCAGTGCGATGGCGACGAACATCGCCAGCCCGGCCAGCGGCGTCACCAGCCAGGCCAGAAAGATGCCGACGAGATACAGCGGCGGCGAGGCGCGGCCCTTGGCGTCGCGCCCCACCGCCCGCACCAGCAGGCTGTCCGGCCCGTGCAGCCGGATGAGACAGTGTTGCAAAATCCAATAGGCGATGGCGCAGCACAGCAGGTCGACGCCGTAGGCCACGATCGGCCAGCGGCCGAACTGGTTCTCGCCCATCCAGCCGGTGGTGAACGGCAGCAGCGACAGCCAGAACAGCAGGTGCAGATTGGCCCACAGCACCGCGCCGTTCACCCGCCGCGAGGCCTGCATCATGTGGTGGTGGTTGTTCCAGTAGATGCCGACATAGATGAAGCTCAGCACGTAGCTCAGCAGCACCGGCCACAGCGCCAGCAGCGCGCCCAGGCTGCCGTCATGCGGCACCTTCAGTTCCAGCACCATGATGGTGATGATGATCGCCAGCACGCCGTCGCTGAACGCTTCGAGTCGGTTTTTTTCCATGCCGGCACAACAGCAAGGCGGGCCGAACCGGTCAATTGCGGCGATAGTTATGCCGCATAACTACCTGCCTCAGCCGCCGCGATGCGCCCGGTATTCGCGGCGCACCACGTCGAGCAGCTCCTCCGCCGAGGTCTCGGCCGAGCGGCGTTCGAAGGTGATCTGGCCGTGCTGCACCAGCACCACGCGGTCGGCGATTTCCAGCGTCTGGGCGTAGTTATGCGCAATCATCGCGATCGATAGGTCGCCGCGCGCCTTCAGCCGCAGCAGCAGGTCGATGATCAGCCCGGATTCGCGCGCCCCCATCGCCGCCAGCGGTTCGTCGAGCAGCAGAATCTTGGCGTTGGAATAGACCGCGCGGGCCACCGCCACCGCCTGCCGCTGGCCGCCGGAGAGCCGCGCCACCTCCTCGTCGACCGAGGGCACGGTGACGCCGATATCGTCGAGCGCCTCGGTGGCGCGGCGGCGCATCTCGCGGTTGTTCAGCAGCCGCAGCCGGCCGACCAGTTCCCGGTTGAGGAACATGTTGTGGTAGACCGACAGCGTGTTGATCAGCGCCAGGTCCTGATAGACGCACTCGATGCCGAGCGAGCGGGCGTGATCCACCGAGCGCAGCGCCACCGATTCGCCGCGCACCGAAAGCTGACCGCTGGTCGGCGCGTGGAAGCCGGTGAGGATTTTCATCAGCGTCGATTTGCCGGCGCCGTTGTCACCCAGGATGCCCAGCACCTCGCCATCGTTCAGCGTCAGCGATACGCCATCGAGCGCCGTCACCGCGCCGAACCGCTTGACGATATTCTCCGCCCTGAGTGCCTCGCTCACGACCGCATGCCCCGGATGCGGCCGAGATAGACGTTGGAGATCATCGCCACCAGGATCGCCGCGCCGATGATGATGTCGAACATGAAGGCGTTAATGCCGAGCAGCGTGAAGCCGTCCTGCAACACCCCCAGCACCACAGCCCCCAGCAGCCCGCCGATGATGGTGCCGGAGCCGCCGGTCAGCGAGGTGCCGCCGATCACCCCGGCTGCCACCGCCAGGAACATGATGTTGCTGCCGCCGGCCAGCGGGTCGGTGGAGCCGATGCGGAACGCCTCCAATATACCGGCGAAGCCGGCCAGCGTGGTGGTGATCATGAAGTTGCCGATGCGGATGCGCGCCACGTTGATGCCGGCCTCGGCCGCCCCGGTCAGGTTGTCACCGACCGCGATGGTGTGCATCCCCCAGCGGGTGCGGCGCAGCAGCACATGCCCGGCCGCGGTGATCAGCACCGCCCAGACGATCTCGGCATAGGGCGCGTTGCCCATGATATAGGTCAGCACCGGCCCGCCCACCGTGCCGGCCGGAAAGCCGCCGGAGATGGTCAGCGTCAGGCCGTTGATCAGGAACAGCGTGCCGAGCGTGGTGATGAACGACGGCACCCCCAGCCCGACCGTCACCAGCCCGATCAGCAGCCCGAGCAAGGCGCAGACCGCGAGCGCCACCAGGATCGCCAGCACCACTGGCAACCCGGCCTGGGCTGCGTAGAACACGATGAACGGCGCCAAAGCGAAGGTCTGCCCGGCCGACAGGTCGATCTCACGGCAGATCAGCAGCAGAATCTCGCCGCAGGCGATGATCGCCGAGGGGGCGATGAACTGCGATAGCGTTTGCAGGTTGTCGCCGGTGAGGAAGTTGCTGTTGGACGCCTGGAAGTAGACGACCAGCAGCACCGCCACCACGATCACGCTGGCCTCGCGCCAGACCAGGAAGCGGCCCAGGGAGCGGCGCAGCGCTCCCCGCTTCTGGCCGCTCATACGGCTCAGCCGGCGACCGGCCCGCTATGCGGCACGATCGCCGGCTTGCTGGAGTCGCCCTCGTAGCGGCTATGGGTGGCCAGGTACGGCTTGACGTTGCCCTTGCTGACGAAGGCCAGCCCGGTGTTGATCTCGGCTGCCCCCGACAGCCCGCCAGAGGCCTTGAACATGAACATCTCCATCACCGTGTAGAAGCCCTGCAAGTAAGGCTGCTGGTCGATGGTGAAATCGAGGAAGCCGGCGTCGATCAGTTGCAGCGTCTTCGGCAGCAGGTCGTAGCCGCCGCCATGCATGCCCTTCTTCGGCAGCCCGTATTGCTGCATCACCTGGGCGACCCCCTGGGTGCTGCCGGCGTCCACCGCGAACATGCCCTTGACGTCGTTATGGCCGAGATAATAGGCCTGGATGCGCGACAGCTCGGCGTTCACCGTCGGCCCGGTGGCCACCACGTCCACCTTCAGATCGGGCGCCAGCTTCTTCAGCGCCGCCACCGCGCCATCGGCACGCGGCTGGATGTTGAGCTGGCCGGGGGTGGCGATGAAGATCACGATCGAACCATCCTTGCCGACCAGCCCGGCGATCCGCTCGCCCATCTGGTAGCCGGAGGCGTAGAGGTCCTGGCCGATATAGGCGAGGCGCTTGTTGCCCGAGCCGGACGGCGCATCGGCGTTGTAGCTGAACACCGGGATGCCGGCCTGCATTGCCCGGTCGGTCGGCGCGTTGAAGCCCTTGGGGTCGACGATCGCCACCGCGATGCCATCCGCCTTGCCGGCGATCGCCGCATTCATCGCGTTGACCATCTGCGCCACGTCGCTGGTTTCCGA
The DNA here is from genome assembly GCA_041691815.1 of Rhodospirillales bacterium. Classification (GTDB taxonomy): domain Bacteria; phylum Pseudomonadota; class Alphaproteobacteria; order Acetobacterales; family Acetobacteraceae; genus 70-18. The sequence continues at coordinate 7,416 of JBEPTZ010000073.1, read as the reverse complement.
GCCGGTCCATTGATAGCTGCAGCCGAGCAGCTCGCAGGCGTCCTGGATGCCGTAGACGGTCGGCACGAAGAACGGGTTGGTGGTGACGTGGTTGACGAACACGAATTTCCACTTCGGATGGCTGGGGAACGGCCCGCCGGTGGCGGCATGCGCCTGGCCGACCATGCCGCCCAGCATGGTCGCCGCGGCGCCCAGTGCCGCCCCGCCCAGCACCCCGCGCCTGGCCATCCGGCCCTCGATCTGTGCCGCCAGCGCCGGCTGCGAACCGGCTTGTTTTGACGTATCGCCCATGGCTTCCACCCGTTGTTTTGCTAAGCCGATTGTTTTGCTGACCCGAACCGCCGCGCCGGCCGCGCCGCCGGGTATGGATGCGCCCCGTCAACGGCATCCCGCGTCAGAGTTTTCAGACTGTATCGAATGATTTCCGGCACCGTCAAGCGGCGCGCATGGTGCGGATAAAAATCGTTCGCGGTCTTGCAACGGGTTACCTTGCTGCCCAACTCCGCCCCAGCGGCTGGAGTCGGCCGCGGATCAAGGTTATTCCGCGCAGCGACGGCCATTGCAGGCCGCCACGCGAATGCCGACGCCCGCCTGTGCGCCCGCCGGATCGCCACGCAGAGCAACCGGGGGAGAGTAACAGGATGTCAGCCACCGACGCCCACGCGGGGTCGCATTCGTCGCTGCGACGCGATGCCCGCATCATCGGCCTGCTGTTCGCCAGCGTCACCAGCATGATCGGCTCCGGCTGGCTGTTCGGCGCCTATCATGCCGCGCGCATCGCCGGCCCGCTGGCGATCTGGAGCTGGGTGGTCGGTGCGGTCATCATCATGCTGATCGCGCTGTGTTTCGCCGAACTCGGCGCGATGTTCCCGCGCAGCGGTGCGTTGGTGCAGATGAGCCACGCCAGCCACGGCGCGGGACTGGGGCGAATCTGGGGCTGGATGCTGTTCCTCGCCTATGTGCCGGTGGCGGCGGTGGAGGCCGAGGCGGTCATCACCTACGCCAGCAACTACATCCCCGGCCTGATCCAGACCGGCAGCAACGGGCTGCTGACGCTGGACGGCTTCATCGCCTGCGCGGCCCTGCTGCTGCTGCTGTCGATCGTCAACCTGCTGGCGGTGCGGATGCTGCTGACCGTCAACTCCGCCGTCACCTGGTGGAAGATTGCGGTGCCGATCCTGACGGTGATCGTGCTGATCGCCGCCAGCACGCACTGGAACGTCTGGGCCGCCGACCCCGGCAGCTACCATGTCTCGGGCATCTTCATCGCCCTGCCGGCGGCCGGCATCGTGTTCAGCTATCTCGGCTTTCGCACCGCGATCGACCTCGGCGGCGAGACCAGCAACCCCGGCCGCGACATTCCGCTGGCGGTGATCGGCTCGGTGCTGCTGTCGGCGGTGATCTACGTGGCGTTGCAGGTGGCGTTCCTGATGGCGCTGACGCCCTCCGACCTCGCCCAGGGCTGGACCCATATGACCTTCGCCGGCGCCGCCGGGCCGTTCGCCGGGCTGGCTGCCTCGCTCGGCATCGGCTGGCTGGCGACCTTGCTGTATATCGATGCCTATGTCTCGCCGGGTGGCACCGGGCTGATCTACGTCACCGCCGGCTCGCGCATCCTGTTCGCGGTGGGCGAGATGAAGGGCGGGCCGGCCTGGCTCACGTGGCTCAACCGGGCGCGGGTGCCGTGGACCGGGGTGGCGGTGATGTGGGTGGTCGGCGTGCTGTTCATGCTGCCGTTCCCGGCCTGGCAGTTGCTGATCGGCTATATCACCTCGGTGACCGTGCTGACCTACGGCCTCGGCCCGATCGTGCTGCTGGTGATGCGCCGCAGCCAGCCGCAGCGGCCGCGCGCGTTCCGGCTGTGGGGGGCGTGGATCGTGGCGCCGGTCGCCTTCATCTGCAGCAACTGGATCATCTACTGGACCGGCTTCGTCACCAACTCGTACATGTTCGCCATCCTGGCGGTCGGGTTCGTGCTGTATGCGCTGTATTACCACTTCGTCGCCCGCCGGCCGGCCAGCTTCTTCGGCTGGCGCTATATCGGCTGGCTGCTGCCGTGGTTCGGCGGCATGTGGGTGCTCTCGGCGCTCAGCGATATCGGCGGCGGCTGGGGGGTGCTCGGATTCTGGCCCGGCGTGGTGCTGGTGGCGATCTGGAGCCTGCTGGTCACCTGGCTGGCGCTGGCCTCGGCCCTGCCGGCCGAGGAGACGGCGGCGATGATGGTGCGGATTGAGTCGACGCAGTAAGCGGTCCCAGCAAGCAAGGCAGAATGACAAAGAGACGTAGAGGCGAAGAGGAAGCCAGGAGATGTCGTTGACCTCGCTCCCACGGTCACGTTGGTTCTGATTTGTCGCATAATTCAGAGAATTATTCAATAGTTTCAATTACGCGATCCGGTTTCCAAATCCCTTCTCCCCGCCTCCATGTTGACCTTGCCTTCAGGATGGCGATGCACATGGAGGCGGGGAGAAGGAAGAAATCCTTCACTTGCTCCTCTTCGCCTCTTCGCCTCTTTGTGAATCTATCTTGCCTGCCTTGTCCGTTCACCAGCGTGCCTCCGCCCGCAGCCGACCGCATGCCGCGCCAGTCTCCCCCGCCCTTGCAGCCGGATGCCGACGGTCTACAGTTTCCCCGCTGCGACGCCCGCTCACGGGCTGAGGGGAACACGACCCGCATGAACCGGCGACGCCCACGGCTGCACGCCCGCCCGGCCGGACCCTGAATTCCCGGTGTCAGGCGCCGCATCAGCACTCCCCAACCGCCGGCTGATCGTGCTGTGCGTGATGATGGGCAACCTGATGCAGTCGCTCGACACCTCGATCGCCAACGTGTCGCTGCCGTACATGCAGGGCAGCCTGTCGGCCAGTTCCGACGAGATCACCTGGGTGCTCACCTCCTACGTCATCGCGGTGGCGATCATGACCGCCCCGGTCGGCTGGCTGGCGGTGCGGTTCGGCCGGCGCAACCTGCATGTCGCCTGCATGGCCGGCTTCGTCTGCGCCTCGATGCTGTGCGGGGCGGCCGACTCGCTGCAGCAGATGGTGATATTCCGCTTCCTGCAGGGCATGTGCGGCGCCGCCCTGGTGCCGCTGTCGCAGGCCACCATGCTGGACATCTACCCGTTCGAGAAACGCGCCCAGGCGATGGCGATCTTCGGCATGGGGGTGATGCTCGGCCCGATCTGCGGCCCCACCCTCGGCGGCTACCTGACCGAGGCCTACACCTGGCGCTCGGTGTTCTACGTCAACCTGCCGTTCGGCGTGCTGGCGGTGATCGGGCTGCTGGTGTTCCTGCCGAAAGTGCCGCCGCGGGCGGAGCTGAAATTCGACTGGAGCGGCTTCGTGGTGCTGGCACTCGGCATCGGCGCGCTGCAACTGCTGCTGGATCGCGGCCAGAACCAGGACTGGTTCTCGTCGCGCGAAATCATCGTCGAGGCGGTGCTGGCCGGCCTCGGGCTGTACCTGTTCCTGGTCCACATGCTCACCGCCGAGCGCCCGTTCTTGCCGCCGGCGCTGTTCCGCGACCGCAATCTGGTCTGCGGCGTGCTGATGGTGTTCTTCACCGCCACCCTGCTGCTGGCCAGTTCCTCGCTGATGGCGCCCTACCTGGAGAGCCTGGCCGGCTACCCGGTGGAGGTCGCCGGCCTGTCGATGGCGCCGCGCGGCGTCGGCACGGTGATCGGCATGCAGCTGGCAGCGAGGCTGGCCGACCGCATCGAGCATCGCGTGCTGATGGCGTTCGGCCTGCTGCTGCTGGGGGCGGCGTTCTACTCGATGAGCTACTGGACGCCGGACGTCTCGCAGACCCGCATGATGATGACCCTGCTGGTCCAGGGCTTCGCCATCGGCTTCGTGTTCAACCCGATGACGGTGATCGCCTACACCACCTTGCAGGCGTCGCTGCGGCCGTACGCCACCTCGTTGCAGTCGCTGTGCCGCAGCATGGGGCAGGCGGTCGGCGTGTCGATCACCTCGATGCTGCTGGTGCGTTCCACCCAGGTGTCGCACGCCAATCTGGCCGCCGTGATCACCCCGTTCGACCGCGAATTGCAGAACCACGGGGTGATGTCGCAGCTGCTCGACCCGGCCACCACCCGCGGTGCGGCGATGCTCGACCAGATGATCAACCACCAGGCGCAGATCATCGCCTTCAACAACGATTTTCGGCTGATGACGCTGGTGGTGGTGCCGTCGCTGCTGCTGCTGCTGCTGATGCGCAAGCATGTGCCCAGGCCGGTGGTCGCCGTGCGCTGAGTTGCCCGGATCGGCGATCCGGCCGATCATGCGCCACACTCCGCACGAGGCAAGCATGACCGCGACCGACCAGATCACCGCCTGGCTCGCCACCCAGCACCAGCCGATGGTCGACCTGCTGCGCGAACTGGTGGACATCGACAGCGGCAGCTACAACAAGCCGGGCATCGACGCGGTGGGGGCGGCGATCGAAAATTTCCTCACCGCCCAGGGCATCCCGGTCGAACGCGTGGCCCAGTCCAAACACGGCGACTGCCTGCGCGCACCCGTCCCCTGGGATGGCCCGCAAGGAAACGCCGGCGGCAACATCGTGCTGATGGGCCACCGCGACACCGTGTTCGCCGACGGCGAAACCGCCCGCCGCCCGTTCACCATCAAGGGCGACACCGCCTACGGCCCCGGCGTCGCCGACATGAAGGCAGGCCTGGTGATGAACGCCTTCATCCTCGCCGCCTTCCACAAATTCGGCGGCAGCCCGGCGCCGCTGGTCGGGCTGTTCACCGGCGACGAGGAAATCGGCAGCCCGGAGGGCCGCGCCGTCATCGAGGCCGAGGCCCGCCGCGCCCGCGTGGTGTTCAATTCCGAACCCGGCCGGGTCTCCGGCAATGTCGTCACCGGCCGCAAGGGCGGGGTGTTCTCGGCGTTGCGCATCACCGGCAAGGCGGCGCATTCCGGCGGCAACTTCAGCGAGGGCATCAGCGCCATCGAGGAACTCGCCCGCAAGATTCAGGCGATCCACGCGCTGACCGACCTGGAGCGCGGCATCACGCTGAATGTCGGCCTGGTTAGCGGCGGCCAGAGTGTCAACACCGTCGCCCCCTGGGCCGAGGGCCAGATCGACCTGCGCTACATCGAGCCCGCCGACCGCGACGACATCATGGCCAAGATCGCCGCCATCATCGCCCGCAGCTACGTGCCTGGCACCAAGGCGGAACTCACCATCCGCGGCGAATTCCTGCCGCTCACCCAGACCCCGGCGGCCAGGAAACTGTTCGAACTCTACGTTGCCGCCGCCGCCGCCAGCGGCTTCAAAACCGCAGGCGAATTCACCGGTGGCTGCGCTGATTCCGGCTTCACCGCCGGCGTCGGCACGCCGACCATCTGTGCCGTCGGCCCGGTCGGCGGCAACGCCCACAGCCCCGACGAATTTCTCACCCTGTCCAGCCTGGTCCCCCGCGCCCAGGCCTGCGCCCGCGCCATCCTGCGACTCAGCACCGCCGGACTATAGGAACCCCGCCATGACCATCGCCAGCTTCGACGACCTGCTGCAGCAAGCCCGCCAGGAAGCCGACCAGCGCCTGCTGCTGGTGTTCACCGGCGCCGAACTGCCGGACGGCGCCAGCCCCGCCCAGCGCGCCGCCTTCGCGGCCGGCGAGGGCGGCACCCTGGCGCCGCTGATGTGCGTCGACAAAGCCCCCGCCGACCTCGCCAGCTTCGCCGCCCTGGTCGAGGAAGCCCGCCGCGCCGGCCCCGACTGGGCGGTGCTGTTCACCGCCGCACTGCCCGGCCCGGCCGGCACGGCGGACATCGAGGCCGCGTTGCAACGCATGGTCGACTCGATCAAGATCGGCGACATCGAGGCGTTCCTGCCGTTCAACCGCCAGGGCGAGCCGGTGCTGCTGGGGTGAAACCGACCGGCCACGGAGCACCACTCAAATGAGCGGCCCCACCGACCACGCCGGCGTGCTGATCCCGCCGCCGCTCGCCTGGGCGCTGGCGGTGGCCGCCGGTTTCGCGCTGGACTGGCTCTGGCCATCGCCATTCGTCCCGGCCTCCGTCCCGCGCGGCTGGATCGGCGGCGGCCTGCTGCTGCTCGGTTTCGCGCTGGCGATCTGGGCGATCCTGGCCATGCGCAAGGCCGGCACCCGCGTCGAACCCAACAAGCCGACCACCGCGATTGTCGCCGATGGACCCTACCGGTTCACCCGCAACCCGATCTATCTCGGCCTGATGCTGTGGCTGGCCGGCCTGGCAATCGGCTTCAACCGGCTTTGGCTGCTGGCCATGCTGGTGCCGCTCTACTTGGTGATCCGCTACGGCGTGATCGCCCGCGAGGAAGCCTATCTCACCGGCAAATTCGGCGCCGTCTACCGCGCCTACCAGGCCCGCGCTCGCCGCTGGCTGTAAGCCGCAGCGCGCAAATCGAGAATTTTGCACGTCGGGCGGGATGCTGGAAATCTTGCTTGACTCTAGGCTGTGTGGACGGATTTAATCAGCATTAGCGCGCAAGCGAAGCTGAGGATAGCTGAGTAGCTGATGTCGGTCTTTTCGCGACGCATGGCGACGCGTTTGAAGCGCTTGAGCTTGCCGATTGTCTGCTCGATGCGGGCGCGGAGCTTATAGAGGCGCTTCGGAAAGAAGCGTCCTCTTTGCTTGGAGTTATCGCGGCGCGGGATAACCGGTGTGATGCCGCGCGCAAGCGCCGCCGCCCGATTGGCATGGCTATCATAGCCCTTGTCTGTCATCGCGATGCGCGGGCGGATGTCGGGGCCGATGTCGAGCGAGGTCTCGAACTGCGTGCTGTCGCTGGCTTGGCCGCCGGTTAGATGGAAGTCGAGGGGGTTGCCGTCGAGATCGGTCTTGAGGTGGATTTTGGTCGAGAAGCCGCCGCGCGAGCGGCCAAACGCCTGATGCTGCTGCCCCCTTTTGCGCCGGCCGCCGAAACATGAGCGCGCGCTGTTGTGCTGTCGAAAAACTGGACCAACTGTGCCGTCTGGCTGCACTCCGCCAGCAACTGGAAGAATGCCTCAAATACCCCAGAGCGGCTGAGCCGCCAGAACCGCTTCCATACGCTGTTCCAGTTGCCATATTCGCTGGGCAGTGCCCGCCACGTTATGCTGTGCACCGTGAAGTAGTGGATCGCCTCGAGAAATCTCCGGTCATCATGCCCTGGCTCTCCCCGGCTCGACTGTGCCGCATCAAACACCTCCAGCACGATCGACCAATCGCGCTCCGTCATCCTCGTCAGCATGTCCGGCTCCCTGATACCGGTCACGCAGTGATTCGAACAATCCCCGTTTCGAGAACCCTCAGAACAGCATGTCAGGGATTCCGTCCACACAGCCTAAAATCCCTTAGAACCATATTGTTTTCAGTAAATAAAGGGAAAGACGATGCAGCAGCGTCCGGTTGAAGTCGACATCGACGTTTATCGCTTCATCGA
>JBEPTZ010000072.1:0-22017 GCA_041691815.1 Rhodospirillales bacterium | reverse complement strand
GACTGGAAGATCGCCTTCCCGCTGCACCCGGAATACCGCACCCTGCCGATGGTCTGGTACGTGCCGCCGCTGTCGCCGATCCAGGCCGCCGCCGCCAAAGGCGATCTCGGCACCATCGGCGGCATGCCGGACGTGAAATCGCTGCGCATCCCGGTGGAATATCTCGCCAACCTGCTCACCGCCGGCCGCACCGAGCCGGTGACCAAGGCGCTGGAGCGGATGCTGGCGATGCGCGGCTACATGCGCGCCAAGACGGTGGACGGGGTGATCGTCGACTCGATCGCCGAGCGCGTCGGCCTCACCGGCCACGACATCGAGGACATGTATCAGCTGCTGGCGATCGCCAACTACGAGGATCGCTTCGTCATCCCCACCGCGCATCGCGAAACCGGCGCCGACACCTTCCAGATGCGCGGCTCCTGCGGCTTCTCGTTCGGCGACGGCTGCTCGGGCAGCAACACCACCGGCCTGTTCGACGCCAAGAAGCCACGCAACCCGGTGGAGATGGTGTGATGGCACGCAGCTACCGCGCCCTCGGCGCACTGCTCGGCTATCCCACCCCGGCGTTGCAGGCGGCGACGGCAGAAATCGCTGCCGTGCTGGCCGAGGAGGGCCTGGTGGCCGCACCCCAGCGTGCGGCGATCGACGCCCTGCTGGCCGAACTCGCCGGCCGCGACATCTATGCGTTGCAGGAAGCCTACTTCACCCTGTTCGATCGCAGCCGCACGCTGTCGCTGCATCTGTTCGAGCATATCCATGGCGAAAGCCGTGACCGTGGCCAGGCGATGGCCGACCTGATCGCGCATTACCGCGAGCACGGCTACGAGCCGACCGCCAGCGAACTGCCCGACTACCTGCCGCTGTTCCTGGAATTCCTCTCGCTGCTGCCGGGGCAGCAGGCGCAGGCGCTGCTGGCCGAACCGGCCGGCATCCTGCAAACCATCGCCGAACGTCTGGTGATGCGCAAAAGCGCCTATGCCGCGGTGTTCCAGGCACTTGGCGCCATCGTCAAAGCACCGCCGGTGCAACTTGCCGAAACCGACATTGAGGACCCGAACGATCTCGAAGCGCTGGATGCCGCCTGGGAAGAAGCGGCGGTGCAGTTCGGCCCCGGTGAGCAACTCGACGATTGCGGAGTCGATCGCCTGCGGAGCCGGCTGCGCGCCGCCACGCGCGACGCCGCGTCCGCCTGAGGAGATGCAGTGATGGACCACTTTATCAACACCCTGCTGTTCGGCTGGTATCCCTATATCTGCCTGACCGTGCTGCTGGTCGGCAGCCTCGCGCGTTTCGACACCGCGCAATACACCTGGCGCAGCGGCTCCAGCCAGTTGCTGCGCAAGCGGCAATTCCGCTGGGGCAGCAACCTGTTCCATGTCGGCGTGCTGATCGTCATCATGGGCCATTTCGTCGGCTTCCTGCTGCCGGAATGGGCGGTGAGCTGGCTGATCAGCCCGGCGCAACACGAACTGCTCGCCATGGTGGTCGGCGGCCTCGCCGGCATCATCGCCATCATCGGCCTGTCGATCCTGATCCATCGCCGGCTGACCGACCCGCGCATCCGCGTCACGAGCCGGCGTTGGGATATCGCGATCATCCTGATGCTGTGGGCGCAACTGGCGCTCGGCCTGCTGACCGTGCCGTTCTCGGCGATGCACATGGAAGGCGGCATGTTCCTGACCATCGTCGGCTACATCCAGGGCATCGTCACGCTGCACCCCAGCGCGTCGGACCTGCTGATCGGCACGCCGTTCATCTACCGGCTGCATATCTTCCTCGGCTTCACGATCTTCCTGGTCAGCCCGTTCACCCGCATGGTGCACATCTGGAGCGCGCCGATCTGGTATCTCGGCCGCCGCGGCTACCAGGTGGTGCGCAGCCGCACCGGCGTCAGCCAGCAATCCCGCAACCAGGCGCTGACGGTGGCCGATCTGCGTAAGGCCGCCAAGCAGCCGCAACCGGTCTCGGGGGACTGAGCCATGCCGGTCATCGCAGTGAACGACATCACCATCGAGCACGGCGCCATCGCCAGGGAAGTGCAGAACCACGAGGCGCCATCGCCGCATGTCGCCTGGCAGGCGGCAACCCGGGCGCTGGTGATCCGCGAATTGCTGTTGCAGCGCGCCCGGGCGCTGGAAATCGAGCCGGCCCCGCGCACCGAGGGCGAGGGGCGGGAGACCGACGAGGAATCGCTGATCCGCTTGCTGCTGGACCGCGAGGTGACCACGCCGAAAGCCGATGACGCGGTCTGCCGTCGGTTCTACGACAGCAACAGCGCCCGGTTCCAAACGCCGGAGTTGTTCGAGCCGGCGCATATCCTGTTCAAGGCCCGCCGCGACGATGCCGAAGCCTACGCCAAGGCCGAGGCCCAGGCCGCCACCACGCTGGCCGAACTGCAGCACCACCCGGACCGCTTCGACAGCCTGGCGCGCAGCCTGTCAGACTGCCCCTCGGCGCCGGATGGCGGCCGGCTGGGGCAGATCGTCCCCGGCGAGACCACGCCGGAATTCGAGACCTTCCTGGTCGCCATGCAGCCCGGCCAGATCTGCCCGACCCTGGTGCGCACCCGCTACGGCGTGCATGTGCTACGGCTGGATCGCTACGTCGAAGGCAAGACCCTGCCGTTCGAGTCGGTGCGCGACCGGATCGCCGGCTACCTGGAGGAGCGCACCTGGCGCCGGGCGGTGGCACAATACATCTCGCTGCTGGCCGGCCAGGCGCGCATCGACGGCTTCGATCTGCCGGGCGCCAGCTCGCCGCTGGTGCAATAGCCATGCTGGGCACCATCCTCAGCGCGCTGACCAACCCGGCCCTGGCTGAGGAGGCGCTGGCCGAGATCGGTGACGAGGCGCTGCTGGAGCGGGTCCGCAGTGGCGCCGCGGCGGCCGGCCTCGAGGTCGGCCCGTTCGTCGCCAGCACGGTGCGGCAGATGCTGGACCACGCCGAGGAGTCGGTCTGGCTCAATCTGGTCGGCCGCATGTCCAACGCCGAGCGCCCGGGAGTCGCCGCCTTGCAGGGGGTGCTGGCGCGTTCGTTTCCCGGGCCAACCCGCTCCGTACGGCACGGCCAGTCGTAACACCTGCCGCCTATTCCGCCAGCAACCCGGCCCGCAGCATCGCCGCCCCCACCGGGTCGTCGCGCAACGTAAGCCGCCCGGCGGCCAGCCGCGCGAAGCGCAGCAGCAGCGCCCGCCGCCGCGCCGGCGCCAGCGGATGCGCGGCGGCATCGCGCAGCAACTCGGCGCCGTCCTGCCACGCCACCATCAGCCCGGCCGCCGCCGGCAGCACGGCTTGCGGAAAATCCACATCCACCGCGAAGAACAGCGCGTCGCAATGCGCCCGGTATTCCTGCCATTTGCCGTCGGCCAGGAAATCCCGCAACCCGGACTTCACCTCCACGCAGACGAACCCGTCATCCGGCCGCAGCGCCAATATGTCCGCCCGCCGGCCGTCCGGCAGCGCCACCTCATGCAGCGGCGCCCAGCCGAGTTGCACGCACAGCCGCGCCGCCGCCAGCCGGATACGCGCGGTGCGCTCCGGCGCGTCGCTCACAGCGCGTCGATCGCGCGCGCCAGCTTCACATCCGCCGCACTCAACCCGCCGGCATCGTGGGTGGTGAGCGTGATCGCCACCTTGTTCCACACGTTCGACCACTCAGGGTGATGCTGCTGCTGCTCGGCCAGCAGCGCCACCCGCGCCATGAACCCCCAGGCGGCGGAGAAATCCGCGAAACTGAACTGCCGCTCGATCGCATCCCGCCCCTTCGCCAGCTTCCATTGCGGCAGGCTGGCGCCCAGTCCGGCGCGTTCGGCCTCGGTAAGTTTGGCAACCATCTACTCTCTCCCGCCATGCTTGACCCGCCGCCCCGGCCATGCCGTGCTGCGGCCATGACCTTACATGGCACGCCCGCCCCACATTTCACCACACCGCCCGACGCCGAGGCGATCGCCGCCTTCGCCGAACGCGCGCTGGCCGCCATTCCCGCCGCCCTGCGCCGCCACGTCGCCGGCGTGGTGATCGTCGTCGAAGACCTCGCCGATGACGCCCTGGTCGCCGAAATGGAACTGGACAGCGCCTGGGAACTGACCGGCCTCTACCACGGCACCCCGTTCGGCGAACGCAGCGTGCTGGACGTGGCGCCCATGCCCGACCGCATCGTGCTCTACCGCCAGGCCATCCTGCTCGAATGGATCGAACTCGGCGAAGACCTGTTCCGCCTGGTGCGCAACGTGCTGATCCACGAAATCGCCCACCATTTCGGGTTCAGCGACGCGGATATCGAGGCGTTGGAGCAAGGGACAAGGTAAGGCTTCTTTTTTTGAAAAAAAGAAACAAAAAAACCATCCGCCTTGCAACAGCGGTGGGGTGGAGACTCCGGAGTCGCCAAAACGGATAAAAAGTTTTTTTGCTTATTTTTGTTCACAAAAAGAAGACCTTACTTCGCCTTTAGTGCTACTTTCCTTACATCCTCGCCGACATGCGCCGAGAATTTCTCGAAGTTCTTCTCAAATCGTCCGAGCAGATCGCGTGCCGTGGCGTCGTAGGCGGCCTTGTCGGCCCAGGCGTCGCGCGGGTTCAGCACGCCGGCCGGGATGCCCGGCACGGCGTCCGGGATCGCCAGGCCGAAGAACGGGTCGCTGTGGTAGCTGGCGCGGGCCAGCGTGCCGTCGAGCGCCGCGGCCAGCAGCGCGCGGGTATGGGCAATCGGCATGCGGCTGCCGGTGCCGTAGGCACCGCCGCTCCAGCCGGTGTTGACCAGCCAGCAATCGGCACCCTGGGCGGCAATCAGGTCGGCCAGCATGCGGCCGTACAGCTCCGGCGGGCGCGGCAGGAACGGGTCGCCGAAGCAGGCGCTGAAGGTTGCTTTCGGCGCGCTGCCGGCGCCCTTCACGGTGCCGGCGACGATGGCGGTGTAGCCGGAGAGGAAGTGATACATCGCCTGCGCCGGCGTCAGTTTGGCGATCGGCGGCAGCACCCCGAATGCGTCGCAGGTCAGCATCAGCACGTTCTTTGGCTGCCCGCCCATGCCCTTCGGCACCGCGTTGGGGATGAACTCCACCGGGTAGCAGCTGCGGGTATTCTCGGTCAGGCTGTTGTCGGACAGGTCGAGCCGGCCGCGATGATCGGCGACCACATTCTCGAGCACGGTGCCGAAGCGGTGGCTGGCGGCCCAGATCTCCGGCTCCGCCTGCCGGCTGAGGTTGATCACCTTGGCGTAGCAGCCGCCCTCGAAGTTGAACACGCCGTCCGGCCCCCAGCCATGCTCGTCATCGCCGATCAGCGGCCGCGCCGGGTCGGACGACAGCGTGGTCTTGCCGGTGCCGGACAGGCCAAAGAACAGCGCCACGTCGCCCTGCGGCCCGATATTGGCGCTGCAATGCATCGGCAGCACTCCGGCGGGAGGCAGCAGCCAGTTCATCACCGTGAAGATCGATTTCTTGATCTCGCCCGCATACTCGCTGCCGGCGATGACCACCAGCTTCTGCGCGAAGCTCAGCGCGATGGCGGTGCTGCTGCGCACCCCGTCGATCGCCGGGTCGGCCTGGAACAGCGGCGCGTGCAGGATCACGTAATCCGGCGCGAACCCCTCCAGCTCCGCCTCGCCCGGCCGGATGAACATGTTGCGGGCGAACTGCGCCGACCATGCCTGCGTCGTCACCAGCCGCACCCGGATACGCCGCGCCGGATCAGCGCCGGCATACAAATCCTGGGTGAACAATTCCTGCCCCTGCAGATACGCCCGCACCCGGGCCGCCAGCAGCGCGAACTTCTCCGGCGCCAGCCGCTGGTTCACCGAACCCCAGGCGATCTCGGCCGCGCTGTCCGGCTCATCGACCACAAACTTGTCGCGCGCCGAGCGCCCGGTATGCACCCCGGTGCGCACCATCAGCGCGCCATCCTCCGACAGGCTGCCCTCGCCGCGCTGCACCGCCAATGCGGTCAGCGACGCCGCCACCAGGTTGGCATGCACCGGCCTGGTGGCATGTACCCCCGTCCCGGCCAGCGGGCCGGCGGCACGGTTATCGGCAAAAGCCGCGGAGTCTGCGTTCATGAATGTTTTCTCCCGTATCAGCAAAATAGTGTGGCGCGCTCGGCGATATCCAGGAGCGCGGCTGTATGGACGCACGCGGCGAGCGTCAACCCTGGTATCGCCACCACTACGCCTTCGGCAGCCGCACCACAAAGCGCGCGCCGATCACCGCCCCGGTCGCATCGCGCCGGTTCTCGGCACTGATCCGGCCCTTCAGCGCCTCGACAATCTGCCGGCTGATCGACAGCCCCAGCCCGGAATGCTGGCCGAAATACTCGCCCTGCGGCCGCTCCGAGTAGAAGCGGTCGAAAATATGCTCCAGCTTGGCCTCCGGAATCCCCGGCCCCTCATCCTCGACGATGATCTCCACCACGTTGCCGGTCGCCCGCGCCGCCAGCGTGATCCGCCCGCGCGGCGGCGAGAAGCTGTGCGCATTGCCGATCAGATTGCGCAGCACCTGCACCAGCCGATGCTCCACCGCCCGCACCATCGCCGGCCCGGCCTGGTGCGCCAGCACCAGCTGCGGGTCGTCGTCGTCGCGCGTCGCCTCGTCCAGTTCCACCAGCGTCGCCAGCATCGGCGCCACATCCAGCCGCTCGGTGATCTGGCGCGACAGCTCGGCGTCGATCCGCGAGGCGTCGGAGATATCGCTGATCAGCCGGTCCAGCCGCGCCACGTCCTCGGCGATGATCGTGGTCAGCCGCCGCTGCTTCTCCGGGTCCTCGATCCGCCGCAGCGTCTCGATGGCGCTGCGGATCGAGGACAGCGGGTTCTTGATCTCATGCGCCACATCGGCGGCGAACCGCTCGATCGCGTCCATCCGCGCCCATAGCGCCCGCGACGAATCGCCCAGCGCCTCGGCCAGTTCGCCGATCTCGTCGCGCCGCGCCAGCAGCCTGGCCGGCACCTGCCCGGCCCGCCCGCTGCCCTCGCGCATATGCTCCGCCGCCCGCGCCAGCCGCAAGATCGGCCGCGCGATGGTCAGCGACAGATACCACGACAGCATCACCGTCAGCCCCAGCGCCAGCGTGAACAGCCCCAGGATCGACAGCCGCACCGCCAGCAGGCTGTCATCCACCTCGCGCGCCTCGCGGGTCAGCAGCACCACGCCCACCGTCACCCGGTTGTGCTGCACCGGCTCGGCCACCGTAACCAGCAGCCGGTTATCCTCGGTGCGGCGGATATACGGCGGCATCTCGTGGCTGTTGTTCGGCCCCGACAGCCGCAACTCCTCCTTCACGTCCGGTTGCCAGTCCACCCCGGCCGCCGTCGGGCTGGTATCCAGCAGCGTGCGCGCATCGGTATGCGGCAGCCAAGACAGAATCCGGTCATAGATGCTGCCGACAATGCCGAGAAACCGCCCGCGCACCGCCGCCGGCGGCAACGGCTCGGTGATGATCGCCCCCGACGCCCCCTCGCGCACCCGGCTGTCGGCGATCACCTGGCCATCCGGCGCATACAGCTTGGCCTGCGCCGAGGGCGTCGGCTCGGTCAGCCGCCGCAGCAGCGGCCGCGCCAGGTCCGGCACCAGCTTCGGCAATTCGGTGCCATTCTCCCGCACCGCACTCTCGCCCAACGCGCCGGCATAAATCCGCGCCTGCTCGCGCAGGGTCGTCACTTCCGCCTGCAACAGCCCGTTCTGGTACTGGTCCAGATACAGCAACGCCGCCAGCAGCAACGCCAGCGGCAGCGCATTGACCAGCAGCACCCGTTGCAGCAACGGCGACACCCACCGCCCGCGAAACCGCCGACGCGCAGGCGCCGCCGGCTTCTCGGTCGCGGGAAGGATGCCGCTGTCAGGCATGCGGGCCCCGATTGCTGCGTTATGCGTCCTTGTAGCGATAACCGATGCCATACAGCGTCTCGATCGCGTTGAAGTCGTCATCCACGGTGCGGAACTTCTTGCGCACCCGCTTGATGTGGCTGTCGATGGTGCGGTCATCGACATAAATATTGTCGCCATACGCCGCATCGATCAGTTGATCGCGCGACTTCACCATCCCCGGCCGCGCCGCCAGCGCCTTCACCAGCAGAAACTCGGTGACGGTCAACTGGATATCCGCCTCTTTCCAAAGGCACTGATGCTTGGTCTCGTCCAGCACGAGGTCGCCGCGGGTCAGCACCCCGCCGGCCGGCGCCCCCGAGCCCTCCGCCCGCCCGGCCTCGTTGCGCCGCAGCAGCGCCCGGATGCGCTCGATCAGCAGCCGCTGGCTGAACGGCTTGGTGATGTAGTCATCCGCCCCCAGCCGCAGCCCCATCAACTGGTCCACCTCCTCGTCCTTGGAGGTCAGAAAGATCACCGGCAGCGACGACCGCGCCCGCAGCCGCTGCAGCAGCTCCATGCCATCCATCCGCGGCATCTTGATGTCCAGCACCGCCAGATCCACCGGCCGCGCGGTGATGTCCTGCAACGCGCTCTCGCCGTCGGTATAGGTGCGCACCTGGAAACCCTCCTGCTCCAGCGTCATCGATACACTGGTGAGGATGTTGCGGTCGTCGTCGACCAGGGCGATTGTCTGTTTCATGGCGTGCGTCCCGTTGCCTGACTCGCTGCAGGGTGAGCCGCAATTGTGGCGCAACGAGGATGGAGAGTGAACGGAATATGGCGGACCAAACGACAATCGCCTGGGAAGCGCGCTGCCTGCTGCGCTCCGCCCGCGCCGGAACCCTGGCTACCGCAATCGACGGCCAGCCCTACGCCTCGCTGATCACCCCGGCCTGCGCCCCCGACCTGTCGCTGCTGCTGCTGCTGTCCGCCATCTCCCACCACACCAGGCACCTGCGCGCCGACCCGCGCTGCTCCGTGCTGGTCACCGGCGAACAACCCAGCGCCAACCCGCAAACCACCCCCCGCCTGACCATCACCGGCCTGGCCGAGCCGGAACCCGACCCGGCCCTGAAAGCCCGCTGGCTGGCGCTGCACCCCTACGCCACGCAATACGCCGAACTGACCGATTTCACCCTCTGGCGCATCCGCCCGGCGGTCGCAGTCTTCGTCGGCGGCTTCGCCAGCGCCACCCGCCTGAAACCCACCAAACTGCTGCCCAACCCCGCCCACGCCGCCACCGTCGCCGCCGCCGAAACCGCCATCATCGCCCACTGCAACGACGACCACGCCGACGCCCTGGCCCTGCTCGGCGCCACGCGCGGCCCCCAAGGCCCCTGGCGCATGGTCGCCGCCGATCTCGACGGCTGCGACCTGGAACTGGAACAACGCGTGGTCCGCTTCCCGTGGTCCGCCCCGGTGGCCGATGCCACCGGCGTGCGCAGCGAGTTGGTGCGGTTGGTCAGGGAAGGCAAGGCCTTCTTTTTGTGAACAAAAAGAAGCAAAAAAACGTTTTATCCGTCTTGGAGACTCCGGAGTCTCAACACCTCCGCAGTTGCAATGCGGATAAAAGTTTTTTGGTTCTTTTTTGCAAAAAAGAACGCTAACCGAGCCGCTCGCCATGCAGCACCACGTCCAGCCCCTCGCGCTCCTCATCCTCGCTCACCCGCAGCCCGATGAACCCGTCGATGATCTTCAGCAGCACAAAGGTCACCGCCCCGGAATAAACCAGCGTCGAGCACACCGCGATCGCCTGCTTGCCCAGCAGTGCGAGGCCGCCGACATACGTCCCGGCCGAGAGTGGCCCGAAGGCGAACACCCCGGTCAGCAGCGCGCCGACGATGCCGCCGATGCCATGCACCCCGAACGCGTCCAGGCTGTCGTCATAGCCGAACCGCCGCTTCATCCCGGTCGCGGTCCAGAAGCACACCACGCCGGCGACCAGCCCGATGATCAGCGCCGGCCCGGGCAGCACGAAGCCGGAGGCCGGGGTGATCGCCACCAGCCCGGCCACCGCGCCGGAGATCGCCCCCAGCACACTCGGCTTGCCCTTATGCAGCCATTCCGCGAACGTCCAGGCCAGCGCCGCCGCGGCGGTGGCGATCTGCGTCACCGCCATCGCCATGCCGGCCCGCCCGCCCGAGGTCAGCGCCGAGCCGGCGTTGAAGCCGAACCAGCCGACCCACAGCAGGCTGGCGCCGATCACCGCCAGGCCCAGATTGTACGGCGCCATGTTGTCGCTGCCGTAGCCCACCCGCTTGCCCATCACCAGCGCGCAGACCAGCCCGGCCACCCCGGCGTTGATATGCACCACCGTGCCGCCGGCGAAATCCGCCACCCCCAGCACGCCGATCCAGCCATGAAAGCCCCACACCCAATGGGCGATCGGCGCATAGACCACCAGCGACCACGCCACCACGAACACGCACAGCGCCGAAAACTTCATCCGGTCGGCAAACGCGCCGGCGATCAGCCCCGGCGTGATGATCGCGAAGGTCATCTGGAACATCATGAACACCGTCTCCGGAATGGTGTTCACCACCGCGTCAGGGCCGCTGCCCATCACGAACGGCTTGTCCCAGTCCGCCCCCATGCCGTTCAGGCAAATACGCGAGAAATCGCCGAGCCACGCCCCGCCATTGGAAAACGCCAGCGAGTAGCCGGCCACCATCCACACCACCGTCACCAGGCAGCAGATGATGAACGACTGCATCATGGTCGCCAGGATGTTCTTCTTGCGCACCATACCGGCGTAGAACAGCGCCAGGCCGGGGATGGTCATCAGCAGCACCAGCGCGGTGCTGGTCAGCATCCAGGCGGTGTCGCCGGAGTCGATCTTCGGCGCGTCGGCCGCCCAGGCTGGGGCGGCGATCAGCAGCGGCAGCAGCGGCAACGGCGACAGCAGGGCCAGTGCGGCCCGACCGGATAGTTTTGTCATGCGGGGTTCCTTGCTCACAGCGCATCGCCGTCGGTTTCGCCGGTACGGATGCGCACCGCCCGGTCAACATCCATGACGAAAATCTTGCCATCGCCGATCCGCCCGGTATGGGCAGCCTTGACGATGGCTTCCACCACCTGCTCGGCCAGATCGGCCGCCACCACGACCTCGATCTTCACCTTGGGCAGGAAATTCACCTGGTATTCGGCACCGCGATAGATTTCGGTCTGGCCCTTCTGCCGGCCGAACCCCTTCACCTCCGACACGGTCAGCCCCTGCACGCCCAGCGGCGTCAGCGCGTCGCGCACCTCGTCGAGCTTGAAGGGCTTGATGATGGCCATGATAAGCTTCATGTCGTGCCTCGATCCTCCGTGCTGCTGCCCAGCGCCCTTCAAGAACCGTGCCGGCCGGAAAACCGGTCGCTGCAGCGCAACATGGCGGATGACTTGCACAATTTGCGGGCAATTTCTGCCGCCTCGCCCGCACCACCCGGCCGACCGCTCAAATGGTAGGCAGAATTCGCGGAGAGCGCCGATGACCGAGCGACTGGATGTGCAAGTTTGCGTGGTCGGCGCCGGGCCGGTCGGCGGCGCCCTGGCCTGCCGGCTGGCCAGCGCCGGCATCGCCACCGCGCTCATCGACCGCGCCGCGCTGCCGCCGATGGAACACCCGGATTTCGACGGCCGCGCCTACGCCATCGCCGCCGGCTCCCGCGCGGTGATGCAGGAGTCCGGCTTGTGGGACCGCCTGCCGTACACCCCCGGCCCGATCACCGGCATCCGCGTGTCGGACGGCAAACTCGGCCGCCCCGCCTCGCCGCTGTTCCTGCATTTCGACGCCGCTGAGATCGGCGACGCCCCGTTCGGCTGGATGGTCGAGGCGCGCAGCCTGCGCATGGCGCTGAACGCCCACATGGCCAGCCTGCCCAACCTGCATCTGTTCGCCCCGGCCAAAGCCGCCGTGCAGCGCGGCCCGGACGCGGCAACCATCCAGATCGAAGGCGGCCCGCAGATCAACGCCCAACTGGTGATCGCCGCCGATGGCCGCCGCAGCGCGTTGCGCGAGCAGGCCGGCATCCCGGTCACCCATCTGCCCTACCACCAGACCGGCATCGTCTGCTGCATCGCCCACGAGGTACCGCATCACGGCGTGGCGCTGGAGCATTTCCTGCCCGGCGGCCCGTTCGCGCAACTGCCGATGGCCGCCACCGAGGCCGCGCCGAACGTCTCGGCAATGGTCTGGACCGAGCGCACCGCGATGGCCGAGCACATCATGCGGCTCGACGAACCCCGCTTCATCGCCGAACTCGGCCGCCGCCTCGGCGATCATCTCGGCCCGCTGCGCCTGCTCGGCCGCCGCTGGAGCTACCCGCTCTCGGCGATGCTGGTGCAGCGCTACACCGCGCCGCGCCTGGCCTTGGTCGGCGACGCCGCGCACGGCATCCACCCGATCGCCGGCCAGGGCCTCAATCTCGGTTTCCGCGACATCGCCGCCCTGGCCAACCTGCTATGCGCGGCCCACGCCAGCGGCGAAGACCTCGGCGCGCCGACCCTGCTGCGCCGCTACCAGGCCGCCCGCCGTCCCGACAACCTGCTGATGCTGGCCGCCACCGACACCCTCGACCGGCTGTTCAGCAACGACATCCCGCCGCTACGCCTCGCCCGCGACCTCGGCATCGCCGCGGTACACCGCATCGGCCCGCTGAAGCGGCTGTTCATGCGCCGGGCGATGGGCGCCCTGATGGCCGACGGCTGACGCCGGCTGTCCGGCTGATATTGACCAGCAGGATCGCCACGCACCCGCCGGCCAGCAGCAAACCGGCCAGCAGCGGCGAGCCGGGCAGCACCGCCCGAACCCCTGCCACGACGCCACACCACACCAGCAATGCCACCGCCAGCGAGCCATCATCGACGAACAGCCCGATGATCTCGCCCAGCACCGCCCGCATCACCGCGCCCCCGCCAGCCGCACGCCGACCAGCCCGGCTGCCAGCATCCCGCCCACCAGTGCCAACAGCGCCAGGTCCTGCCCCGGCCAGGCGATGCCCAGCCCCTCGCCGGTCCAGAACACCCCGAACGCCGAGATCAATATGCCCACCGCGAATTTCAGCGTGTTCTCTGGCACCTGCGCCAACGGCCGATGCACCACGATCGCCAGCCCCACCACCAGCACCCCGGCCAGTGCGGCGCCGGCCGCCGCCGGCACCAGCAGCCCGGCACCGCCGGCGGCCACCGCGATCACGATGAACGCCACCTCCACCCCCTCCAGCAGCACCGCCTTGAACGCGGTAACAGTGGCGATCGGGTCAACCCCCCAACGCGTGGAAACCCGCGCCAGCCGCAGATTGGCGCTCTGGCTGAGAAAGATCGCATCCTCGTCATGCAGCGCCAGCAGTCCGGCGCCGCGCAGCACCGCCTTGCGCAACCAGCGCATGCCGAACAGCAGCAGCAGCAGGCCGACCACCAGTTGCAGCCCGCGTTGCGGCACCTCCGCCAGCGCCGGCCCGAGCAGCAGCACCAGCCCGCACAGCACCGCCGCCGCAATCGCCGTCCCAACCAGCGCCGAGCGCCAGCCGCGCACCACCCCCACCGCCAGCACGATGGTGGCCGCCTCGACAAACTCCACCAGCGAGGCAAGAAACGCCGCGCTGGCCGATGGCGCAACATGCAGCCAGTTCATCGGGTGATCTCCTTCGGGCGGCTCATGGGCAGGACGAGACCGCCTGGGCATACAGCACCGCCGGATCGTTCAGCAGATGGTATTCAAAGCGATACACCACCCCCGCCTCGACGTCCTCTCGCATCTTCTTGTCGCCGCAAACAGTGCCGATGATCTTGTT
Organism: Rhodospirillales bacterium; assembly: GCA_041691815.1. Lineage (GTDB taxonomy): Bacteria > Pseudomonadota > Alphaproteobacteria > Acetobacterales > Acetobacteraceae > 70-18. The sequence continues at coordinate 8,385 of JBEPTZ010000072.1, read as the reverse complement.
GTGAAAACCGTGATCCACGCCGTCGAGCGGCAGCGTCGAGTTTTGCAGGCTGGCGATCCGATACACGTAGGAGAGGGTGAAGCCGCTGGCGGTCGCCCGCACCAGCGTGGTCTGCCAGTCGATCTGCCTGGGCAGCCCATTGTTGATCTGCTGGCTGGCCGCCCGTAGCGACGCCGAGAACAGCCGCAGCGAACTGGCCGCACCCGAAACCTGGTCGGTCAACACATGGTTGGCCAGCAATTCGCGCCGCGTCGGATACCACATCGCGGTCGGCGCGACGCTGTTGACATGGGCGAAAAATCCCGGCGGCACGCCATCCCTGGCGGTGATTGCGGCGAAAAAGCCGCGCTCCTGGCGCGCGACGGCCGCCTGGGACATGCCGACGAAAGCGCCGCTGTGAAAGCCGAGCCGCGCCCCGACACCCAGCCATCGCCTGCTGCCACCGAGAAATGCGTAGCTGCAGGCCGAAAGGCAATAATTGTTGGTAACGGTATTGAGCCGGCGATCGACGATCAGCCGATACACCGCGCGGGCCTCGCCGATCCGCCCGCCGGGGCTCTGCAAGGCGACCACCCTGACCCCCGGTGCAGCGTCCAGCAGCCGCCGAAACGCATCCGCCAGCCCGTATTTGAAGCCACCGGTAATCTCGGCCCCCGTACCGCCGTCGGTCACCGCGAGCTTGTAGTCCGGTATCGTGGGGTCGCCATTGAGCGCGATGTCCGCCAGGGCAACGAACTGCGGCAGCGCCACCCGTGCCATCGCCACCCCGAACTGCACGAACGCCGCCACGGTGACCAGCCTGGCCGCCCAGCCCCAGACCCCCGCCCGCCCGGTGGCCCGCCGCCGACTGGCCGAGCGCCAGACTCCCACCAGATGCCAGACCGACAGCAGGATCAGCACCGCCCAACCCAGCCCGGCGGCGAGCAGGATGTGCGCCGGGTTGTACTCGATCGCATCGGCCAGCCATTCCATGCCGGCGCCGACCAACCCGGTCGCCAGCCCGACCAGCAGGCCGAACAGCCAATAGGCGACCGCCAGCGAATAGTCGCCGCGCCAATGCCGGCCAATAAAACTCATGCCGCAGAAAGGGCCGATCCGAGACGATGATGACGCATACATTTTCTCCGATTCCGGCCGATTTTGCCGCGCATAAACCGCCGGTTTCGGTGGGGTCGCGACGCGGATTCTCGCACGAATCCCGGCATTATCACCCCCAAATCGACGCCTATCGCCGCCACGGCTGGGTCAGCATCCGCCACAGCCACAGCTCGCGCCGGTCGCGGAATTCGTCGAGGCCGATGGTCATGCCACGCTGCCCGGCCTCAGGCTGGGCGCGGTAGGTGCCGAACAGCCGGTCCCACCAGGTCAGGTTGAAGCCGAAATTGCTGTTGGTCTCCACCGGCAGCACCGAATGATGCACGCGGTGCATGTCCGGCGTGACGGTGACCCAGCGCAACCCCCGATCCAGCCAGCCCGGCAGCCGCAGATTGGCGTGGTTGAACATCGAGGTGGCGTTCAGCATCACCTCGAACACCAGCACCGCCGCCGCCGGCGGGCCGAGCGCCAGCACCAGCAACAGCTTGAAACCCATCGATAAAACAATTTCACCGGGATGAAACCGCAGCCCGGTGGTGACATCGAACTCGGTATCGGCATGGTGCAGCCGATGCAGCCGCCACAGCGGCGGCACGTAGTGGAACACGATATGCTGGGCATAGATCGCCAGATCCAGCAGCAACAGCGCCGCCGGCCACGCCAGCCACCCCGGCAGCCCATGCAGCACTCCCCAGCCACGCCCCTGCGCCCAGACCGCCACACCAACCGCCGCCAGCGGAAAAATCAGCCGCACCAGCACGGTATCCACCGCGACCAGGGCGAGATTGTTGGACCAGCGCAACAGGCGCGGAATCTCGCGCCTTCGCGCCGGATGGATCGCTTCGAGCACCGCCATCAACGCCAGCACGGAAAGGAAGACGGTCAGGCGGATGGTGGGTTCGTGGAGCAGCATGGCAGGGAAGTAGGCCTTCTTTTTGTGAACAAAAAGAAGCAAAAAAACTTTTCATCCGTCTTGGAGACTCCGCGGTCTCCGCCCACACCGCCGTCGCAAGGCAAATGAAGTTTTTTGGTGCTTTTTTTCAAAAAAGCACTGCTTCCTTACCCAAGAAAGGTCACCTCCGACAGCGCCAGCGCCAGCGAGCGGTCATCCCGGCCATCGGGGTTGAGGAAGCGGGTGGGAACCCAGTACGGCGAGGTGATGGCGAGCTGGTTGATCGTCCCCAGCCCCGGCGGCAGGTCCAGTTCCACCAGATGCCAGCGGTCCTTGCGTTCCACCACCCGCTGGGCGGCGCGCTGGCCGTTCACCTTCATCACCACGTCGGCCATCCGGTAGTCGCTGCCGATGGTGTAGAGGCGCAGGCGCAGCCGGCGGGCCTCGGCGGGCGGGGTGAAATGGATGCGCGCCGGCATGTCCGCCATCATCCAGGCGAAGCCGACGCGCTCGAAATCATGAAAGCCCTGGCGGCCGGCGATGGCCGCCACATTGGTCAGGGTGCCCAGCGTCGGGGCAAACACCACCCCCGGCCGCGGCTGCACCACCGGCGCCCGCCAGGCCGCCAGGCGGCGGGCGAACAGCGCGGTGGCGTTCTCGTAAAGCGCAATATCCAGCGTGTTGCGCTGCACGATGCGGCGGATGTTGTCGAGCGAGTCCTCGCTGCCGCCGCGTTCGGTGGCGTTCTTGGTGTATTCGTCGAGCGGATACGGCACCCCCCAGGCATGGCCGAGCAGCGCGATGCTGCCGGCCATCTGCTCGACAATGCCGAAATCCAGCCCTTCCAGCGTCCGCATCGCCTGCTCCAGCACCGCCGGCATATCGGCCAGGCCAGTGAATTCAGCCGCCTTGGGGTCGCTGGCGCGGGCATCGCCGCACAGGAAGCGGCACATGCCGTCATGGGTCTGGGCATACAGGCCGGGGGCTTTGGAGGTGATGAAGCTGTCGAAGCTGAAATTCGGCACCAGCCCCATCGGCTGCAACTCGGCGGCACTGGCCCGGCGCAGGAAGCGGAACAGCGACAGCACCCGCGCCACCGGGTTGCGCAGCAGGGTGAACGGCTGGAACTGCTTGAGATACGGGTGGAAATGATGCGCCGGAATATGCCCGGCGACGCACGCCACCTCGCCCAGCCTGGTCAGCACCAGGTTGTCGATCTGCTGCAGCACCAGCGGGTCGTGGCCGTCCAGCCGCTGCACCCGGGATTCGCCGAACAGGTTGTGCAGCAGGGTCAGGAACGAGGTGCCGGCGGTCTTGGGAATATGCAGGAACAGCAGCGGCCGGCCGGTGGTGGCCTGGCGGGGTGCGGTGGGCAGCGCGGTGGGGTGGTCGTTCATCGGGCACGGGGCTCCTGGCTGCGGCAATTCTAGCCTGCGGCCGGTGGTTGGCGATAGCACGGGCGTGCGGCGCAACCGGGCGGCCGGCGACCAGGGATTTTCCAGCACCGGTAAAATGCACTAGACGCTGATGCATGAGCGAAGCGAACGACGCCGCGTCGACCCGGGAGCGCATTCGCCTCGTGGCCGCCGAACTATATGTGCTGCGCGGCTACCAGGGCTTCAGTTTCGGCGATATCGCGGCGCGGATCGGCGTTACCCGCGCCAACATCCATCATCACTTCGGCACCAAGCGCCGGCTGATGGAGGAGTTGAGCGAGGGTTTCGGGCGCGACGCCGAGGCGCGGATCGCGCATCACTGGACCCAGCCCGGCGCCAGCTTCGCCGCCCGTCTGGCGGCCCAGCGCGCCGATCTGCGCAAGTTCTACGACCGCTTCAACCACCAGCCCGGCGCCCGCAATGTCTGGAGCCCGCTATCGCGGCTGCGGCTGGACGTGCCGGTGCTCGGCACGCTGGCGACCGGCGTGCTGGAGCGGGTGAACCGCAGCTACGACCGCTGCCTGCGCCAGGCGGTCACCGAGGCGGTGGCATCAGGCGAGTTCGCGCCCGCCACGGCGGTGGACGACGTGGTCTGCGTGTTGCGCACCACGCTGCAATCCTGCGGGCCGATCACCCAGGATTCCGGCAGCTTCCGCGATGTGGACGCGCTGCTGGGGGCGCTGCAGCGCACCTGGATGGTCGCCTGGGGCGGTCGCTGAGTTTGCTTGACAGCGATCGGGCCCGGCGCCAAGACTGACTTGCAAGTAAGTCAGCCGACGAACGGCGACGTGTGAACGGGAAGGACGCCGATGCATCGCGATTCACGATTCCAGCTTTTCGATGTGATGCCGATCACCGGCGCGCTGGGCGCCGAAATCCGCGGCGTCGATCTGGCCAGCCACCCGGACGAGGCGGTGTTCCAGGACGTGCGGCGGGCGCTGGACATCTTTCATGTGCTGGCGGTGCGCGGCCAGTCGCTGACCGCCGCCAGCCTGCACAAGGTCGCCCGCCGGTTCGGCCCGTTCAGCGGCAACCCGGTGCATGCCGGCATCGAGGGCTATGACGACATCGTGCATTTCGTCCGCGAGCGCGAGGACACCGGCGCGGTGATCGGCGAGAACTGGCACATGGACCTGGCCTGGATGCCGCGCCCGCCCGGCATCACCATGCTGTATGGCGAGGACATTCCGCCGGTTGGCGGCGACACCTGTTTCACCAGCCTGGAGCACGCCTACCAGGCGCTGTCGCCGCAATTGCGCGCCCTGCTGTTCCAGTTGACCGGGGTGTTCAGCGGCCGTGGCGTGTTCAGCGAGAACGCCGCCCAGAAGCGCCTCGGCCTGCGCAAGGAGGGGCTGGCGGTGGAGGACCTGGAGCGCGAGCACCCGATCATCTGCCAGCATCCGGTGACCCGGCGGCCTTATGTGTTCGTCGCCAGCACGCTGGCCCGCTTCAAGGGCATGACCGAGGCGGAGAGCCGGCCGGTCATCGACTACCTGATGAAGTTGGCCACCAGGCCGGAGTTCAACTGCCGGCTGCGCTGGGAGCAGGGCACGCTGGCGATGTGGGCCAACCCCTATCTGATGCATACCGCGATCAACGACTATTCCGGTTATCGCCGCGAGATGTTCCGCACCACGGTTGAGGGCGCGGCGCCGATGGCGGCCACGCCGGACATCCTCCAGGCAGCCCGAGCCGCCTGAGCGTGCAAGCCGCCGCTTCGGCGCTCGCTGCGCGTCCGCGCCCGCGCCGCCGGTTCAAGGGCGGCATGGGGCGCGGCGTTGCGGCGTGGCTGCTGGCGCCGGCGCATGGGCTGGTGCTGGCGGCGATCGCCATCCCGGCGCTGTACGTGGTGTGGCTGAGCTTCACCCGCTCCAGCTTCGGGCAGGCGCCGGTGTTCATCGGCCTGTCGAACTACTTCGACGTGCTGGGCGACCCGTATTTCCGCCGCGCGCTGTGGAACACCCTCATCCTGGTGGTGGTGGTGGTGCATGTGGAACTGGTGGCCGGCCTCGGCATGGCGCTGCTGTTCGCCTCCGGCTTGCGGGCGCGCGCACTGCTGCTGGCCGCCGTGCTGGCGCCGTACGCGGTCAGCCAGGTCGCCGCGGTGGTGATGTGGCGCTTCCTGTTCGACCCGGATATCGGCCCGTTGACCCTGGCGCTGCAATCGGTCGGCCTGCCGGGGCTGGACTGGTCGGTTTCGCCGAGCGCCGGGCTGGCCATCGTGGCGCTGCTGTCGATCTGGATGAACCTGCCGTTCACCTTCATCATCCTCTACGCGGCACGGCTCTCGGTGCCCGGCGAGCTGTACGAGGCGGCGCGGGTGGACGGCACCACCAGGCTGCAAAGCTTCTGGCACATCAGCTTCCCGCTGCTGCGGCCGGCGATGCTGGTGGCGATGCTGTTCCGCTACATCTTCGCCTTCCGGCTGTTCGCCGAGGTGTGGCTGATGACCCAGGGCGGGCCGGCGCGATCGACCGAGGTGGTCGGCGTCTACCTGTATCTGGAGGCGTTCCGCTACAACGCGTTCGGGGCGGCGGCGGCGACCGGCTGGATCATGGTGGTCGTCTGCCTGCTGCTGGCCTCGGTGTATCTCTGGCGGCTGCGTCGGGGGATGGTGGCCGATGCGGTTGCGTAAGACCAGCAGCTACGCGATGCGCGCCGGCAAGCTGCTGGCGGTGGCGGTCATCCTGGCATGGTCGCTGCTGCCGATCGGCGCCATCGTGATGGCCTCGCTGAAGCCGGCGAAGGATATCTTCGCGATGCCGCAGCATCTGCTGTTCCACCCGACTTTCGTCCACTACATCGCGCTGTGGCAGAAATGGCCGGGCTTCTTCCACGGGCTGGTCAACAGCTTCGTCGTCACCGTCGGCGCCACGCTGCTGGCGGTGGCGGCAAGTGCGTTGGCCGGCTTCGCCTATTCCCGCCGCCGCACGCCGGCGATGGCCAGCACCGCCGGGTTCCTGATCGCCGTCCGGCTGATTCCGCCGATCGTGGTCACCCTGCCGCTGTTCCCGATCGTCAACACGCTGCACCTGGAGGATACCAGGCTGGTGCTGATCCTGCTCTATGCCAGCTTCTTCGTCTCGATGGGCGCGCTGCTGATGCGCAGCTTCATCGACCAGATTCCGCGCGAGCTGGACGAGGCGGCGCTGGTCGATGGCGCCGGCTATCTGACCATCCTGCGCCGGGTGATCATGCCGCTGGCCGCACCGGGCATGGTCTCGGTGGCGATTTTCGTCATGGTCTATGCCTGGAACGAATACATCTTCGCCTTCATCTTCACCTCGATCCACGCCAAGACCGCACCGCTGGCGCTGGCCGAGATGGTCAGCGCGTTCGACGGAGTGGACTGGGGGGTGCTGTTCGCCGCCGCCACCGTGCAGATGCTGCCGGTGCTGCTGGTGGTGATGCTGATGCAGAAGAAGCTGGTCGCCGGCCTCACCGCCGGCGCCGTCAAAGGCTGAACCGGGGGCAGAAAACTGCCGCCATCACCGAGGGGAGACTCCGATGACCAACAATCTGACCCGCCGCACCATGCTCGGCACCGCACTCGCCGGCACCGCACTCGCCACCGGGCTCGCCGCCCGGCCGGCCCGCGCCGCCACCCGCACGCTCAACGTGCTGTGCCACAAGGTGCATCAGTCGTGCCTCACCGCCGGCCCGGCCGGCGACCTCACCAAGGCGTGGCGCGAGGCCAACAATGCGGAGATCGCCTGGGCTACCTTCGACACCAACGCGCTGCAGGACCGGCTGTTCCGCGAGGCCAGCCTGACCAGCACCGAGTTCGGCGTCGGCTACCTGGTCAACAGCCGCGCCACCGCCGCCGCCGCGATGCTGCTGCAACCGCTCAACGCCCACCAGACCGAAAAGCCGATCGACAACATCGACGACATCGCCCACGGCCTCACCGCGGCGATGACCATCGACGGCAAGCTGATCGGCATCCCGGTGCGCCACGCCACCATCGGGCTGTTCTACAACACCGAGCTGATGGCCGAGCGCGGCATCAAGGCGCCGCCGGCGACGCTGGAGGAGATGGTCGAACAGGCCAAGCACCTCACCTGGCGCGACAAGGACGGCAAGCAGGTGACCGGCATGGTGCTGGCCAGCGACCTCTCGGTGTTCCCGGTCACCTTCGCGCGGGCGTTCGGCGGCGACTTCATCGGCGGCGACCTGAAGCTGGTGCCCAACCCGGCGGCGCTGGAAAAGGCGCTGGCGGTGATGCAGGACATGTACAAGGCCAACGCCCTGCCGCGCAGCTACGCCACCACCAGCAACAACGACGAAGCCACCTGGATGCAGCAGGGCCGCGCCGCCCTCACCGTCTACCCGTTCGCCCGCTATCCGCAACTCAACGACAAGACCCAGTCGCGCTTCCCCGGCAAGATCACCGCGATCGAGTTCCCGATGTCGAAGACCATGCCGGGCCAGCAGATCCACTCGGTCACCGAGTTCTGGGCGATGAGCATCCCCGGCAACGCCAAAGACAAAGACCTCGCCTGGTCGTTCATCCAGGCAATGTCGTCACCGGCGGTGACCACCGGCGCCGCACTGAACGGCAACGGCCCGGTGCGGCTCTCCACCTACCAGGACGCCGCCTACCTCAAGGCCCAGCCACTGGCCGCCGTGGAAGGCCACGCGCTGAGCAACGCCCGGGTGCCGCTGCCGGCATTCCCCGAGGCGGTGCGGGCGCAGTCGATCTTCGTCGAGGAAGTGCAACTGACCGTGCTCGGCCAGAAGACACCCGAGGCGGCGGTGAAGAGCATCATCTCGCGGGTGGCGCCGTTGATGCATGCGTAAGGCGAAGGAAGTATTTTTTTTTGTGAACAAAAAGAAACAAAAAGACTTTCTATCCATTGGAGTGTACGGAGTCTCCACCGCTCCGCAGTTGCAAGGCCGATAAAAAGTTTCCTGCTTACCCACCTTGCTCAGCCGTTTGGAAAGTTGTACGAAACAAGAACG
>JBEPTZ010000071.1:0-22025 GCA_041691815.1 Rhodospirillales bacterium | reverse complement strand
ATCGAGAAGCTGCTGGTGGTGGACGACGCCTATCGCTGCGTCGGGCTGATCACCGTGAAGGACATGGACAAGGCGCAGGCGCACCCGCTGGCCAACAAGGACGATCTCGGGCGGCTGCGGGTGGCCGCCGCCACCGGGGTGGGCGAGGACGGCTATCTGCGCACCCAGGCGCTGATCGCCGCCGGCGTGGACGTGGTGGTGGTGGACACCGCGCACGGCCATTCGGAGAGCGTGCTGGCCGCGGTGGGGCGGATCAAGCAGCTGTCCAACGCGGTGCAGGTGATCGCCGGCAATGTGGCGACGCCTGAAGGGGCCGAGGCGCTGATCGCCGTGGGTGCGGATGCGATCAAGATCGGCATCGGGCCGGGCAGCATCTGCACCACCCGGGTGGTAGCCGGCGTCGGCGTGCCGCAATTCTCGGCGGTGCTGGAGACCGCGGCTGCCTGCCGGGCGCAGAACGTGCCGGCGATCGCCGATGGCGGCATCCGCACCTCAGGCGATATCGTCAAGGCGATCGGCGCCGGGGCGGATTGCGTGATGGCCGGCAGCGTGCTGGCCGGCACCGACGAGGCGCCGGGCGAGGTGTTCCTCTACCAAGGCCGTTCGTACAAATCCTATCGCGGCATGGGCAGCATCGGGGCGATGGCGCGCGGCTCGGCGGATCGGTATTTCCAGCAGGAAATCAAGGACACGCTGAAGCTGGTGCCGGAAGGAATCGAGGGCCGGGTGGCCTATAAGGGCCCGGTTTCGGCGGTGCTGCACCAGATGGTCGGCGGCCTGCGGGCCGGCATGGGCTATGCCGGCTGCGGCACCATCGAGGCGCTGCAGACCAACGCCCGCTTCCGCCGCATCACCGGCGCCGGGTTGCGCGAAAGCCATGTGCATGACGTGGCGATCACCCGCGAAGCGCCGAACTACCGGCAGGATGGCTGATGCCCGCCACGCTCGCCAATATCGGCGCCTGCATCTTCGACGCTTATGGCACGCTGCTGGATGTGCATTCGGCGATGGCCCGCCATGCCACCCGGATCGGGCCGGACTGGCAGGCGCTGAGCCTGGCGTGGCGGCAGAAGCAGATCGAATACAGCATGGTGCGCAGCCTCAGCGGGCCGGCGCAGCACCGCGACTTCGCCACCCTGACCGACGAGGCGCTGGCGTTCGTGGCGGCCAGCCGCGGCGTCGACGATCCGGCCCTGCTGGCCGATCTGGCCCAGGCCTACCGGACGCTCTCGGTGTACCCCGAAGTGCCGGCGATGTTGGCGGCGTTGCGCGCCCAAGGCATCGCCCGGGCCATCCTGTCCAACGGCGCGCCCGCCATGCTGGCCGAGGGGGTGGCGGCGGCCGGCATCGCCGACCTGCTGGATGACGTGCTGAGCGTCGAGGCAGTCGGCGTGTTCAAGCCCGATCCGCGGGTCTACGCGCTGGCCGAGCGACGCTTCGGGCTGTCGGCGGCGCGCATGGCGTTCATGTCGAGCAACGCATGGGACGCGTTCGGGGCGCGCAATTTCGGCTTCCGGGTGGTGTGGATCAACCGCAGCGGCCAGCCGGACGAGTATGGGTTGCGCGGCACCGTGCTGGAACTGCGCGACCTCGCGGGGCTGCCGGGCGTGCTGGCGGCGTGACACCCTCGGCACGGATCGCCGCCGCCATCGAGTTGCTGGCGGCGATCGAAGGCGCGCCGCGCAAGCCGGCCGACGCGGTGGCCAATGATTTCTTCCGCAACCGCCGCTTCATCGGCTCCGGTGACCGGCGCTCGATCTCCGAGCGCTGCTGGGGGGTGATCCGCGCCCGCCGGCGGCTGGACTGGTGGTTGCAGCAGGCCGGCGGGCGGACCAATCCGCGCCTGCTGGTGGCGGCCCAGTTGCTGCTGACCGGCTGGTCGCTGGACGGCGTGGCGCAGGGATTTGCCGGCGGCCAGTTCGGCCCGACGCATTTGACCCAGGCCGAGCGGGCGATGCTGGGGCAGCTGGAGACCCACACCCTCGACCATCCGATGATGCCGCTGGCGGTGCGGCTGGAGGTGCCGGACTGGGTGCTGCCGCATCTGCAAGCCCGCTTTGGCGACGCGCTGGAGGACGAGATGGCGGCGATGGGCGAGCCGGCGCCGCTCGACCTGCGGGTGAACATCCTGAAGGGCAGCCGCGACGAAGCAATTGCGGCACTGGCCGGCGAATCGATCGAGGCCGCGCCCACCCCACTGTCGCCCTGGGGGCTGCGCATCGTCGGGCGGCGGCTGGTCTCCTCGGGCGCGGCGTTCCAGTCGGGCCTGGTGGAGATCCAGGACGAGGGCAGCCAGATCCTCGCCGCCCTGGTCGACGCGCGGCCGCAGATGCGGGTGGTCGACTGGTGCGCCGGTGCCGGCGGCAAAACCCTGGCGTTGGCGATGACCATGCAGAATGGCGGCCACATCGTCGCCTGCGATGTCTCGGTGCCGCGGCTCGACGGCGCGGTTCGGCGGCTGCGGCGGGCCGGGGTGCATAATGTCGAGCGCCATCTGATCGAGCCCGGCAGCAAATGGGCCAAGCGGCGGGCGGCGAGTTTCGACCGGGTGCTGGTCGACGCGCCCTGCACCGGCACCGGCACCTGGCGGCGCAATCCCGACGCCCGCAGCCGCCTGGTCGAGCGGGACCTGCTGGAACTGGTGGACAAGCAGGCCGGCATCCTGGAGGCGGCGGCGCCGCTGGTTCGCGCCGGCGGGCGGCTGGTCTATGCTACCTGCTCGCTGTTGCCGCAGGAGAATGAGGCCCAGGTGGAAGCCTTTCTCGCCGCCCATCCGGAATTTGCCCTGGTGCCGCTGGCCCAGTCCTGGCCCGAAGCCGCCTTTCTGGCCGGCCCGCCGCCATGCGAGGGGCCGTATCTTCGGCTGACCCCCCGGCAGCATGGCACGGACGGATTTTTCGGCGCGGTGCTGCAGCGCAACGGAGGAGAGTCGGCGGGAGGTGCCAGGTGATCAGCATCCGCCGCGCCCGGCCGGCCGATGCCGCGGCCATCGGCCTGGTGCACGTGACCGCCTGGCGCAGCGCCTATCCCGGCATCCTGCCTGACGCCTATCTGGCCAGGCTCTCCGCGGTTCGCCATGCGGCGCAGTACGAGGAGGCGATCCGCTCCGGATTCGGGGTGCATGTGGCCGTCGCCTCCGGCCCCGATCTGCCGCCAGGGCAGGAAGGCGCGCGCAGCCCGCAGGTGGTTGGCTTCCTGACCGTCGGCCCGGCGCGGCAGCGCACCGGCATGGTGGCACCGGCCGAGGGCGAGATTGAAACCCTGTATGTCCTCGATGATTGGCGCGACCGTGGCCTGGGCCGCCGCCTGATGCGGGCCGCCGCGACCCGGCTGGCGGCGGATGGCTGCGCTTCGGCCTTCGTATGGGTGCTGCGCGACAACCCCAGCCGTTGGTTCTACGCCCATCTCGGCGGCAAGCCGGCCGCCGAGGCCACCATCCGGGTTGGTGGCGAGTTGGTGGTGCAGACCGCCTATGTCTGGTCGCCGATCGACAAGCTGGCGCGGGCGACCTCGGCGACATTGTGACGATGGCGGCTGCGGGCGAAATCGCCGGCGGCTGATGCTGCCCGCTCGCCGGCGAGCGTCTGTCGAGTGTCGGCCCGATCACCTTGCGGACCGGCTGCGACGGTCAGAGCCGCTGGCGGCCGGGCAGCAGCGCGACGTGCCGGGGAGTGTCGAAGAACGCTCCAATGCCGGGCCGCTGCTCACCACCAGCCAGGCGCCGATCGATCGCTGGCACCACATCATCGGCAACGCTCACCGCATCGCGCTGAAAGGCGAAAGCCTGCGCCGGCATCGCGGCAGTTTCAGCCAGGCGCTCAGGCATCCGCCGGCGGATGGGCCATGGCCGGCACCCGCCAGGCATCGCCGCCACCATGCAAGGCTGCCTCGCCGCATGCCGGCCGCCGCCGCGGCCCCGAGCGCTCGGCGCGCATCATCCGCAGCAGCATGCCTTCGCGCAGCCCGCGATCGGCCACCACCACCTGCGGCGCCGGCCAAAGCTGCTGGATCGCCGCGAAAATCGCGCAGCCCGGCAGCACCGAGTCGGCCCGCTCCGTCCCGACGCAGCAATGCGCCGCCCGCCCGGCCGAGCCCAGCGCCCGCAACCGCTCCACCGCCGCCGCCGCCTCGCGATGCAGCAGCACCACACCGTCCACCGCCGCACGCGAATAGCGCGGCAAATCCAGCACGATACCCGCCAAAGTTGTCACGGTCCCTGAAGTTCCGAGCAGCCGCACCCCGCCCTGGCGGATCTCATGGCCGATGCAATGCACCGCCTCGAACCCGCGCAGCCGCGCCACCACGTCGTCGACCATCGCGGCGAATCCGGCCTCGGTCTGTGCCTGCTCGCCATATCGCTCGAACAGCGTGATGATGCCCACCGGCAGCGACACATGGCCGATCACCCGTGGCGCGCCCTCGCCGAGCCGCACCCAGGCCAACTCGGTCGAGCCGCCGCCGATATCGAACAGCAGCGCCCGCCGCCCATCGCCGGCAAGCAGCGGCGCGCAACTCTCCAGCGCCAGTTCCACCTCCTCGCGGGTGGTGATCGCCGCCACCGGCAGCCCGGTTTCGGCACGGATGCGGGCGAGAAACGCGCCGCCATTCTCCGCCTGCCGGCAAGCCTCGGTGGCGATCGCCCGCAGCCCACGCACGTCCCGCCGGGCGATCCGCTGGGCGCAGCAATGCAGCGCCACCATCGCCCGCTCCATTGCCTCGTCGCCGAGTCGGCCGCTGGCCTGCAGCCCTTCGCCCAGCCGCACGATCCGGCTGAAGCTGTCCAGCACACGAAACCCGTCCCGCGTCGGCGTGCCGACCAGCAGGCGACAATTATTGGTGCCCAGATCAACCGCGGCAAAGCTCGGCGGTGTTATCCGCCCGCGCTCCGACGGCTCCAGACTCGATGTTGCGGCATATCCGGGCATGGGGTTCTACGCCAACCGCGTGTTACGAACCTTATCATTCGCCGATGTGCCGCCCCCGGCAAGCAGGATTTCGGATGAACCGCCGCGCTGGTCTCCGGTCAGCCCTGCGCGGTACTACTCCACCAGCGCCATCTGCCGCGGATCGAACTCCAGCCACACCGGCAGGCCGACCTCCAGCACTTGCAGCGGCGGCGCCGCCACCCGCAGCACCAGCCCGCCCTCGCGGCCTACCACGCTGTAATCCCAGCTGTCGCCCAGATAGGTGCGCCCGGTGATCGTCGCCGCCATCATACCCGCGGCGTTCGCCGGCGCCTGCTCGTGCAGCACAATCCCGCGCGGGCGGATCGAGAACAGCCCGCTCGCCCGCCCGTTCGCCGCCGACAGATCGATCTCCGCCGAGGTCATCGCGAACCCGCCAAAACCGATCTGGCCGCCCTCGAGTCGCGCCTCCAGCAGGTTGGTCCGCCCGATGAACCCGGCGACGAACCGTGTCTTCGGCCGGGTATACAGCAAATGCGGCGGCGCCACCTGCTCGATCCGCCCGGCATTCATCACCGCGATCCGGTCCGAGGTCGCCATCGCCTCGGACTGGTCGTGCGTCACATACACCGTGGTGATACGGAACTCGTCGTGCAGCCGACGGATCTCGAAACGCATCTCCTCACGCAGATTGGCATCGAGGTTCGACAGCGGCTCATCCAGCAGCAGCACCGACGGCTTCACCACGATCGCCCGCGCCAGCGCCACCCGCTGCTGCTGGCCGCCGGAAAGCTCCGCCGGATAGCGCCCCGCCAGGTGCCCCAGTTGCACCACGTCCAACATTTCCTCGGTCCGCCGCTTCACCTCGGCGCCCGACAGCTTGCGCAACTTCAGCCCGAAGGCGACGTTCTCCGCCACCGTCATGTTCGGCCAGATCGCGTAACTCTGGAAAATCATCGACATCTGCCGTCGCTCCGGCGGCAGCACGCTATGCGCCGAGGACAGCACCTGGCCTTCCATCTCGATGCTGCCGGCGGTCGGCGGCACGAAGCCGGCGATCATCCTGAGTGTCGTGGTCTTGCCGCAGCCGGACGGCCCGAGCAGCGAGACGAACTCGCCCTCCTCCAGCTCCAGATCGACGCCATCCACCACGTTCAGGCTGCCATAGGCCTTGGTCAAGCCGCGCAGGGCGAGTCGAGACATGCTCAGTTTCTCCGCAACATGAAATCACGCCCCGCCAGTTTCATCCCAATCACCACCAATACCAAGGTGATGGCCAGCAGAATTCCGCCAAACGCCGCCAGAACCTCGAAATTCCCCGCCTCGCTGAGGTCGTACAACAAAACCGACATGGTCCGCGTCTGCGGTCCCACCAGGAATATCGCCGCCGACAGCTCGCGCGAGGCGACGATGAACACGATCAGCCAGCCGCCCAGCAGGCTGCGCCGAATCAACGGCGCGGTCACCGCCAGAATCGCCCGCCCCCGCCCGCAGCCGAGAATCCGCGCCGCCTCCTCCATCTCCGGATGCACCGAGCGCACCGCGGCATGCGCGTTGGCATAGGCGATCGGCAGGAACCGCGCGGTGAACGCCAGGATCACCAGCGCCGCCGTGCCATACAGCGCCAGCGGTGGCGCCGCATACGCCGCATAGAACCCGATTGCCATCACGATCCCCGGGATCACGAACGGCGCCATCGCGAAAAACCCCAGCACCTCGGCGAACGGCACCAGCTTGCGGTGCGACACATAGGCGACGAACAGCGCCAGCACCGCGGCCAGCGTCGCGGCCGCCGCCGAGAACCACAGCGTGTTCCAGATCGACTGCAACGCCATCTCGTGCTCGAAGATCAGATAGTAGTAGTTGCGCAAGGTCAGGTTCGACAGGCTGAACCCGCGCCCCCAGGCCTTGGCAAAGCTGGCCTGCAACAGCACCAGCAGCGGCAGCAGCACCGAAAGGCTGCCGATCGCCGCACACCAGCCGAACGCCACCCAGCGCATCCGCCCCAGTGCGATCATCCGCCGCTCGCCGCCCTTGCCGGTCTGCGACACGAAGCCCTTGCGCGACAGCATCAGCTTCTGCACCACGATCAGCAGCACGGTGATGCCGAGCAGCGGCATCGCATAGGCCGCCGCCACCTCGACCCGCGTCGGATACTCGAAGAACTGCCAAAGCTGCGTCGTCACCACGTTGAACCGCGCCGGAATCCCCAAAATCGCTGGCGTACCGAACAGTGCGATGGTCTCCAGGAAAATCACGATGAACCCGGCGATGATCGCCGGCCCGACCAGCGGCAAGGTCACCTTGCGCATCGTCTGCCGGGTATTGGCGCCCAGGATATTGGCGGCGTCCTCCATCTCCGACGACACCAGGTCGAGCGCACTCTTCACGAAGATGAACACCAGCGGAAACGAATGCAACGCGATCACCACCGCCAGCCCGGTGAAGCTGTAGACGTTGACCAGATGCCCCTCCGCCCCGGTCAGCCACACCCAGGCCCGGTTGATGAAGCCGGAATTCGGCCCGGCCAGCAGAATCCAGGCAATCGCCCCAAGATACGGCGGCATCACGAAGGCGCCCAGCACCATCGCCCAGGTGAAGCCCTTGCCCGGCATGTCGGTGCGCGACATCGCCCAGGCCATCGGCACCGCCAGCACCGTGGCAATCGCCGCCGAGGCGGTGCCCAGCATCAGCGAGTTGCCCAGCGCCTCCAGGTAGCGGGCGCGGCCATAGGCGATGGCGTAGTTGGCCAGCGTGAACCGCCCGGTCTCGCCATCCTCGAAGCTGATGATCAGCAGCTTGAGCATCGGCGCGCCGACCAGGAACACCAGCGCCACCGCCAGCGCCGCCCACAGCAGCGTCACCGGCTCCAGATAGCGGAGCCGGGTCAACACCCCGGCCCTGGCCGGCGCGCGGGCCAGCGCCTGCAACTGCGACATCGCGCCGCCCTTACACGCCGAACGTATCGCGCCACGCCTCGCGCACCTGCGGCACCTGCTTCTCGGCCTCTTCCTCGGTGGGTGCGATCAGCTTCACCTTATCCAGCGGTTCGGCGCCGGCGGCCGACGGCACATCGGCGCGCAGGCTCTCGTTGAAGTATTTGCTGATCACCGCGCTGTAGTACGGGCTGGTGATGTACTCCATGAACAGCTTGGCGGCATTCGGATGCGGCGCCTTGGCGATGATCGCCGCCGGCGCCGCGGTGGCCAGCGTGCCGTCGGTGGGATAGATCAGCTTGATCGGGTTGCCGCGCGAGGCGCTCAGCAGCGTGGTGCCCACCGGCACCGCCAGTCCCACGCTGCGCTCGCCTGCATTCAGCGCGGTCACCGGGTCCTGGCTGGAGCGGCCGATCAGCGGCTTGTTGCGTTCCAGTTTGGTGAAATAATCCCAGCCGTACATCTTGCGCATCTGCACCGCCCAGACTCCGATCGCACCGCTATAGCCGGGGTGGCCGACCGCGAGCTGATCCTTCCATTTCGGGTCCAGCACGTCGGTCCACACCTTCGGCGCGTCCTCGGCCTTCACCTTGCTGGTGTTGTACGCCAGCAGGTACAGCCCCATATAGGCGCTCTGGTAGTAGTTGTCGGGGTCGGCGACCTTCAGCATGTCGATCAGCCCGTCGGCACTCTGCGGCCGGAACTGGGTCAGTTCCTTCTTGCGCTTCAGCAGCGAGAAATGTCCCGACACGGTGGAGGCGAACACGTCGCACTGCACCGCACCGGCGCGCATGTCCTGCGACAGCCGCTGGAACGCCACCTGCGAGGTGCTGCGCACCACGTTCACCTTCACCCCTGGAAAGCGCTCGGTGAATGCCCGGCCGACCGCCTCGGAGGTCTCGGCATTCAACTGGCCGCTGTACCAGGTCAGCTCGCCCTCGGGCTTGGCCTTCTCGTACAGCGCCTTCTCATACGCCGACAATTCGGCGGCACCGGCCGGCCGTACCCCCAGGCCGATCATGCCGGCCAGCCCGGCGGCGCCGGCCAGCGTCTGTCGTCTGGTGAATTGCACCATGGTCGCGTTCCTTCGTTGCGGTTCCTGTCGCCCGCCGGTCGCGGCGGTGCGAGTCTCCTGGCCGGCGTCCGGGGGCTCAGGCCCCGCGAAACACCGGCTTGCGCTTGGCCATGAACGCCGTCCGCCCCTCGCGGAAATCGGCGCTGTCGAAACAGGCGCGATACAGCGCATCGAGCCTGGCATCGTCACGCGGCGTGTCGCCGGCCAGCATGTTCAGCGCCGAGCGGGCATGGCGGATGGTCAGCGGCGCGTTGGCGGCGATCTGCCGGGCGATCGCGGTCACCGTCGCTTCCAGTGCTTCCGGCGCCACCACCTGGTTGACCAGCCCGCTGGCCAGCGCCTCGTCGGCCGGCAGCAGGCGGCCGGTGAACATGATGTCCTTGGCCACCGACGGCCCGACCAGCGCCATCAACCGCGCCAGGCTCTCGGTGGCATAGGCGACGCCGAGCCGGGCGGCGGGAATACCGAAGTGGCTGTCCGGCGTGGCGATCCGCATATCGGTCAGCAGCGAGATCGCGCAGCCGCCGCCGACGCAATAGCCCTGCACCATGGCGATCAGCGGCTTGTCCATGCCGAGCAGCGCATGGCGGGCCGCCGCACCTACCCGGCGATACTCATCCTCGGCGGCGGCGTTGCTGCGGCTCTGCTCGAACTCGCTGATATCGGCGCCCGAGGCGAATGCGCGGCCGCCGGCGCCGGACAGCACCACCACCCGCACGCTGTCATCGGCGCCGAATGCCTGCGCTGCCGCCTGCACACCCTGCCACATCGACAGCGAGATGGCGTTGCGCTTCTCCGGCTGGTTGAAGGTGATCCAGCCGATGCCCTCGCCGCTATGCGCCAGGATCTTGTCGGTCGGCAGGTCGATCGCGGTGCCAGCATCCATCTCGGTGTTTCCTTGTGCAGCAGGCGGTGCAGGGCGGTTCAGATCACGTGCGCAGCGCGCAGTTCGGCGATCTGCTCGGGGGTGCGGCCCAGGCCGGCCAGGATGCTGTCGGTGTCCGCCCCGGCCTCGGCGGTGGCGCTGCGCGGGCTGTCATCCAGCCCGGCCATGTTGATCGCCGAGCCGACGATGCGCTGGGCGCCGAGCCGCGGATGCTGCACCGGCTTGGCCATGTCGAGATGCTGCACCTGCGGGTCGGCGAAGGTCTGGTCGATGCTGTTGATCGGCCCGCAGGGAATGCCGGCCTCGTCCATCACCTCCATCCAGTGCAGCGCCGAGTGCTTCGAGGTCTCCGAGGCAATCGCCGCGTTGATCGCCGCCCGATGCGCCGAGCGCCCCTCGCTGCTGGCCCATTCCGCGCGCTCGGCCCATTCCGGCCGGCCCAGCGCGGCACAGAACCGCGTCCAGTGCCGCGCCGACGAGGCGGCCAGGGTGATCGCCCGGTCGCTGGTCGGGAACACCCCGGTCGGGATCGAGGTCGGATGGTCATTGCCGGCCTGGCCCGCCACCTGGCCGGCCATCAGCCAGCGGGTGGCCTGGAAGTCCAACATGAACACCATCACCTCCAGCAGGCTGGTATGCACCCAGCGGCCGCGCCCGGTGGTGTGGCGCTGGAACAGCCCCATCATGATGCCGAGCGCCAGCAGGTTGCCGGCGGTAAGGTCGCAGATCGGGATGCCGACCCGCATCGGCCCGTCGCCCGGCTTGCCGGTGATCGACATCAGCCCGCCCATGCCCTGGGCGATCTGGTCCACCCCGGCGCGATGGCCATACGGCCCGTCCTGGCCGAAACCGGAGATCGAGCCATAGACAATGCGCGGGTTGATCTTGCTGACGCTGTCGTAATCGACGCCGAGGCGGTATTTCACCCGCGCCCGCATGTTCTCCACGATCACGTCGGCTTGCATGACGAGTTCGCGGAAAATCTGCTTGCCGGCCTCGCTCTTCAGGTCGAGCTGCATGGCGCGCTTGTTGCGGTGCAGGTTCTGAAAATCGAAGCCGTCGCGATTGCCGGTGATGTCGCCCTGCTCGCCGACCGGCGGCGGCTCGATGCGGATCACCTCCGCCCCCCAGTCGGCCAGATGCCGCACGCAGGTCGGCCCGGCCCGCGCCAGCGTCAGGTCCAGCACGCGAATGCCGCGCAACGGCAGGTCGTCGCTGGCGGCGGTGGCGGAGTCGGGGCGCCGATCGGGCTGTGCGTCGTTCACTGGCTGGTTTCCTTCCCGTTGCCTGAGCCTAGCGGCGGGCGGACAAAATTGTAAACACTTGAGTCGAGAAGAGACCATTCGTCACAGTTGAAAATCTCTAGTTGGTTGATTATACGCCGTGTTGTGGAGTGACAGAATGTCAACAATTGCCCGAGCGCCGCACCCGCTCAGCGCCCGCGTCCGCGCCGAGCTGGAACGCATGATCCTGGACGGCACGCTGTCGCCCGGCGAGCGGCTGAACGAGGTCGCGCTGGCCAGGCAACTCGGCGTCAGCCGCGGCCCGGTGCGTGAGGCGGCGCGGCTGCTGGAGCGGGTCGGGCTGGTCACCGTGATCCTCAACCGCGGCGCCTTCATCCGCACCGTGCCGTTGGACGAGGCGCTGGACACCTACGCGCTGAACGCGCTGCTGTTCGGCTTCGGCTGCGCCCAACTCGCCGCCAGCATCACCGCCGGGCAGGCGCTGGACCTGCGCGGCCTGTACGAGGGCATGGAGGCGGCGGCGGCGGCCAACGATCCGGAAAAATTCTTCACCCTCAACATCGCCTTCCACGAACACATCATGGCCTTCGCCCGCAACCGCCAGGTCGAGGCGGTGTATCTGCAGCAGACCCGCAAGCTGATGCTGTTCCGCCGCCGCTCATTCGACCGCGCCACCAGCATGGCCGAATCCAACGCCGGCCACCGCCGCATCCTGGAAGCACTGATGGCCGGCACCCCCGAGCAGGCGCGCCACTTTGCCGAGGAACACACCCGCACCGGCCGCGCCCGCTTCCTCTCGGCGATCGAGGCCCCGGCTTGCACCACGCCGGCTTGCACCTCGAGCACGAACCTGCCGAAGTAGCGCCGCCTGAATCAGCACTGGAACCGCCGATGATCCTGCTGCACATCACCGACCTGCACATGCGCCCGCGCGGTCTGGCCGCGATGCGGACCTGCGAGACCAACGCGCTGGCCGAGCGGGCATTGCGCGCGGTGCGCGATTTCCGGCCGCGCGCCGATGCGCTGATCATCTCCGGCGATCTGACCAATAACGGCCTGGTGGAAGAATATCGCTGCTTCGCCGAAGTCATCGGCCGGCTGATCAATATCCCGATCTATGCCATTCCCGGCAACCACGACCACCGGGTGAACATGCGCGCCGAACTGGCGCATCTGCCGGGGGTCACGACTGACCAGGAATTCATCCAATACACGGTGGAAGACCTGCCGGTGCGGCTGGTGCTGCTGGATACCTTGATCCAGGGCAAGGTCGACGGCGAATTATGCCCGAAGCGGCTGGCCTGGCTCGATGCCGCGCTGGCCGCCGCGCCCGACAAGCCGACCGTGGTGGTGATGCACCACCCCAGCTTCGCCTGCGGCGTCAGCCACATGGACCGCATCATCCTGCGCCAGCCGGAGGTGTTCAACGCCTTGATCGCGCGGCATAAACAGGTGCAACTGGTGCTCTCCGGCCACCATCACCGGCAGATCACCAGCCGCATCGCCCAGGCCACCGCGCTCGTCGCCCCGGGGGTGGCGCATATCGTCGAACTCGACCTGTTCGGCAACAATCCCGGCCTGTGGAACCTGGAGCCGGCCTGTTTCCTGGCGCATTGCTGGATCGAGGGGCAGGGCGTGGTCAGCCATACCGGCTTCGTCGAGCGCTACCCCGGCCCGTTCCCGTTCGTCCCGGACCCCGCGTAACCCGTTAGAATCGTTCGGTCCACGGCCGCAACTCGACCTCCCAGCTCCAGGCGCTGCGGTGCTGGTGCATGACATGCCAGTAGGTTTCGGCGATGGCGTCGGGGTCCAGTTGGCTGTCCGGCTGGTCGGCCGGTGCCGGGCCGGTGGCGATGCCGCCGTCGATGACGAAATGCGCGACATGCACGCCCTGGGGCGACACCTCGCGCGCCATCGCCTGCGCCAGGCCGCGCAGCGCGAACTTGCCCATCGCGAAAGCCGCTGAATTCGCGAAACCTTTTACCCCGGCGGTGGCGCCGGTGAGCAGCAGCGCGCCCTCGTGCTTTGGCAGCATCCGCTTCAAGGCCTGTTGCGAGACCAGGAAGGCCCCGAACGCGGTGATCTCGATCGCCCGCTTCACCGCCGCCGGATCAAGCTCGGAAACCGCGCCACGAACCCGCGCCGAGGCGTTAAAAACCACCACATCCGGGGTAAAACCGGCCGTTTCGACGGCAGCAAACAGCGCCGCGACACTGGCCGGGTCCTCGGTCGTGCATTCGAATGCACGCGCCCCGGTTTCGTCGCACAGATCGGCCAGCTTGTCGGTCCGCCGTGCCGCCAGCGCCACCGCGAGTCCGTTCTTCGCGAACAGCCTGGCCAGCGAGGCGCTGAGGCCGGCGCCGGCACCGACGATGAGGGCCGAGCGATATTGCATGAAAGGTCTCCCGTTTGGCTGCTCGCGGTATTAGATGTGGCAGGAACAGGCGCGCCACAAGCCGCGCCGCAGTATGAGGAGGCCGGCATGGCCATCGCACCCCGCCTGGATATCATTTCCGACGCCATCTGCCCGTGGTGTTATGTCGGCAAGCGGCATCTGGAGCAGGCGCTGCCGGTGCTGGCCGAGCAGGGGCTGGAATTCGAGGTGCACTGGCACCCGTTCCAGCTCAATCCCGAGATGCCGGAGGCGGGCGTCGACCGGCGGGAATACCGCACCAGCAAGTTCGGCAGTTGGGAGCGTTCGCAGCAGCTTGACGCGCAACTGGCGGAGAAGGGCAGGGCGGCCGGGCTGGAATTCCGCATGGATTTGCAGCTTCGCACGCCCAACACCCTGGCCGCCCACCGCACCATCCGGCTGGCGCACGCGCATGGCGTGCAGGGCGCGGTGGTGGAGGCGCTGTTCGCCGGCTATTTCACCCAGGGTGCCGATATCGGCGATGCCGAGACGCTGGCGCGGCTGGCCGACGGCGCCGGGCTGCCGCGCGACGCGGTGCTGGCGATGCTGGCCGGCGAGGATGGCCGGGCCGAGGTGCTGGCCGAGGACATGAACGCCCGGCGCTCGGGCATCAACGGGGTGCCGAGCTTCACCATGGCCAACCATGTGCTGTTCTCCGGCGCGGTGCCGGCGGAGACCATGGTGGAGGCGTTCGCGCATGCCTGGCGCATCCTGAGCAGCCGCGCCGCCTGAAATCAGGTCACCCAGAGCGGTTCCGGGCCGAGCGGGATCGCCAGGCCGAGGCGGCGGCCGGCGCCGGGGTCATCGGTGGGCGGCGGGGTGCGCAGTTCCACCACCCCCTCGCGCCGGCCGTTGATGGTGAATTCGGCGACGATGTCGCCCCGGCTCAACCGGGTCTCGGCGATCTGGCCGTCCAGCCGCAGGCTGCACTGGGCGGCGAATCCCGGATCGATCTGATCGACAAACGGCAGCCGCAGTTGCAGCAGCGAGACGTCGGGCCAGGCGACATTCCACGACAGGCGCTCGGCTCCGGTCCAGCGGAAGCGGTGGGTGGCACTCGATTCCACCTCGTGCCACCAGATATCCTGGTTCGAGGGGAAGGCGATCGGCGAGTCCGGCCGGCCGGCCGGGGCGTATAGCCGGGCGACGCCGAAGCGCGGGCCGATGGTCTCCAGCGCCCGCCGCGCCGCCAGTGACGGGGTGCGGCCGGAATAGCCGAACACGGTGTCGCCACGGTGGAAATGCAGGCCCAGCCGATGGCCAAGCAGGGCCAGGGTTTCATCGGCATAGGTGGAGACGTGGCCGTTGCGCGGCGCCAGATACCACCAGCTGCCGCGGCGGATCAGGATGTCGTCGGGATGGGTGGTCTGACTGAACAGGATGCAGCCGTCCTCGGCCAGCAGCGATGCCATGTCGGCGATGGTGGCCAGCGGATCGGGGGAATGCTCGATCACCTCGAAGCAGGTGATGATGTCGAACAATCCGTCCGGCCGGGCCGGGCTGGAGAACGGGTCGTAGCCGGCGATATCGGTGAAGCCCAGTTCGCGCATGCGCCGCTCGAAAATGCCGGCGCCGGCACCGAAATCGAGAATGCGGGCCTGCTCGGCGCCGTGCAGCAGCGTTGCGAAATGGCGGGCGACGTGCATTGGGCGGGTTTCGGCGTATTCCTGATCGACCCTGATGTAGTCCTGGTTATAGACGAACCGGCTCCAGTCCGCCGCGGTCCAGCCGTCGAAGAATTCGGTAAAGATGAAGCCGCATTGTTCGCAGCGCAGGTAGTCGATCATCACGTTGGCGTAGCCGAACTTGTACGGGTCGGTTTCGGAACAATGCTTGTTGAAATCGACCCGGTCGAACGCGGCGGCGCCGCCGTCGCACAGCTTGCAGCGGTGGCGCACCGTGTAGCGGGCGCGCGGGTCGAGCGGCGGAATGGCCTGGAAGAGCGGCCGGAAGCGATCGTCCACTGCTTGGTCACCTGCGTTCAGTTGGGGCGTTCAGTTGGGGCGTTCAGTTCGGGCGTTGAGTGCGGGGCACGTATGGAACATGGGGCGGGCAACCTCACCTGCCTATGTGGCCGGTATATGGCGGTGGCGGGATCCCGCCGGCAGATGACTGCGGCATGACCTGCAATGCGCTGGCAGCGGAGGTGCTATACACGCGAATAGTGTACGGGGGCGCCGGTGATGATGCCGGGCAGGCAATGCGGCGACGTGCGATATCGGCTGAGGGCGGCGGTGCGGGCGCCGATCGGCAGGCCGTGCGGCCAAACATTTATTTGATCCGACCGGGTGATCGGCGGGTCGAAGCGTCGCCATAATTATGCGGTAGCATGGCGCTTTCCGAATGGCGCCATGTCGGGATTGTTGAGGCTATTGCGAGCTATCGGAGGCCATTTTGCAACGACGAGACCCTATTCGCGGCGCCACCACCGAGGCGGTGATCCCGTTCGCCGCTGACGGTCCGATTGCCCTGGACGCGGCGCTGGGCGGTGATCGGCCGGCGGTGGCGCAGGCGGATTTCGGCACCGAGATCGACCGCATCGGCACCATACTGGTCTACAAGCTGGATCATTTCGGCGATTTCGTCATCGCCCAGCCGGCGCTGCGCGATCTGCGGGCGGCGTTTCCCGCTGCGCATATCCGGCTGGTCTGCGGCAGCTGGAACCTGTCCGCCGCACGCGCCGGCATGCTGGCGGACGAGGTGCGCAGCTTCGATTATTTCCCCGAACGCTCGGCCAGCTGGGACGGCCGGCCGGTCGATGACCTCGCGGTGTTCGATGCCGCGGTCGCCGGCCGGTTCGACCTGGCGATCGACCTGCGGGTGGATGAGGATACCAGGCACCTGCTGGGGCGGGTGGATGCCAGGCTGCGCTGCGGCGTTGGCCTGCGGACGCGGTTTCCGTTGCTGGATATTGCCTTTCCGGGCGAGCGCAGCCATGGCGCCCGCCGCAGCTTCGCCCATGCGGCACAGGCGCCGGTGGCGTTTTTTCCGCCGGCGCAGTTCGCCTCCGGCCTGCCGGCCGCCGGGGCGCTGTATCAGGACGCCAACCTGGCCGAACTGGTCGCCGCCGGGCCGCTGCGCGGCGCGCTGGTGCGGCTGCCGGTCGGGCCGGTGGCGGTGGCGGTAGGGCTGTCGTTGCGCGGCTTTGTTCCGGGTCCGTGGGCCTGCTCGGTGACGCTGGAACTCTGCCGCGAGGACGGCGAGCTGGTGGCGCGCCGGGCCTATGGCCGGACCTCGCTACACCGCCTGGGGCGCGAGGCACCGGTGCTGGAGTTCGACAATCCCGATCCCGACACCTGCTATGAGCTGCGCATCCGGGCCGAAGGCCGGCCGCTGCGCGGGCGGCTGCGTTTCACCGGCGTGCATGTGGCGGCACGACCAGCCTCCGGGGCGGCGCTGGCGCGGCCGGCTCCGGCGCGGTTTCCTGCGGTGGAACTGCATGTCGGCGAGACCCTGGCGCTGCTGGTGGCGTTGATCCGCCAGCGCACCACGGCGTTGTATCCGCCGCCGGCCGGGGGTGTGATGGCGGCGGACGCCACCGGCACGCGGATCGTGGTGGCGCCGTTCAGCAACTCGTCGGTGCGGGACTGGCCGGCGGCCTATTATGCCAGGCTGATCAAGCTGCTGCTGGCGCAGCCGGGCTGCGAGGTGGTGCTGGTGGGCACCGAGGCGCAGTCTGCCGCGGCCGAACGGCTGGCCGGGCTGGTGGGTGACGCGCGGCTCGGCAACCTGGTCGGCAAGACAAGCTGGGCCGATCTGTCCGGGCTGCTGCAAACCGCCGGGCTGGTGATCTGCAACAATTCCGGCGTGGCGCATCTGGCTGCGGCGCTGGGCGCGCAGGTGCTGGCGATCTATTCCGGCAGCCACCAGCCGCAGGAATGGGGGCCGCGCGGCGCTCGGTCGCACGCGCTCAGCTATCCGGTGCCATGCTCACCGTGCGGCTACGAGAATGTCGCCGACTGCCCGTTCGAGCATCGCTGCATGCGGATGATCAGCCCGAATGAGGTGTTTTCACGCGCCAACGCGCTGCTGGCGCCGGCCGCGGCCGATGCATCGGGGGTACCGGCGCCCGAACCGGCGGTCAGCCGCTAGAGCGTGTCCGGTGATGATAGAATCACCGGACACGCTCTAGCTCCTTGTTTGATCGCGTGATTCACGTTTCCGGCGGTTCCGCCTGCAACGATCACGCTCTAGAGAGTGCTATGCTTTCCGGCAGGCGAAGGCGTCCTGCGCTGGTTCTTTGTTTTGTCGCGTGATTCAGAGCTTCGTGTGATTCCACCTACGGTCATCACGCTTTGACGTTGCGGCTGATCGCCGGGATGCCGGTCTGCTCGCGGCACACCCGGGCCAGGGCGGCCACGCCGTCGCGGATCACCTCGATGCTGGGCATGGCGAAGCACAGCCGCATGTGGGATTTGGCGGCCTCGCCGTTGACCGCCCATTCCGGGCCGGGGTTGAAGGCGATGCCGGCATCGGCGGCTGGCTTGATCAGTTTGCGGACATCGACGCTGTCCGGCAGGCGGAACCACAGGAAGATGCCGCCGAGCGGGGTCCAGGTTTCCGCCGCGGTGCCGAATTCGGCGGCGATCGCCTCCTGCATCGCCGCCAGCTTGCCGGCCAGCACTTTGTTGAGATGGGTGAGGTGGGCGTCGAAGTGCTTGGAGAAGTATTCGGCGACCACCATCTGGTCCACGGCACCAGTGCCGGCGTCGCCCTTCAGCGGCAGCAGCTGCGCCAGCACCGGCCAGCTTGCGGTGATGTAGCCGAGGCGCAGCGCCGGGGCGAGCGACTTGGAGAACGAGCCGATATGGATGACGCAGGACGGGTCGAGCGCATACAGCGCCGGCGGCGCCTCGATCACCCAGGTGAGGTCGGTGTAGCACTCGTCCTCGAAGATCGGCACGCCGAAGCGTTTGGCCAAGGCGATCAGCTGGTGGCGGCGCTCCAAGGGCAGCACCGAGCCGGTGGGGTTCTGGATGGTCGGGATGGTGTAGATGAAGCGCGGCAGGTTGCCTTGTGCGGCCATGCCGGCCAGTTGGGCTTCCAGCGCGTCCATCACCAGGCCGTGTTCGTCCAGCTTGGCGCCGACCACGTTGAAGCCGAGCTTGCGGAAGCGGGAGAGCGCGCCGCCGTAGGTGAACTCCTCCATCAGCACGGTGTCGCCGGGCTTGGCCAAAAGGCTCACCACCATGTCGATGCCCTGGTTGGAGCCGGAGGTGATGATGACGTCCTGCATGCCGCAGGTGATGCCGCGGCGGACCAGCTTCGAGGCGACGAACTGGCGCAGGCCCTCGTAGCCCTGCGGGCCCTGGGCGAGGTGGTACATCGCCAGCTTCGAGCCCTCGCGCTTCAGCACCGCGGCGGCGGCCTCGGCCAGGGCGTCGCAGGGGATCTGCACCGGGTCGTTGTTGCCGCCGACGAAGTGGTATTTCGGCAGGCCGGTGTAGCGGGGCGCGGGGGCGGGAAGGCCGGCGGTGAAATGCTGCGACAGGTCGAAGGCGGCGTCGTTCATGAGGCGGTGTTCCTTGGGCGCTACCGGGGAATTGGATCGGGCGGGAATTGGTTCAGGCGCCGCCGTCGATGGTGAGGATGGTGCCGGTGGTGTAGCCGGAATGCGGGCTGGCCAGGAAGGCGACCGCTGCGGCGATCTCCTCCGGGCGGCCCATGCGGGCGAACGGGGCGTGGGCGCTGTACTCGGTCCATCGGGTTTCGTCGCCGAATTCCTCGCGGGCGCGGAAGCGTTGCAGCATCTCCATCCGCTCGGTGGCGGTGGCGCCGGGGTTGATGCCGACGACGCGGATGCCGTCCGGCTGGCTGGCGTGGCCGAGGGCGCGGGTGAAGGCCATCAGGGCGGCGTTGCCGGTGGCACCGGCGATGTAGCCGGGCGGGAATTTCTCGCCGGCGGCGCCGATGATGTTGACGATGACGCCGCCGCCATGCGCCGCCATGACCGGGTAGACCTGGCGGCACAGCGAGATGAAGCCGAATATCTTGAGGTCCCAGGCGCGGCGCCAGGTCTCGTTGTCGACCGCCAGCAGGCCGCCGGGGGGGATGGCGCCGGCGTTGTTGACCAAGAGGTCGACCGGGCCGGCGGCTTCGGCGATGCGCTTCACCTCGGCCTCGCTGGAGAGGTCGGCGGCGAGGGTGGTGACGACCACCTGGCGGCGGGCGCGGACCGCCTGGGCGGCGGCGTCCAGCGTGGTCTGGTCGCGGGCGACGAGGACCAGGTCCATGCCTTCCTCGGCCAGCAGCAGGGCGGTGGCGCGGCCGATGCCCTTGCTGCCGCCGGTGATCAGCGCGCGCTTGCCGGTGAGTTGCAGGTCCATGTCAGGCGGCCTTTCGCTCGCCCATCGCGTAGGCGCGGCAGGCTTCGCCGAAGGCGCGGAACAGCGCGATGCTGTCGGGATTTTCGGCGTAGGCCCATTCGGGGTGCCACTGGACGCCGCAGGCCCAACCGGAGGCGTTGGCGACGCGGACGCCTTCGATCATGCCGTCCGGGGCGATGGCTTCCACCACCAGGCCGTCGGCGGGGCGGTCGATGCCTTGTTCGTGCAGCGAGTTCACCATGATCTCGGGCTTGCCGATGATCGCGGCGAGGCCGCCGGAGAGGGCGACGCTGTGCTTGGCACGGTAGCGGTGGTCGTTGCTGCCGGGGCCGCCGCGATGGTCCATGCGGCCGGGGAGGTCCTGGACCTGCTGCGAGAGGGTGCCGCCGAGGGCGACGTTGAGTTCCTGGATGCCGCGGCAGATCGCCAGCAGCGGCAGGCCGCGGGAAAGCGCGGCGCGGACCAGCGGCAGGGTGGTGGCGTCACGGTCGGGGTCGTGGCGGCCGGGGGTGGCGTCGTCGGTGGCGCCGTAGAGGGTGGGTTCGATGTTGCTTGGGCTGCCGTCGAGCAGCAGGCCGTCGAGCCGGTCGAGCATGGCCAGCATCGGCTCGCCGACCGGTGGCAGCAGGATCGGCACCGCGCCGGCGGCACCGAGCAGGGCGGCGCCGTAGCGGGCGGGGGTGGCGTGCTGCAGGTGGCCGCCGATGTCGCGGGTGCAGGCGGGGATGCCGACGATGAGGCTCATGGTCCGGTCCTGAGTGGTTTGCGGCGGGACGATATCACCCTCGGCCGGTTCGGCCCATACGGCGGGCGATTCATTAAATGGATGAAAAGTTTTTTTGTTTCTTTTTGTCCACAAAAAGAAGAGTCTTGCTTACCCGCGCGGATGCGTCCGATGCCACACTTCCAGCAGTTGCCGGGTATCCACCTGGGTATAACGCTGGGTGGTGGACAGGCTGGCGTGGCCGAGCAGGTCCTGGATCGAGCGCAGGTCGGCGCCGCCGGCCAGCAGGTGGGTGGCGAAGCTGTGGCGCAGCGCGTGCGGGGTGGCGTGTTCGGGCAGGCCGTGCTGGCGGCGGAAGTTGCGCAGCGTGCGCTGGGCGACGCCGGGGTTGAGGCGGCCGCCCTTCTCGCCGACGAACAGCGGGGCGTCGCGGGTGGGGGAGGGGTGCAGGCGCAGCCAGGCGGCCATTGCCTCGCGCACCACCGGCAGCACCGGCACGATGCGCTGTTTGGCGCCCTTGCCGGTGACGCGCAGCATGGCGTCGCTGCCGGGCAGGGGGGCGTCGGCGACATCGAGCGCCAGGGCCTCGGCGATGCGCAGGCCGCTGCCGTAGAGCAGGCTGAACAGCGCGGTGTCGCGGGCCTGGGTGGCGGCCAGATCGGAGACTTCGCCGATATCCTGGGCGACGGCGCGGGCGTCGGGTGCGGAGAGCGCGCGCGGCAGCGGCTTGTGGGTGCGCGGGGCGGCGAGCAAGGCGACCTGCGGGTTGCTGACGCCATGGCGGCGGGCGAGGAAGCGGAAGAAGCTGCGTAGCGCCGAGAGATGGCGGGAGCGGGTGGCGGCGCCGATGCCGCGGCCGGCTTCCCAGGCCAGCCAGGCGCGCAGGTCGGCGGCGCGCAGGTTGGCCAGGGTGGCGAGGTCGGGTTCGGCGCCGATGTGGCGGGTGAGGAAGCCGAGGCAGGCGACGATGTCGCGCGCGTAGGCTTCGACGGTGAGCGGTGAGGCGCGGCGCTCGGCGGCGAGCCAGGTGAGGAAGGATTGCCGGACGGTTTCGGCCGTTATCATCGGTCCAGCGCCGCGGCGACGGCGCGGCCGAGGAAGGTGAGGGCGCCGGTGCCCTGGGTGGTGTCCAGGACGCCGGGGGCGCGGGCGACCAGGGCGACCAGCGCTGGCGGGCCTTCGCCGGGCACCAGCAGCAGCGCCTCGTGGCGGGCGAGGCGGGCGGCCTCGCCGTGCAGCAACTGGGCGTCGGCGCCGTTGTCGGTGGCTGGGTGGCTGCGGAACAGCGCGCCGCGCTGGCCGAGCAGGCGCGCGACGCTGCCCGGCGGCAGGCGGCGGGCGCCCGGCAGCTCGGCTTCCAGGCACAGCGTGGCGGCGTCCACCGCCAGCAGGGCGGGCATCTCGGCGGCGATGCAGTCGGCCACATCTTCGGCCCGCAGCAGCGCCAGCACCGCCTCCTGCACCCGCGCGGCCCGCCCGGCCGGGGGGCGCGCGCCGGCCCCCCCCCCCCCCCGCGG